>JAPUUO010000041.1 GCA_026967815.1 Candidatus Bathyarchaeota archaeon | reverse complement strand
GAGGTAACATAAGGCTCGCATATACTGTTCATAACTTGTGCTGACAATAAACGATGGCATAACCGCTTTGACAAATTGAAGCATGTGTTTGGCTCCGGGAACCAAGAGCACATTTTTGGAAGAGTATTCTGTTATGCCTTGATTGGTTGCGCCGTAAGCTTTGAGAAATGGAAGTATGAGCTTCAAAGTGTCTCCAGCTGTATAGCCCGGTTTCTTCACGATGTCGGCCAGAATGTCATCGTAGCTGCTTATTAATGTGAAGAAGTTGTCCCCTTGTGGGATATAGTGAGCCGCAAGCTCAAACGCGTTATCGTTTTTTGATATTGGTCCTTCACAATCGGAGATGAAAATTCTCTGTGAGGCTTTGCTCATCTCTTGGATAGCCTCAATTTTTCCATGTGTTCGATGCTTTTTCTTATGTGTTCTCTAGACGCTATGTCGGTTCTGTTCCAAAGCGATCCTCCCGTAATTTCCTTGGTGCCTTCCAGCGAGATTTCTCTTGCTTCATGAATACTGTTTCCGATGCCGACCACACTAACGGCTCTTGACCTAAGAGCGTAGATATTTCCATTCTCTCTGAGTTCTGTTGAAGCGGGATAAATCCGAATTGCATCCTTATATTTTTCAGCAAGCTTCTCCGCCTGAACGAGACTAACTGGCTTATTTGCTTCGTCAGTTTTGACGCGTTCAGGAAATGTATCTACAAATCCGCCGTAGTTCGGCGGCACTTTATAGGTGACAACTGTTGCTTTTGTTTCAAGATTTACCCCTATCAAATTCCCTTCGAGCATTTTGTAGCATATGTCAACGAAATCGTCTTTTAACACAGGTAGAATATTTTGTATCTCCGGGTCACCCGGGCGGCTATTGTTTTCGAGAAGCTTAGGACCTGCGCTGGTGTGAATGAAAGCATCGTAAAAAGGGATGCCACGTAAGTCAGTGCTTGCTGCTCGTCTCCGTAATTCCCTGAAAACCTTGTTTACTATGTCGATTTCCTTCTCCTTGTCAACTGTGGTCATGAAGGGTAGTATGTCGCCGACATCTTTGTAGGAACCCATTCCACCCGTGTTTGGACCCTTGTCTTTGTCAAACGCACGCTTATAATCTCGAGTTTCAGGTAGCGGCACTAAGTGCTTTCCGTCGCAAAATGCTTGAAAGCTAGATTCTTCACCTTCAATCTTTTCTTCGATTATTACTGGTCCATATTCAATGTTGGACATGAAGTGGTCGACTAGTTCTTCACGAGTGTTGAAGTGATCGCCCCAGACACCCACTCCTTTACCAGCGGCTGGTCGATCAGGTTTCACTGCAACCTCATTCCCTATTTCATTTAGCCATTTGTTGACTTCTCTTTTAACTGCAGTTACAGTGTAGTCTTTAGGATTAAAAACCTTGAATTTCGGGTTAGTTTCGGGCACAACTCTTTGGAAGAGTAATCTTTGGGCAACTTTGCTGGCTTCGAGAGCATATTCTTTTGTTGGACATATGAGAGGTATGTCGATTTCTTTTTCGACAATATCTCGAATGCCATTGATTATAGGTTTTTCTGGACCCACTATGCCGAAATCGATTTTGTGTTTGTATCTCTTGGCGAATTTGCAGATCTGTTCAATGTTGAGATCTGGGATAACGACATGTTCTTTGGCTCTTTTCACATTAAACGGGTTTCTCTGCTTGTCTGCGACGTAAATTCCCACTCGATAATTTTGACTGCGCGCAAAAGCATCGATCATTGCTGCTGCTCTGGCACCGTAGGACACGGCTAAAACGCCGACTTTCTCTGGCAGTGGTGAGACCCCCCACAGATTCCTATTATTATGATGCTTTCAACAACCTATCTTCGATGCTTGCCGATAAAAATTTCCCTACACACCGGCTGTCAACGGAATCCTAGTTTCTTTCACGCTTTCATGTAGAGACCAGCGTATTTGTCAGTTCATCAAAGCAGAAACGATATCTGTAACATAACGAGCAAAGGAGAAACCTTATAGCCTCTGCCGGCACGGATTTTAGGATACAAGAGACTTGGGTAATTAGATGACCAAAAGGAAAATTGCCAAAGGGTTAATCATCGATGTCTTTCTTGTAATTTTCTGGATAGCGGTTTTTCTATACGAATTACTGTATACACAAGACATGATCTGGCTTATAGTAGCACTCGTCTGCATTTTCATTTTTTCTTTGCTCTTGGGTAAGGATATCAGAAAACAAGCAGCCCGCGTATAATACCTAACCGTCTCATGGTTTTCGTTTCATGTCGAGCTCTAGCACAAGCAGGTTTCAAAACCTTAAGGCTGGTACCTAGCTCTCAAGGCACATGTCTTTTTTCTGCGTCAAAATATATTCTTCTTTTGTTTTTTCCTTTGTTTTCTATCTTTAAGAGGTGTATTTTTCCTATTTCCTTGGTGTTCTTGACGTGTGGTCCGCCGTCGGCTTGTACATCTATGCTGGGTATCTCCACAATCCTCAATTCTTTTTCTTGTGGAGGCATTCTCTCAGCTAATTTTACTATTCCAGGAATTTTCAAGGCTTCCTTCCTTGTCAAGAAATAGATTTTTAATGAAACGTTTCTACTCGCTTCTTCGTTAGCTTTTTCAACAGCGGCTTCGAATATTTCTCGATCCGTTCTGGGAAGGTTGAAGTCTATTTTTGCATGCTTGTAGTCTATTTGTCCTCCTGTCACCAATGCGTTATAGTCATTGTACATGATAGCTGCTATCAGGTGCGCAGCAGTGTGGAATCGCATTAATCGGTATCTTCTGTCCCAGTCTAGTATTCCTTTTACATGTTCTCCTTGGTTCAAGTCCGCTTTCTCTTCAAGTATGTGACTTATGTCTTTTGTTTCTCTGTTGATCTCCACCTTCACGACTTGATACTTCAGGCCTCCGTTCATTAAGTATCCCATATCGTAGGCTACGCCGCCTGTGAGTGGATGAAAGGCTGTTTGATCCAACACTATATGATTAGCTGTTACAAGTTCTATTTTTGATTCGAATTCTTTCATATAGCTGTCATATAGGTATAGGGGTTTAGTTGGCATTGCTTCATCACTATTATCAAGTTATTATATCGTTCAGATTAATTATTTGATTCGAAGGGTCAATGCGCATGGACGAAAACGTGGCATCAAGAGGCCGCAAGTAACTTATTACAACGAGTCAAACCCTTTGAAGGAGAACAGAGAGACCATCTTGCTCTATCAGATTATGCTAGAAACTTCGTATATCCTTCCTGTTTCTTTGTAGCCATTTTCAAATTTTTCTCGCATCTCATCTGCCATCTTTTGGGCAAGAGGCGTCGGGTATTTTCCTGTAATACATCCCAAACACAACTCGTCTTTCCGCAAGCCAGTAGATTTGACAAAGGCACCTATCGACTGATAGTTCACAGCGTCCGCGCCTATTATTTCTGCAATTTCTTCTGGACGATGTCGGGAACCGATCAGTTCGCCATAGGTTGCCATGTCGATTCCATAGAAGCAGGGACCTATGATTCTAGGAAAAGTGATAAACATGTAGACTTTTTTTGCTCCCATTCTTCGCAGTTTTTCTATGACAACTGTTGTTGTGTCGCCTCTGACGATGCTGTCTTCAGTGACTGCAACCTTCTTGCCGCTGATTTTGCTCCCAAGGATGTTGAGCTTTCGGTCAATTGTGGCATAGCGTTCTTCGGGTAGGAGGATGAATGCGCGTTCAGTCACATAGCGGTGTCTCCGAACTGCGCGTTCCCAACGCAAACCTGTTGCTTCGTGAAGACCTAGAGCGACATCGTCCCCTGTTTCTGGCAAAGATATGATAACATCCGCGTCTTTGATGAATTCACCATACTCCTTGGCGAGATTTCTTCCGAATTCTTCTCGTACTTCGTAGACGAACTTGTTTCCAAGCCTTGAATCTGGTCTGGCGAAGTATGCGAACTCGAAAGCACAAAGCGCCCTTCTTTTGCATGGAACAAGCTGCTCTCGAACGAAACCGTCCTTTGTTGCTGATATGAATTCTCCTGGCTCCAGCTCGAAATCGTACTCAAAGCCGCTGATGTTAAGACCTACAGTTTCAGAGGAGACAGCACGGATTGTGTCATCTGGGCTGTTGCCGCAACAAAGCGGTTTAATCCCGTATGGATCCTTGAAACCGAATAACTCTCCGTTTCTGGTTAGGCCTATGACAGAAAAGGCTCCTTCGATCTCGTTCATGCAGCTCTTGACAGACGAGGCCAGGTCTCCCTTCTTGGCCAATTCCATAACTAGTTTTCTGCCAATCAGTTCTACATCGCATTCATAGCAAAACTGGGGAGCGCTTTCTTCGAATTGGTTTCGCAGCTTGAAGTGGTTCACTAAATTGCCATTGAACGATACAGCAAGTTTGGCTTTTTCTGTTTCTACAAGAAAAGGTTGTGTGCCATTGATCAAGGATTGCTCGTCGGTGCCACCTGAAGTTGTATAGCGGATATTCCCAATGGCTGCAAACCCTGGCAGTTTTCTAAGCCAGTTTTGGAAATCTGCTTTCTTTATCTTTGGAACCAAGTCTAAAGCTTTGTAGGTGTGGAAGTCTCCATCATATGTGATCATGCCGTGAGACTGATGACCTCGATGGTTTTGCGCTCTGAGCCCCCAGTAGATATAAGGGAATACGGAACTGCCGTTAAACTGCTGTGCGCCGAACACACCGCACTCTTCTTTCAGGGAGCCATACATAATTCACACCTGTAGACACAAGTATATATCAATTTTTGTGACATGAATCAGTCTATTTTTACGTTATTATGCATATTGACTCATTTGAGCAGAATTTTCTTGCCTTTGTAAATAGCGACGATTTTCTTAGAGTAGGTGACTTGTCCTATCTGTTCGGCATGGATGCTGTCCCTTTCAAAGCTATTCATAACAGCGTCTTTCTCGTTTTTGTCAACAACTACTGCGAAACCCCAACCCATGTTGAAAGTTTTCAGCATTTCCTCATCTGTTATTGGAACCTTGATTTCCTCCGCGACTTTCTGGATTAGCCCAAAAATCGGTTGAGGTCTGAAGCTGTCGAATTCGAAGCCCACTTCCTTGGAGAAAAGCATCAACTTGTCGAATTTCAAGTAAGCGTCTCCAGTGATGTGAACTGCTCCTCTAATCTCATATTTCTTGGCAGCTTTTACAAAGGGCTTGACGTAGATTGCCATTGGTTCCAGAACTTCATAAACGAGTTCTCTATCAAATCCTTCTGGAATCTCAAAGGGTTCGTATTTGCCGCCCCATTGTTTAAAAAGTATTTTTCTTGCAAGCGTTATTCCATTGCTGTGTATGCCAGAACTTCTTAAGCCAATCACCGCATCTCCTGACTTGATGTTGTTTCCAAAAATTATGTCGCTTCTACCCAGTTCTCCAATGCAAGCAACAACCATATCGAAGCCTATACCTTCGGACATCCCTTTTATTACGTCTGCTACATCGCCGATTTCTCCACTTGGCACTATGCAACCAGCCTCATCTGCTCCTTTTGCTATGCTTTTTATCCATTCAGCCACTAGGTTTGGGTTAGAGACATGTGCATGTATGTTGTCAGCAACTGCTAGGGGTTTGGCTCCAGAACGTATGACATCGTTTGCCGCCAAAGCCACTGCGTCTATTCCTATTGTGTCGTATTTATTTGCCAGTTGAGCCAGAAGGACTTTGGTGCCAACACCTTCTATGGCCAGGTCAAAGTATTTTTCTCCGACTGGGAAGATGTTGCCGTATGGTAGTTGAATCACTTCTCCATAGTGGCTATGCTTGTAGGTTTGTTCTAGAGTTTTTAGTGCTGCTTTAGATTTCGCTCTTTGTTCTCGGTCTACTCCAGCCTTGGCATACGTGAAGCTTGATGACACCAATTCCACCTAAAACCTAAGTCTAGACGTATTCATGTCACGATCTCTTCAAGCTGTTTTCTTTTCCAAGCGTTTCGAATCTCTAGGGCTATTCTATCTCCCATGCTCATTGGTTTCTGATATTTGGCGTTAGCATACTGAGATCCTATGCCCATGTGCACGTTGGTTCCGCCCCCATGTCTCAGGGCCAGATCTTGCGTAACTGGAATGTGCATGTAAGGTTCTAGACCTTCCGGCACATCATATATGCCGTAGTCCATTGCAGTTTTCGCTTCGGCTCCACTTGTAAAGTCCAACTTAGCTTTGGGTCGCAGTTCATACTTGGAGATTCTGTCCCAAGTAATTAACGTCTGCAAACACCAAGCGCCGATTATCCCTGGAGGTTCATACTCTTCCAAAGCCAAGAGGAAGGCGTCTGCGTAACGATGTATATCTTTAAGCAGTGATTCGCGTAAGCTCATCATTAGATGAGCTGAGACCTCGAAGGAGGGAACTTTCTTGATTTTTTGTTGGACATCTATTGGCAGTCGTCTTACGCCATCTAGTATGGTTTCTCTTCGTTCGTCTATGGACAGAAACTGGTTTGCAAGGCAAGTTCGGGCTTCTTTGAGGCTCACATTGTATAGCTTAGCAAACCAGTCGTCTACGTCTCCCCATTCCTTTTTGGCGTCAAGTGGCGAAAAGAAGAAGTTAAAGTTGGCGTGAGGACCTAAGACAATTTGCTCTACCCGAGCGCTTTCTAGGCATTCTGTTGTCAGGTTTCCTGCTTCCATTTCTCTTTGCACTTTTTCTTCAAGGTCGTTTGAATCAGCCGCAAAAATGAATTCTCTTTCAAAGGAGCGGTGGGCATGTTCTGCCTTGAGTAGCATGGGTTCATCTATTGGCTCTTTGAATTTTATTCCACTCGAGTGAACTTCAAACTCGTAAGATTTCGGATAGGGAATTCCAGCCTTTTCAGAAAACCAATAATAGTCTTTTTCGATTTCTCCCCTATTCTCAATTTTCAAGGCCTTTCTTGAACCAACAATCGGAACTGCAAAATGATTTTCTATAACACTGCAGTACTCATCTCCACCGACGTAAACAGAAAATGCTCTATTGGGGATTTGGAGACATTCTAGATTGATTAAGTAGTCAACATGTTTTACTATGTCCCGATACTCGTTAAGAACGAGTATGGCACTTTTCCAGTTTCCAGCTTTCCTAATGTCTTTGGGGTCGTTGACAACTATTAGGTCTTCTCTGACACGGCTTGGTAAGTCTTCTATGGCTTTGCCGGGTTCTCCAACCATTGGATTTTGCAGGTAGATACGAGCTCTTGCTGGAGTTGTGTACGTAATGCTTCTTAAGCCATAGTCTCTTTGTCCTTGCCATGCGTCAAGAGCGGAATGAGAGCCCAGATTAAGCCCAATTGGTTCTTTATATGATTTTACAATTTTTTGCATTTCTTCTCTCGCAATTACCATGATTTTTCACCATTTCTTAGACAGTTAATAGCAAATTTAACACTTTCTATTTAGAAGTTTTTGACACTTATATATCAAAACTTTCTGCCAGTTAATCTTTCGTAGGCTTCAATGTACTTTTTAGACGTTTCAGCAATAATGTTTTCTGGTAGAATTGGCGCTGGCGGCTGTTTGTCCCATCTTATGCTTTCCAAATAGTCTCTAACATATTGCTTGTCAAAACTGAACTGATTCCCGCCGACCTTATATTTTTCCATAGGCCAAAAACGTGACGAGTCAGGTGTAAGCAATTCATCGATCAGAATCAGCTCGTCACCATAGAAGCCGAACTCCAGTTTCGTATCAGCAATGATTATACCGTTAGATTCAGCTTTCTTTGAGGCTTTTTCATAAATCTTCAAGCAAACTTCCTCAGTTTCGTTTGCGGTTTCTCTTCCAATTTGTCTGAGGATTTCGCCTTTTTCAATGTCAATGTCATGACCTTCTTCTGCTTTTGTTGTCGGCGTAAGAATAGGATTGGGAAGACGCTCAGCCTTTTTCATGCCTGAAGGCAGGTCTGGTGCCTCTCCACTAACATATTTTTTCCACAAGGAACCGTAAAGGTAGCCTCTGACAACGAACTCAATTTTTATAGGGCTGGTTTTCCTAACAAGAACTGTTCTAGGATCTAGAACGTCTAGGATGTGATTTTGAACGATATCATTTGTTTCCTTAAACCAGTAGACAGAAAGCCGGTTGAGGGCCTCGCCTTTGCATGGTACCCCATTGGGTAAGACAATATCGAAGGCTGAGATTCTGTCCGTAGAGACAATTAAGAGTTTGTCTCGTAGGTCGTAAACATCTCTTACTTTTCCTCTCTTGAAGAGTGGAATAGTAAGATTAGTCTCTAAGACAACATCGCAATGCATTATTCGGCCTCAACATGCTCATTATAGAGCTCAAAAACCTCTTTTCCTTAATTCTTCATCTGCCTTTTCAACGGTTCTTTTCATTTTTTGCCTAAATCTATTGACTTCCCTGAAAAGTGAAGGATTTGACAGAGCCAGAATCTTGGCAGCCATCAAGGCAGCGTTTTCTGGCTTTACAACATAGGAGACTGCTACACCTCTCGGGGTCATTGTTGAAGAGAAAACCTTTGACCAACCATGTTTTTCAGCATCTGGAGAACAAGCAATTACTGGATAGTTTGAATATCCAGCGACAACCCCGGAGAGAGCATCGGATAAGCCAGCTACTGTGATGTAGACGATCTTGTCATCGGATTGCTCGTAAGCTTCTAGTTCTTTCAGCAGTTTTTCTGGAGTTTTGTGTGCTGAACTCACACGGTATTCACATTGCACAGAAAACATCTCTTCTTTAACGAAGTCTCCAATACGATGTGCAAAGGGAATATCGCTGGATGAGCCCATCCATACAACAATTTTTTGGCTAGCCATCGTAATCACTCATAATCTTCCTATGTGATTTAAATCTGTAGTGCAGAAAATTGCCAAGACTTGGTCTAAAATCTTGCAGGAGGACGAGGATGTCTTACCTTATGTGCTATTAATCTCTGGTCTTCAGCGATTTCTCCAAAGATTCTTTCAGTGAGTTCTTCTTCGCTCGCCAGTCTTCCCACTACATGGAGACTGCCACCAGTAATCGAAGCGATATGCCTTGTTACTGAAAATCCATAGGTTTCTCTTCCGTAAAGATGTGGATTCGTGTTCACAACAACTGTGTGGACTCCTTCTTTTCGAATCATTTTCGAAACTGACATGACATCTCTTACGGCCAATTCTTCGAACTCTCGAGTAATGATGCCAATTTCATCAAAATGACGTATTTCACCAGTTCCTAGACCCCTCAATAAGGGCACGTTCGCACTGCCATCGGTTATTATGACCATAACTGGTATTGTCGACCTGTTTCTTCGTTTTGCCTCTTTTAGAACTTCCCAAGCTTTAAGCATTCCAGCAGCTAACGATGTGAACCCACTGATTTTTAGATCTAGTAACTTATTTGCGACAACTCTTAGATTCGTTGTTGGATGTTGAACAATAACAGCTCCAGTGTCTTTTAAAGCCACTATACCCACTTTGTCGCGATACCGATAGGCGTCTCTATGCAGTTTAAGCAAAGCGTTCTTAACAGCTTCAATATTGAGCATCATGGAACCGCTTAGATCGATAACAAAGACCAATGTCATTGGGGCCTTGTAAAGACGCAGTTTTTCCCTTATATCTCCAACACTTATCTTGAGCGCTGTTTCCATCGGCTTTTCCCGATGTTTCTGCTTCAAGGCTGCCGCTCTAATAGTTGCTGGGAGATGAACATCTCTGGGTTTGCCTTTGGGAAATTTCCAACCGCGCGGTCGTCCACGATGTAGAGTTGTAATGGTCTCAGCTCTTTTGCCAGCCTGACTGCCAATCTTTTTGGAAGAAGATACTTTCACATTGAAAAATAATTTAAAGGGAATAAGGGCGGTCTCCTTAATCTTGTCGAATAGTGAAATACCTGTAACCATCTCTGGAGACCCTGCTGCTGAACTGACTGATGGAATTCCTTTCATCTTTTCTCCTTGTATTTTTGCTATGCCAAACTTCGGTTCTTCGGAAGTCTCAGGACGCTGCCCAGTTGTAAAGGAAAATTGTTTTGCTTCTTTCTTTTCTGGAATTTTTCCTCCTTGATATCCTTTAGCTTTAGATCTTCCTTTGACAATGCTGTCTACAATGGGTGCATCTTGAATTGCATGTTTCAGCCTCTTCGTGAGCCCAAATACATGTGTGCTAAGCGTGAAAAAGAGTCTATTAAGGCGCTTCCACAGGCGGTTGCGCTGAATCTTTTTATAATATTTTTCTTCTTTTTCGCTCGTGTCTCCTATCTCTTTAAAGGCAGCTTTAACCCAGCTTGGCGCCTCTTTTCCTCCTGCTTTTTCTTTTTTTTCTTCTGCTTCTTGAACGGTTTCTGCTGGGAGGTGTCTGACTTCTTTAATGGCTGCAATGAAAACCTTCTTGATCTCCTCTGTGGTCGCGGGCTCCAAGAATCCTCCCTCTCTTGTTCTGTGACTTAAGGTTAGTTCAGAGGCGACTAGAACATCATTTAAGGTAACATTCGTTCTATCTTCAAATGCTGCCAGCGTCTGCGCTGCTTTGCTGAGCACGATGTCGGGTCTCATTCCGTCAACTTTGAGGTCTAAACAAGCTTTACATATAGCTGCAAGAAGTTTTTCGGATACTATTACCTTAGGCAGAATTTTTCTTGCTTGAGCTGTCTTGTTTCTTAGATCCTGTTGAATTGAAGCGTATTCTTTTAGGAAACTCTCAGGGCTCCTTTCAAATTCGAGATTTCTCTTCACGACTTCCATTCTTTCCTTGACTGAATTTATTCTTTCCACACTGACAGAGAGGGGAAAGCGATCTAGAAGTTGTGGGCGAAGTTCCCCTTCTTCGGGGTTCATGGTTCCGATGAAGATAAATCTGGAAGGGTGGCTGACGGATATTCCTTCACGTTCTACAACGTTCCAGCCCGTTGCAGCAGCATCTAACAAGTCGTCAGCGATGTGGTCTGGAAGTAAGTTGATTTCATCGACGTACAGGATGTTTTGGTTTGCTTCTGCGAGGATGCCTGGTTCTAAGGCTTCAATTCC
>JAPUUO010000040.1 GCA_026967815.1 Candidatus Bathyarchaeota archaeon | reverse complement strand
CGATTCACAGGCAGGAGCAGATAGTTGGGGCCCAAACGATAACGATGAGCATCATGATATGCAAACAAGCGGCCTTGCAGCATTTTATCTGGTGATGCAGCTATGCCTGGGACAAGGTTTGCTGGAGAAAAGGCAGCCTGCTCGACCTCGGCGAAGTAATTCTCTGGGTTACGATTTAAAACCATGCGACCTACCTCTATTGGTGGATAATCTTTATGAGGCCAGACCTTGGTGACGTCAAATATGTCAAAGCGATAGTCGTCAGCGTCTTCAGGTTTCATTATCTGCACCTGAAGTGTCCAAGAGGGATGTTCACCTCTTTTGATCGCGTTGTCGAGATCTCGAGTGGCATGGTCGGGATCAGTCCCTTTCGTATGCTCTGCTTCTTCGCGCGTTAGATTTTGGATGCCTTGATCCGTTTTGAAATGATACTTCACCCAGAAATACTCCCCCTTTTGGCTGTACCACTTAAACGTGTGACTTCCGTAGCCATTCATGTGACGATATGACTTAGGAGTCCCCCTGTCAGAGAAAAGAATGGTAACTTGATGAATAGACTCAGGTGTTAACGATAGGAAGTCCCAAAACATATTTGCGTCTTTGAGGTTAGTTGCCGGATTCCGTTTTTGTGTATGAATGAAGTCTGGAAACTTCAGGGGGTCACGAATGAAAAAGACTGGAGTGTTATTGCCTACAAGGTCATAGTTGCCTTCTTCAGTATAGAACTTGACTGCAAATCCTCGGGGATCACGCTCCGCATCTGCTGAGCCCTTTTCGCCACCTACTGTGGAGAATCTTGCAAGCACTTCGGTGCGCTTACCGACTTTGGAGAGGAACTTGGCCTTGGTGTACCTCGTTACGTCAGTGGTCACCTCAAAGTATCCTCCGGCGCCTGCACCTTTGGCATGTACAATCCGTTCAGGTATTTGTTCACGGTTGAAGTGAGCCAATTTCTCAATCAAGTGGACATCCTGAATCAAAACTGGGCCACGATCTCCTGCTGTCAGAGAGTTTTGGTCATCATCTACAACCCTGCCGAAGTTTGTGGTGAGTTTCTTTTTGTTATTTAGCATCTAAATTTCCACACATCATTGTAATTAGCCATCTTATTTAAAATGTGTTCGATGGTAATGCGCGTGCATTGTATTCATAATTATCTTTGCCCTTGCACACAATGTGAATGAGGTGGTATGGCATTCTCAATCAACATCTGAAAGCGGGGTCTCACTTCTTGCACAACAACCACGATTGTTGAAGCTTACCAAGATTATTTGAAATCTCGAAGAAAAACTGATATTTTCGGAGAGATTACTTTTGAAGCAAGCCGTGTGCGCAGTGTTGAAATGGAGTGATGAATTCTATGAATGCGACCACAGTGAAACACGCTGTTGTTCGACCGGTGCCTGATTCATATGACCGGTGCGTGCGAACGAAAGTTGAAAAAATAGACGTTGCTCTTGCAAGAAGGCAACACGCAGAATACTGCGAGGCACTACAAGAGCTTGGACTCGACCTTATCTGGATAAAGGGCGAAAACGCTCTTGCTGACAGCTGTTTCGTAGAGGACACAGCAGTAATACTTGGGGAAAAGGCAGTAATCTGCAACTTAAGCCTAAAATCACGCGCCAAAGAAGTGGTTGAAGTCGCCAAAGTGTTGAAAGAACTAAGAGAGACACGTTGTATTAGGCCGCCTGCTGTCATTGATGGCGGAGATGTGCTCAGAATTGAAGACAAAGTTTTGATAGGGCTCTCAGCTCGAACTAATGTACAGGCCATAGAGCAGCTCAGGAGAATCTTAGAAGACAGCAATTTGGAGATAGTTCCAGTAAAGATTCGAAACGTGCTTCATCTGAAGTCTGCGTGCACTTATCTTGGAGCTAACTATGTCATCCTTTCAAAGGGACACTTTGACACAGACACTCTGCGAGACTTCAGGAAAATTGTGGTTCCAAGAGGAGAAGAATACGCTGCGGATTGTCTCGCCATAAACGGAACTGTCTTGATGGCGAAAGGCTATCCAAAAACTAGGAAACTCATAGAACAGGAAGGCTTTTTCGTCAAAGAACTAGAAGTATCAGAATTTCACAAGGGAGACGGGGCTCTGACCTGCCTATCAATAATATTGTAATCATTCCCCGCCATAACCCACCACCAACCAAGCATCGCAGTTTGCGAACGCGCTGTGTTCTATTTATATAAGCGAGTTTTCCTTTACCAAGAGAAGCTTGAAGACCGTTGAAGTGATGACTATACAATGAAGAATACGAAAACAATCAACATTATTGGCCTCGTAGGTTTTCCATCTGTGAAAAACGGAGACGATTTAGCTGAGCTGATAAATAGAACTGCACAGAAGCAAGGAGTCCCCATTGAAGATGGAGACATTCTAGTTGTTGCTCAAAAAATTGTCTCCAAGGCTGAAGGAAGAGTTTTCCAATTAAAAAATGTTGACCCCTCCAAGAAAGCAAAGGAAATCGCAAAGACCACACTAAAACACCCAAGTTTTGTTGAACTGGTGCTACAAGCTTCTCAGAGAATTGTTAAGGTATCTTCAGATACGTTTATCGTGGAAGACAATAACGGCATAATATGCATCAACGCTGGAATAGACAAGTCAAACATCAAGGGTGATGACTCTTATGCCCTTCTGCCAAGAAACATAGATGACTCCGCGAGACAAATTCGCCAAAAAATAATGGAAGCCACCGGAAAAAATGTTGCAGTAATAATAAGCGACACCTATAGTCGACCCTTTCGAAAGGGACAAGTAGAATACGCCATCGGAATAGCGGGAATCAACCCTTTCAGAGATTATCGTGGCAAAGAAGACCTTTACAGCTATGTTTTGAAGGTGAAAAACATAGCAATAGTAGATGAAATCGCAGCTGCAGCTGAACTAGTTATAGGACAAGGAAGCGAAGGCATACCTGTGGCCATCGTAAAAAACCTCAATAGCGCAGAACTTACGGAAAAATGCGCCACCAAAGACCTGTTCATTTCTAAGCAAGAGGATCTATTCAAAGGAACACTGTAAGAATCTTCAAAAGACACCTGAAGCTTTTCTCAAAAATGACTGCATGAAAAGGCATTGTTCTGCTGGAATTGTCATAGAGTTTGGGTCAAATTCTTCACTTAGGATTACTGGCGCGTTTCTTATTATGACAGCTGGTATTCGGGCAGTTGTTTCTCCCATCATTACGTGTGCCGCGCTTGCTATGTCATCGGCTAAAGCATGCCTTGTAATGTATACGCGCTTACTGTAAAGATCTCTTTCAATTCTATAATCCTTTATCGGCTTAAACCCAGCGATGCCTATAGCTAAGGCTGTTGTTCCCATACGAAGCGGGCTAATTCTGCTGTCAATTATAAGCACGCCAACACGTTTACCAGTCTTAGATAAGACTTCTCTTCGAATTTTCTCGGCGCTATCATGTGGATTAAGTGGCCATAATGTAGCGTATCCTTCGGGAGCATTTTTACGGTCCACACCAGCGTTCGCCACAAGCATGTTATTCTTTAGAGTTAGCAAGGCTTTATTTGCACCTCCATACACTTTCTCAGCTTCTCGCAACACAACCTCTACAAATCTGGGTTCTAGCTCGTGCTTTTTAGCAAGCATTGTCGCTTTTTCAGACGGCTCTATCGAATCTAATTTTGCAAGACGATTCTGGGCAACCGCAGCGGCCTTGCTGGTTATTGCTAACAGGTCTTTGTTTTTAATTTCTAGTCCTTGACTGCTTAGAGTTTCAAAAATTACGTCTACCAGATTGTCTCCCGGTCTAATCAGTTTAGTGCCAATCCCGAAAACCTGCATAGGGTCCTTCAATTTCTCTATCTCCGATACGTGAATTTTACAATTGGGAAACTACCTAAGATGAGAAAAGAACGAACTTGGGTTAAATATTCTGCTACCGATAAGCTCGTAATCTTACAATTCAATTATTTCTGTTTCTTTGGTTTGCAAATTCAAAAGAGCGATTGTAGATTTCTCTGTTAGATACCCGCAGACTTCGCCTGGATTTATTATGAGAGTTTTTCCTTTACGATAGGTTTTCGCTTGATGTGTATGTCCGTATATGATTATGTCATGGCTTTCCACATTGATGAGCGACTGTAGAAGTTCTTCTTCTGAGCCATGTAAAAGCGCGATTTTCACTCCGTCCACCGTTACGTCAGCAAAGTTCCCATGAACCTCTGCGTTTAATCCTTCAAACTTCTTTTGTAATCCGTTTTTTTCACCGTCGTTATTGCCGAACACTCCGATGAATCTAGCTTTTAACGGTTCAAAATGAGGAATGACAAAGGGAGCAATATAGTCTCCTGCATGCAACACTAACTCCACGTTTTTTTCATTCAACACTTTCACTGCTTTGTCTACTAAGGGCAAGCGATCATGCGTATCCGCCATAATTCCCACAATCATCTTATTTCGACCTCAAACCTAAGCAATATTTAAACTAGTGTCAGCTTCTTCCAAGAGCTTTTTCCCATACTCGTAGCCCTTTCTAAGAGCGGCTAAATTCAGTTTTTCAGTTCCCTTTGGAATGTTACTTAGAAGGGATTTCCGAAAAGCTTCAATTCCTATAATCTTGGTTATTGACACTAAAGCGCCGAGCATAACTACGTTTGCAACAATCGTTTTTCCAAGCTGCTCAGCGATTTTGGCTGCAGGTATCATGAACACTCGGACACCGACGTTCTTGGACTCGCGTAAAGGTACCATACCTGGATCTAGAAGTAGGAGTCCGCCTTTTTTCACGGTTTCAACGTAGGCATTGTAGGCCTCTTGAGACAGGACAACAAGAATGTCAGGTTCAACAACCTTTGGATAATCAATGTCCTCATCCGAAATGACCACTTCAGACTTGCAAGCGCCACCTCTCGATTCAGGGCCATACGACTGGGTTTGCACTGCATTTTTGCCTTCATAGATGCATGATGCCATTGCTAGCATTAATCCAGCTCTTATTATGCCCTGTCCACCGAAACCAGCTAACCTGATCTCCAACCTCATGATGTTTCCCTTCTCTACTCTGTTTGAAGCTTAGCTTTCATTTCTCTGAGTAACCTTCCATAGCTGGGCTTTTCAACGTCTACAAACTCGCCCACAATAATTCTGCTGGGAGAAATGTCAGCCTTTGCGGGATCAGAGAAATTTCGAACTTCAGATGCTTCCTTAAACCATTTCATCATACTAATTGCAGTTTTCATCTTGTTGTGTCGTCCATAGATTTCTGGGCACTGTGAAATCACTTCGACAAAGGAGAAGCCTTCTTTTTGAAGAGCTTTCTTGATAGACTCCGTCAACCTTCGAACGTGAAGCGCTGTCCATCTAGCCACGTAAACGGCGCCAGACGCAGCAGCTAAATGAACAAGATTAAACGCCTGCTCAATGTTTCCATAAGGAGTCGTGGTGGTCCAAGCTTCAAGTGGCGTTGTAGGTCCATATTGTCCGCCAGTCATGCCATAGACGAAATTGTTGGCGCAAATCACCTTGATATCCACGTTTCTGCGCGCTGCATGAATAAAATGGTTTCCTCCAATGGCGAAGAGATCTCCATCTCCACTGATAACAACAACCTTCAATTCCGGCTTAGCCAACTTAGCACCAGTTGCGAAAGCTATAGGTCGTCCATGAGTTGTGTGAAAAGAATCAGCGTTAACATAGCCAGATATGCGGCCTATACAACCAATTCCAGAGACTACAACAACATTGTTTAGGTCAATGTCCAATTCATCAAGGGCCCTAGCGAAGCAGTTGAGAATTATTCCGTTTCCACAACCTTCACACCAGATATGTGGCATTCGCTCTTTTCTCAAGAATCTTTCGTAAGGATGTTTCATTTCTAACTGTTTCTTTGTCACTTTCGAAATTCTCCTAAAGCGTCCAATATCTCCAATGGTTTATGAGGCTCCTCACCCAGCTTTGACAGAAAAATCACGGGAGTTTCTTTGGCTACTCTACGCACTTCGCGGACGATCTGACCATAATTCATTTCGGGAACAACTAGTGCCTTTACTTTCTGAGCTACTTCCTCAACTTGTTTGTCAGGAAAGGGCCACACAGTAACTAACCGGAGAAGCCCAGCCTTTATGCCCTGGGCTCTTGCTTTTCGCACAGCGCTTAACGCGGCTCGAGACGCAATTCCATAGGCAACTACGGCAACTTCAGCGTCCTCTAAGAGTACTCTGTCAACTTTCACAATCTTGTCTGAGTTTCGCCTGATTTTCTCACAGAGACGCTGAACAAGATCTTGTTGAACCTCAGCGCTATCGGTTTTTGGACGTCCATATTCATCATGAGTGAGCCCAGTGGCATGAAAACGGTAGCCTTCTCCAAAGCAAGCCATGGGAGGTACAAGGTCTTCATCTGGTTTAAATGGGCCATATTCGCTTGGAGGGGTCACTGGTTTCTTTCGATTCACAACTTTGATAGACTTGGCCGATGGTATGTTGACGCGTTCCCACATATGCCCGATAATTTCATCGGCGAGAAGAAAAGTTGGTACACGATAGGTTTCTGAAAGATTAAAAGCTTCAATGGTTAGGTCAAACATCTCCTGTACTGAAGAAGGCGTCAAAGCAATGATTTCATAGTCACCATGAGAACCCCATCTTGCTTGCATCACATCTTGCTGTCCAGGCATGGTTGGCTGACCTGTGCTAGGTCCGCCCCGCATAATATCTACAATAACACATGGAGTCTCAGTCATGACGGCTAAACCTATGTTTTCCATCATCAGGCTGAAGCCAGGACCAGATGTCGCGGTCATAGCTTTTGTCCCGGCATTAGATGCGCCGAGAACAGCTGCTATAGAAGCGAGTTCATCTTCCATTTGTATGTATACTCCGCTAACTTGGGGCAAACGTCGCGCCATGCGTTCAGCGATTTCCGTTGCAGGGGTAATCGGGTAGCCTGCAAAAAATCGGCATCCAACAGCTATGGCTCCCTCAGCGCAAGCAACGTCACCATTCATGAAGTGTTGACCGGAGAGCATAGCCTTGTTCTTTGTTTCCATTTTTAGCATCCTTCTTTGCAATCTTTCTCAATCGTGAAAATAGCGAAGTCTGGGCAAACGGCTGTGCAGAAGCCGCAGAGTGCGCACTTCGTCTCATCTACAATCTTGGGTGGGTGAGAACCTTTGATGTTAAGTTCGTCGGAAGTTTCCAAAACCTGTTTTGGACAGAATTCAATACAGAAGCCGCATCCTTTGCATTGGTTTTTTAAAATATGAACCTCAGCTTTTTTGACCTTGATTTTTTCAGCATCTAGTGGCTTACGCCAAATTCTCACGGGCAAGCAAAGTCACCTAGCCTTTTCGCATCATCTTTTTTGAGTTATCTATCTCCTCTGCGTTTACACTGCTCACAATTACCTGCATTTCTTTGATTTTAGTTGCAAGCCTTTCACCTTCAGAGGCGTTTACCCATTCTAATTGCAACCTGTCTTTGTTGAGCCCCAGCCTTTCCATCTTCTTCCATAACTTTTCAACCCTTTTTGCAGTCTGGTAGTTCGCGTTAATGTAATGACAGTCGCCCAGATGACATCCAGAAACCAACACTGCGGCTGCACCTCTCGAAAAGGCATACTCTACAAACTTTGGTGCAACTCTCCCTGAGCACATTGTTCGAATTATCCGAACGTTTGTCGAATACTGCATTCTGCTTACGCCTGCGAAGTCAGCGCCTGCATAAGAGCACCAGTTGCAACAAAACGCTACTATCTTCTTGTCAGCGTTCTCTTTGGTTGCAGCGTTGAGTTGGGCAAGGATCTGTTCATCAGTGAAATGCCTCATCTTTATAGCGTTAAAAGGGCAACCCGCAGCACAAGTGCCACATCCACCGCAAGCTGCCTCTATGAACTCAGCTTTTTTACTTTCTTCGTCTACAAAGACTGCATTAAAGGGACAAATCTTAGCGCAAACCCCGCAACCCGTGCAGTTCTCCGCGATTAATCTTGGCGTGATTGCCTCAACCGTGATGTTTCCTTTAGCCATGAGAATACCTGCTCTTGCAGCAGCAGCACTTGCTTGGGTTACACTGTCTTTGATGTCTTTGGGCGATTCAGCGCAACCAGCAAGGAAGATTCCGCCTGTTGGTGCATCCACCGGGCGCAGTTTAGGATGTGCCTCCATGAAGAATCCATCTTGTGTTCGGGATAGGGTTAAAAGCCGCTGAACAGCATCACTATCTTTTCTCGGTTCTATGCCTATTGATAGAACCACGGTTTCAGCGTTTACTCGATACAGCTTTTTCATTAAGGTGTTCTCGCCGACTAGCCAAAGATTGCGGGTTTTTCTGTCCTCAATCACTTCCGCTGGAAGACCACGGATGAATACTACTCCCTCTTTTTTCGCTCTTCTGTAGAGATCTTCGAAGCCTTTGCCGTAGGCTCGGATGTCTAAGTAAAACACGTAGATCTTAGTTTCAGGCCAATGTTCCTTGATGAGAAGGCTGTCTTTGATTGTGTTCATACAGCACACGTTGCTACAGTAGAGGTGTCCTTTTTCAGAGCGGGAGCCTACGCATTGGATGAAGGCAACTGTCTTAGGAATTTTCATGTCGCTTGGTCTGATGAGATGACCTCCAGATGGACCTCCAGCGTTGATTAGTCGTTCAAACTCCAAAGACGTTATGACGTTAGGGAACTTTGTGTAGCCATACTCCACCAGTGAGGCGGGGTCAAATACATCGGCTCCAGTGGCAGCAACAATTGTGCCAACTTCTAACTCCACGGTCTCAGGGTTCATTTCAAAATCTATTGCTTGGCGTTCACATGCCTTGACGCACTTATCGCATACGATTATGTTTTCCTTGTTGAGGCAAAGGTCTCTGTCAATGATATAAGTAGAGGGCACAGCTTGAGGAAAGGGGATGTAGATTCCGTGTCGGGTTGCGAGACCAACGTCAAATTCGTTTGGCACAGTTACTGAACATACAGGAGCGCACTCACCACAAGCACTACATTCATCTGTAACATACCTGGGCTTCTTTAGCACCTTTACCTTGAAGTTTCCAATGTAGCCTTTGACTTCCAGAACCTCACTGTTAGTTAACAGCTCGATGTTTGGATGTCTGCCAGCATCTGCCATTTTTGGTGCAAGAATGCATATTGAGCAATCCATTGTTGGAAAGGTCTTATCAATTTGAGCCATTCTTCCGCCTATGCTGGGTTCTCTTTCAACCAAATACACGTGATAGCCAGTGTCAGCCAAATCTAGAGCGGCTTGGATACCTGCAACGCCGCCCCCGATAACTAAGGCTTTCCTAATAATCGGAACTGTGTTTTCCTTCTCCGGTTCAAGTAATACCGCTCTTGCAACAGCCATTCGAACTAGATCCTTAGCCTTTTCTGTAGCGCTCTTCCTGTCACGTAGATGTACCCAACTACAGTGTTCACGGATGTTAGCCATTTCAAAAAGATACTTGTTCAATCCCGCCTCTTCACAAACTCTTCGGAATGTTGGTTCATGAAGCCTTGGCGAACACGAAGCCACAACAACACGGTTAAGCTTGCTTTCTTTAATGTCGTTCCTGATCAACTCTTGTCCAGGATCAGAGCATGTGTAACGGTAATCTTTTGAAACAACCACGTGCGGTAAATCTGCGGCGAATTTTGCTACATCTTCGCAATCAACGGATCCTGCTATGTTTAGTCCACAATGGCACACATAAACTCCAATGCGAATATCTTCGACAGATCCTATCTTCTCGGTTTCCCTCAATTCAGCCTTAGTCATGAGTTCTCACTCTTTAAGTATCGTTCAATGGAAGAAGCTGCCCTTTTGCCTGCCACTATGGCTTCAGCCACAGTTGCTGGTCCTGAAACGACGTCGCCTCCAGCAAACACGCCGAGCATAGAAGTTTCCATCGTGAACGGGTCAACCGCAATTGTGCCAGCTTTGGTAATTTGAATGTTGTTCGGCAGAAATGTAAGATCTGGTTTCTCTCCAATTGCAAGTATGACCCTGTCAGTCTCTACCATAAACTCGGAGTCTCCAACAGGAACTGGTGCTCTTCTTCCGGTATCATCTGGTTCTCCTAAACCCATCTTGATACATTCTAGAGCCTTCACTCGCCCGTTTTTGCCTAAGATTTTCTTAGGTGAGACTAGAAATTGGATTTTTACGCCCTCATTTTCTGCTTCCATAACTTCCCATGGATTTGCGGGCATTTCGTCTTTTGACCTTCGATAGAGAATGACTACTTCTTTGGCCCCCATTCGGTGAGCCGTTCTGGCAGCGTCAACAGCCACATTGCCTCCACCGATGACAATCACTTTCAGTCCAACTTTTGCTTTGCCGAGGTTTGCCTCTTTTAAAAATTCCAAGGCGTACGTAACTCCTTCAAGGTTGCATCCTTCAACATTTAGTTCTCTGCTTCTATGTGCTCCTGCCGCAATAAATATCGCCGCAAAACCTCCTTGTCTTAGCTTTTCAATAGTTAAGTCCTTGCCGACTGTTGTGTTTGTTCTAAATTCTATTCCTGAATCTTTCATGTGCTCAATCTCTGCATCCAGCACGTCTCTTGGCAGACGATCGGTGGGCAAGCACTTCTGTAACATTCCACCTAGTTTGGGCATTGCTTCAAAAACTGTGACTGGAAATCCTTTTTCAGCCAGTTCATAAGCTGCAGTTAACCCGGCTGGACCTGAGCCAATTACAGCTACTTTATATTTATCTGCTTCTTGAGTGGAAACAGCCTTTCTCTTCCTTTTCTTTGCATAAAAACTTGTGGCATTTTGAATTGCATCTTCCACAAACTGTCTATCAAGCATAGCACGTTCTGGGTGAAGACACACCCAACAATAAGCAGCAGGAAACGGAACATACTTGGCAACAGTCTTTATGGCGTCGTTAAACTTTTCTTGATGCCCTTGTTCTTTTGCAACTTTTCTGATTGCTAAAAATATTTCCGGCACTTTCAAGCTTTGCGGGCATCTCTTGTGGCACTTATAACACCATGCACATAACCATAGCATCTCTTCCTTTGTCACTTGGTCTGGTTCTAGAATAATCTGTTCGAGAAGGATTCGTGGGTTATAGCGGTTTGAAGTTATTTCCATTACAGGACAACTTGCAGTGCAGATGCCGCATTCTAGGCAGTACTTCAGCTTTTCCACGTCTAGCATGTGGTCTTGAAGTTCTTTGGAGCCTTCGAAAGCTTTGCTTTCCAAGATTGTCCCTCTAAGTGTAGGATTTAGTCTCAGATATAAAACTTTACAAACGTAAAGGTCACA
>JAPUUO010000039.1 GCA_026967815.1 Candidatus Bathyarchaeota archaeon | reverse complement strand
TGGCGGTGTACCTTACTTTCAATCCATTAATTCTGTTGACGGTAGGCAACAATTCAGCAACATCTGCGAAGTGACTTGCCAAGAAAGTCACACCTATTTTTACCGGTCTCTGAGCTTTTATTGTCTCAACTTTGTTTTGCTTGAAATTTGCCACCGCTCTCCTCACAGCTGCTTTGACTTCTTTCTCGATTTTTAGCATACTAAAACTTCTAGCTGAAACCCTACTCAAAGAATGTTTTAAAGGCACAGTTTCAGCCCACGGTGCATATAGCTCAACGTCATCCTCTAGAAGTCGAGCTTCACCAGCTACTAGTATAACAGGCACGTTCAATTCTCCAGCTGCGTAGGCATTTAAGAGAAATTCACTCGCCTGAACTCCATTTACTTCTACCTTGTTGATACTTCCACCACTGTAGGTATGATCGAATGAGGATTTTGCAGTCCCGAATTTTGCATGATATCCAAGAAACAAGGCAACGTCACATCCCTCGACGCCGGAAATCATGCTGACAGGTCGAGGATAACCCCGGATAATCTCTACATACTCAGGTAAATCATCAATCAAAAGATTAACCATGGGTCCATGACTGTCAGCAATAGTAATTTCGTCAAAACCGTTCTTGTTCAGCTCTCCTGCCGCGATCAGCGTGACTTTGGTGGCAATTTTCCTTGCTTCGTCATACAATGTGCCTTTCAAATTCAAGTGGCCAGGGATGACAACGTAGGGCATACCTTCCAAATCAACCGAAATAAAGGCTTTCATAGAAACTCACTCGACATAGGGTCTTCGGAAAATGCATTAAAGGATTTTGATTTGTAGAACTAGCGCTTGAATAAAATGGGATCGTGAATGGAGAGATTTGAGGGAACTAGGACGTTGGAAAGAGGAAGACTAGAGCCCGAATGCGCACGTTTTTCTCTATGCAAGAAAGGCAGAAACTTGAAATACATTGTACAGGAGATTGCTAAGCAGGTGACTAGACATGGGTAGAATTGTTGCTTATTGTGGGATAATATGTTCTGACTGCCCAACTTTTAACGCAACCAAGGCGAACGATGATGCTGAAAGACGAAGAGTTGCAGAACTGTGGACCAAGCAGTACGGCAGGAAGTTCAGAATGGAAGATATCAACTGTGATGGTTGTTTGACTGAAGGGTTAAGAATTTTCAGTCACCCCAAGGTCTGTGAGATGAGAATGTGTGCAAGAGAAAGAAACTTGGAAAATTGTGCTCACTGTAGTGAGTATGCATGTGAAAAGCTGTCAAAGCTCTTCAACGAATATGAACCGGCAAGAGAAGTTTTAGACGAGATACGAGCATCGAAAGTAAAGCTTTGAATGTGGAACGAATTAGCTTAGATCCGAGCACGCTGGAAAGCGTACAGAGAGGACAAGTATGATAAAAGCGGTAATCTTTGATGTTGACGGAGTTTTAATAGACAGCAACAGGATCATAGCAGAAGCCTATCAGAAAACAGCCGAGAAACTGGAACTGCGAGTTCCATCGCCACACGAAATCGTTGACCCAATGGGTAGACCACTAGCTGAAATCGTGAGAATTCTTTGGGCGAAGACTGATGTCGAGCTCTACATGGAAGAGTACCGAAAGCTGTTCATGGATGAGACTCTGGCTATTCCTGCGATAGAAGGGGCGGTTGATGCGGTGATGGAGATTAGAGAGTCTGGGTTCAAAATTGGAGTTCTGTCAGTGAAGGTTATGTTCTTCATCAAGAAGCACTTGAGAGAAGCAGGATTTAACGTCAATTGGTTTGATGCCATTGTTTCTTTCGAGACAACTAAGAAACATAAACCGCATCGTGAGCCATTACTCTATGCGATTAATCAACTTGGTGTCAAAACAGAAGAGACAGTATACGTAGGTGACGCACTGTCCGACTACGAATGTGCAAGAAATGCAAAAGTCGAATACTTTGCGGTTTTAACAGGATCCCTAACGAGAGTAGACCTAGAAAAGCTAGGAGTTAAGAACATAATGAATTCAGTTGCCGAATTCCCTGATCGAGTTACGAAAATTCAGCTGAGTGGCGAAGGAGTAAACTCGTAAAAGACCCCACATCCTTTCGAGCGCAACGTGAAGCACAATCAGAGCAGCAACTGCCAATCCAGGCGATTATTTGTTTACGAAGATCGTTTGGGTTGGGAAGGGCATTTCTATGCCTTCTTTCTTGAAAGCTTCCAATATTGAGAAGTTGATCGCTTGTTGGGTGTCCCTGTACTTGACGTAGTCTGGTGTTTTCATGTAGTACACGACTTCGAAGTTATAACTGAAATCTCCAAATTCTGTGAAGTGCACTCTATCTAGCTCCGCCAACTCCGTGTTCCCGATTATCCCCGAGATTATGTCAGGGATTTTCCTGAGTTTTTCAACTGGCGTGTCGCAGGTTACGCCCAGCTTGAAGACAATCCTTCTCTTTTTCAGTTTTCTGAAGTTTCTCACGTTTGCTGTTGTAAGCTGCCGATTTGACATAACAAGCTCCTCGCCCTGTAGCAGCTGTACCCGTGTAGATTTTATCCCGATCTTCTTCACTGTTCCAGAGTAGTCGCCTACGACGATGAAATCTCCCACTTCAAAAGGTCGGTCAAAATAGATAGAGAAGGCACTAAACACGTCACTTAGAACATTCTGTAGTGCCAGCGCAATAGCTATACCCCCAACACCAAGACCGACAACTAAACCAGAAAGATCGATTTTGAACGCAACCAAAATAGCCAAGAAAGCAAAAATGTAGACGACAGCTTGAATGGATTTCTTTAGCACAAAAAGAAGATGTTCACTGAGCTTCCTTCGGCGCTCTGCACGCGTGGCATACCAGCTGATGAGCACATTGATGACTCTAGTTATTATGAACGTAACCACCAGAATTCCAACGATGGTAAATATGGCTCCCAAAATCCCCGAATAAGGGATAATGAAAGTCAGTGCTTCCAAGCTGTAGTATGCTCCGAAGAGAACAGCGAGAAGAATAGCTGGGGTCTTAATATTGCGTAGTATCTCATCATCCACCTTGGTTTTGGTCTTTTTTGCCCATCCGGAAAGATATCTTCGAAAAATGAAGTACGCTGACCAGCCAACAAAGATTGTTAGAGCAAACACAATAATCGAGGCGACGATCTCACTAGCTAGTTGATCCAGACCAAAGTATACACGCAGTAACTGTGCTAAATCCGCTGCTAACATGATGCACTGACCATTCCGAAAACATCAACTTAAATCTTTAGCTGTTGTCCTCTCAAGTTCTCTGTCTTGGTTTAGAAGTAGTCGTCCTATAGCCCCAAGGGACGACTACTTCTTGATTGAAACTGTTGGTTCTTGTTTACAAGTTTGCTATCTGTTGGCTCACCTTTGCATCACCACCCACCCGCTTTCTCTGCGGTTGCAGTTGTGGTGGCGCGGGAAGCTGTGCGTTCCTCCACCACAACTCCGATTAGGTATAGGCACTTGAAACAGGGAGTCTCAGTAGAGTTAGTAGCTTCTCATAAAGGGAAGGAGTTGTTGTTCACCTCGAATCTGGGAGACCACGAACAACAACTTCCAAGATTGTTTTAAGTAGCCCTTTGATGCGTGAAGTTGTTCTGTGCTTATTCAGGAACATGCTAGATTCAGTAGGTTTCGAAGTGGGTGAAGAAGACGTACTTCGAAGCTTTAGCTGAACTACTTACCTATCACTTTCTTCGTGTACGCATTAGTAAGGAGGCTGAGAGAAGATGGTATAAATGGGCCTTAGCCAATTTCGCATACGAAGCTTGGAAGCGATACAACAGGAGATCTTTCGCAAGTGCGCGCACGCTTGGTTTGATTCTGAAACAGATTCTAGCACACTAATTCAGGTCTATTCAACCATGAAGCCACCTTCCCGTAGCAGCTTGTGAAACTTCTCAACGGCTTCGTGAACTTCAACCTCTCTTTTCGCTCCAGCACACACAAGTTTCCCCGTGGAGAAAACAAGAAAGACCACTTTTGGATTATCCCATCGGTAGATTAGTGCTGGAAACTGTTCAGGCTCGTAAAGAATCCTGCGTCCACTGCTTTGGGAAGCAAGCTTATCAAGGTCGATGTAGCCGCCGAGGTTTGCCGAAGCAACAATGTTCGTGATCTGGATCTCCGGCTTGCCCAGAACGGTGATTCCCCTTTTACTGAGTTCTCGAGCGACCTTTCGAACAGCCCGTATTGCCTCTTTTTCACTCTTGGCTCCCGTGCAAACCATCTTTCCTGTCCTGAAGATGAGGATAGCCGTCTTGGGCCTCTTCAATCTAAAGACGAGCCCAGGAAATACATTCGGTCGGTACTCAACGTTTCGGGAAGTGTTGGCTATGGTTGACAAGTCGAATGTTTGCTCAAATGACACTGAAGCTACTACGTTTTGGATTTGAACAGCCAATGTTTTCATCCTCAATGGTATATATAGAACTGTCCCGTATTCGGGTGAAGATCTGCTTTTTTCATAAATCGTTGTATATACTTAGGAAATCTTCAGGTACATCCCGCACTTTTCTCAAGCAACGTTCCACGTAGTGTTTGTCGCTGTGGAACTTTTCTCTGAGCGCGCAGTTTTCGTCCAAAAAGAAGGTTTTGTGGCTCGTTGGTGTGACGGGGTATATTTGGCAGTCGAGGGGCATGTGTTCGGTGCCGTAAAGTTTGCATAGCCCGTCTCGGAAGTAGGGACATGCGCCTTCAAAAAAGTGAATGTGCCAGCCATTAATCGTAACTACTTTGAAGGGAAACATTTTGTGCAGACCTCTCTCAACCTCTTGCGGAAAGAACACCACTAACTTAACGTCGTACTCACAACGCTTTAGACATGCAGTACAAAGATCGTATCTGAGCACTTCGGTTTCCTTTTGTGTGGATTTTTTCTGCAAAAATTACCTACGTTCCTATGGCTTTTCGCCATTTTCAGGATGACGTCTCTCTTCGCTTCGCTCTTTCCTTCTTGTGAACCAATCAAGCACACCCATATGATAGTACCTCCGGGTTGATGTTTCTTGCAAAAAAGAAAAAGGGGATATTTCATGATTCCTTATCATGTGATAAGTTACTACTATTCTCGCTTCTTCTTTTCTTGTTCTTTCTTCTTGCTTGGCTTCTTACCCATGTCTCTGTCACCTCTCCCTGGGGGTTACTTACCAATCTTCGGATGGTCTAGGTTCGTCTTCATCTTCCTTCCATTGTTCCTCTTCTTGCCATCCTTCTGCTCTGTTTATGAAGGGTATGATTCGACTCCCCCAAAAAACCTTGTTAGCTTCGAATATTCAAATGAAGATTGTGTGACGGAGGAACAGAACTGAAAATCGGCTGTTCCTACTGAATAGAGAAGAAGTGGGCGTATTTTGACAGAAAAGACGAATATCGATGTCCTAGACCAAGAAATGTCTCATTTCATTGTCTGTATGCCAAAAGAGAATCAAAATTGGGTGACAAATTGAGTTACTTGTGAAATATGCGTGCTAAACCTCAATTTCTCTTGGTTTACTGCGAGTGTGGTTTTTGAAGGATTTAACCGTCCTCAGTGCTCCAAAAACACCTAGTTTCGAACGGTCACCACTCACATGTCGACGCAACTACATTTTTGGAATTACTTATTGAAATTCAACGTTTATGATTCATACACGCTAGAAGTTCTTCGCTTTGATATTAGCCATATGGGTGATTGAAGAATCTGCATGTATGTATGACACTGTAGAGAATCGACCGACAAGAGCAGCTGATTCATTAGGATGCTTAGAAAAAAACACAGGCGCAAACTAACAGTCCTTAAAGGGGTAAATACCTTTGGTGAATGGAACATCAGTGTTTGGCTTGAACGTAACGACCCCAAGGACGCAGTGGACTTTGTCCAGAATAAGACAGCGACGATTCCGGATGTGATTCATACGTGTAGTTTGCTTACGATGTCAATTTGCAATCACTTCGAGCGCCGGAATTAATTACTGAGAAAAACCTCATGATTTCCCTTCCCTTTTGTCGATCTACACGCAAAGATTTGCTACAACGGCCTCTTTTGCATTCCCTTAGAAAATGGAAAGATCGCAGTCCTTCGTCTCCCGCTGTTGAGGATTTGAGAGGGAATATGAGATACTCCAGGATCGTAATATCTCACTACAATCGTTAGGTCCTCAACAGTCTCGGTCGGCTCTAAACTGCCTTCAATCGCACACGCGAGGTAGCCTATATCCCTTTTTTCTTTCTTTTTCTCTTAGCGATTTTTGGTTTTTTTTCTGTATATTCCTTGATGTTGGTTTGTAGTTCGCCAGCACGCCCGAGTAGTTCTTCCTCAGGCTTCCTCTTTTCCTTCTTTCTAAACCAACTAAGTAGACCTATGGTGGATGCCCCCCTAACTACTAAATCTCTTTTCATAATCACGGAACTTTTTTCCGCAGCACTCGTATTACTTAACATGAGTTTTGCTTAGATTCCACGTGTTGATTGGTCTTTCAACGACTTTCCCACATCTGGGACATTTAGCCGTCTACGACCACCTCCTGTTAACATTGCACGACCGATTTAGAATTGAAAAAGGGAAATTAAGCAGATGCAATCCCTGCGAAAGCGGAAGTCATTTCGTAGCTTTTCTGCAGACTAAGCAAGAACTGCGAATTAGCTACCAGTCTTCTTCTTTTTCTTCTTCATCTTCTTCCCAATCTTTCTCCCACGATTCTTCTTCCTCAGGCATGCGCCTCATCTCCTTCAACTTTTTTGCTTGCATCTTCAAAGGGCTGTGGCTTCGCATATTCAGATAAGGGTTATGTAGGGGAAGAACAGCTAGGAAAAACGGCTTTTTCAATAGAATAGGAGAAAAACAACAGCTTTTGGACAAAAACGAAGAAATTCTAAGTTTTAGATTAAGATAAACCACATTGGTTCCTCTATCTGCCATAAGAAAACCAAAAATGGGTGATGAAACGAGTTACTTGTGAAGTCTGGCCTGATTTGGAATAGTCGCTACAGTCATCGCGCAGTTGTATGATCATTGTCATTCCGACATGTCTCATGAAGAACCTCCTAACCGCATTAATCGTTTTAGGACCCATCTTGTTCCTCTTCAACTTCATGAACTGATATTCAAGCCGTGAATGCACTTAGGAGCTAAGAAGTAGAACAAGGTTTACTGCGTGAACAACGTTTCCAAAATGCTGTTTGCATTCGAGTTTTGCTTATATTGATGTCGAATAAAGATGCTGAGGTATCTCTTTGTCAGTTCTCGAACCTTGTCCTCGTCGTCCAAATATTTTGCGTGGAGAAATTCGTGTATTAGTGTGGCCATAGCTCTGCTCCGGATGTAAAAGTGAACCTTTTGTTTTTTGCATTTACGCATCTTGTTCCGAAAGAAACTCAGTCTTTTCGGATAGAGGATGATTTCGCCTTTGCTCTTGTATCTTCCAGCAAGCCCCTTTCCGTTCTTCTTTCGATATGGAAAAACCATGACTTTAACAGTCTTGACCACATTTTTCTCTATGGTTTCTCTCTTGATTATCCAATTGAGAAACTTTTGAACCAAAGGTTTCTTCAGAGTTTTTGAAACGATAGCGGCATATTTCGTATAAAACCACAAGTGTCCGGAGAAGCTCACGAGTTTTTGAGGATGAATAGTCGTTATGATTTTATCTTTCAGTTTTGCCTTTTGCATCTCTTTCACCTTGGCATCTTGCCCACGTTTCGAAGAAAAACCAGAAAGCTAGACTCTCTGTACCTTCGAGATGCCTGATTACATAGATTACATATCAGCAATTATATTAACCTTGTAGAAAGAAATAAGCCCCGGTTGTCCTTTTATCGTCTATTTCCTGTTGACAGTAGAGCTTACTTTCCTAAAGGCCTTATATGACTTCATTAAGCTTCTTGAAAAGTCCATCCTCACCCATTTCTCATGAAAAGCAACTACCTTCTTTACTGCGAGGAGCCTTTTCTTGTTCTTTGAAAGCGAACTTCTTATCGACGCAATGTCATCTCCTCTGAGAGCCTTTTGGTAGAGCTCTTTGCAACTTTCAATAATATCAGAAACCTTCCCTTCCATTTGTCCTCTTACTTCTTGCAAAAGCCGTTCATTAGAACCTGCAGTTGCAGCAACCACTCGTGGAATAACCTTAACATCACCCTGAATTCCTTTAATGAACGTCGCGAATTTGAAGGCGTCAACTAGTTCGTTTTCCCTGTCAAAAAACGAGTGATTTTGAGAGAAGGCATAGACGGAGCGGCACAGGCGAATGCAGGGTGCTTTCACAAGAAAATTCTTTATCCGCTCTCTTTTAACTTCAATGGGAGCTGCATACATAACGATAACCAAGCTACCAAGCTCGGAGATGCCCCCACTTTTCATAAAACGAGGCTTTCTAATTTCCCTCACCCTTTTGAGAAGAATCGGCCGATTCTTCTCAAGCACTTTCAAAACTTTGCTAGCCTTTTCTTCTTTAATCTCCCAAAAAGACCTATGTACTTGTCTACAGCCTAATTCTCGTAAACGACGAGGAACAAGGCTTCTACCCTTTGACTCTTTAGGAGCTCTGTACACTGCATACAAGACCATAATTTCTCATCCATTTGGTTATGAATTTAAGGTTAACTACAAACAAACCTCGTGAGCCAAACGACAGTGAATAAAATTTCCTTTATGCTCTTACCAGTTTTCCGGAAGATGTTAGTTTTTACGTACGGCGTTTCATGGTCTTCGTACCGTCATCAGCTATCCCATCACTTATCCTAGGGAAGGAGAGAAGGTGTACTTGTCTCGTTCTTTGTCACTCTAGCCTTAACACTCATAGCTGTCATGATTCAAAGATGCTCCGATCATTCAGATACCGGGTTTGATCACTCTGTTTTCAAACTCGCTTCAAGTGGTGATCGATGTGGCACTATCTTGCGTCCTAATGCTCATCATGGACATGCGCTCCAGAAGAAACCAGAAAGATAGACCTCGATCATAATCAATGATAGCCAATCGGTTCTGCAGATATGTTCTATGAAAGCTCTGCGTGCCAGCTAACCGTGTTTGCATTCAGGAATGCCTTTTAGTTCCTGTCTTGTCTGCTTGAGAGTGATAACGTTGCCGAATGCCTCAACGTAAGTGACAGGCAGACATATTGCTACGTGGCCGATAATGGGTTTCTTGAATCCCAAGTCAGTTGTCACTTCTTTGGAGAGACTTACGTGCAAGTGTGTTATCCTCCACTCTTCCGTATTCAATTCCGCTCCCTCTACGGTGCCAACCGTGAAAGCATCCTTAGTAATTACTTTCATTCCATTCAATTTGCTTACTTGAACCATGAAATCACCAAAAACCTAGTTTTCTTTCTGAAACAAAAAAAGTTTGTGGTGCTCGCACATTTTCAAGTTTTTCTTAATCCCAAAAAAAGCAGTTGCTCAGGCGCGCCTAATACGAATAATGACGGCGTGATCCTGGTTTCAAGTGTCTCTCATTCCACAACTAGGCGTGTAGAGAATGAGACGCAATGCATTGTTGGTTATGGCTGTTTTCATCTGTTTCTCTCTAGTTCTGCTGTTACGGTTGCATTCCAGAAAACCGGAGTCAAACTCAGAACACATTGCTGACAGCTTTCGTCTACCGCGTGATGGAACTTGGATAGTCTCCCAAGAATATGCCCAGTGGAACTCGAAATGGTGTGGCTACCATCTTGCGGAGGATGTTGGCAGAGCCACAGAGGTTCCAGTTTATGCTACAGCCAATGGTGTCGTGAGATTTGCGGCTCTCGCCCAACTGGGTTACGGCTACGTTGTGATAATCGAGCATAAACTCCCACCTGAAGATCCAGCAGGAGAGTATGTATACACAGTCTATGGTCACCTGAGAAGAGAGAATCTCATTTCCATAGGTCAAGTCCCTAAGGATGAATTGATTGGTCATCTTTCTGAAAATCCTGAATACAACTGTGGTTTCATCCACTTGCATTTCGGGATTCGAACAGGACAATTTGTAATGACGGGGCATGATCCCAGAAGAGGTAGATGGTATTATGGTGGTTATACGACTATATTCGGAGAGTGCAACAAAGATAACATGGTACATCAGCAGATAATGGATGAATGGATCAATCCAACAAATGATCTGACGAATGGTGAAGGCTTCATCAACGCACACATAGCGGAACCTTTACCATGATTCACGTATGGGTCAAATCAAATGTCAAAAGGATGCGTGTGGCGAGTGCAAGTGGAAAACTCGCTGGCGCGCACAATGACTAATGAGTCTATCTGGCAGATTTCACAAAATATGTATACTTCTAGGCTTAATATAAGGAGCTCTCAATATTTTCTCTAAATTTTCTAACTTAATCACTCCCATTCTAACAACACCATCTCTAAATTCAACATAACCGTTGCTTAAGGCTCTTAATTCCGCTATATGAGTACTATCTTCCAAAGGGAATGTCAATCCAAAATACTTTCCTTTACCCAAGTCATATCCTATAACTAAATAAAGTAATAGAGAATAATCTTCTGGGTTTAAATTTGGAACTCTTTTTAAAATACTCTTGTTAGGTGTATGAAGTGTTTGAAATATAGTGTCCTTAATATTGGTCGTTTCTGTCATAGATAATCTATTAACTCTAAAAGAATTTAAACTTTTTACAGGTGTTATTGCTTGAAGAAACTACATTAAACGGCTGAGAAAGTATGCAACGCATACATGTTTTGGGGATTAAAGCCCTATTTGACTATTTCTGCGTTTGCGTTCTTAACGCCTATCCTCGTGATCTTTATTCTCACATGGTCTCGAGGCTTTGCGTTGGCAACGTATACTACGAAACCCTGGATTCTGGCTATGCCCTCCCCTTGGCGGCTCGTTGCCGTTATGTCCACTTCGTATTCCTTGCCCGTCTCAACTGGGCAACGCTTATAGCCTTTGCCATGACCACGTCTTCTCTCATGGCTATAACTACTTCTTCTCGAATAACTCATAAGGCATCTTCCTCTTTCTACATTTGTGATGATAATGCTCACTTTAGCTTAAGTGTTCCGCATTTTATGCTAATTCTTTCGTAGGCTTTAGCGCGCGCTTCTGTAATGCTTACTATTAACGATTTTGGCCTTTATCATTCGATTATGATGCCGCATCAAGTAGAGTTCCTTATTGCTTTCCGCGTTTGCGGGGTAGAGCTCAGTCTTCCTGCTCCATCACATTTTGGGCATCGTTTTCTGAAAACCCCTTCACCTGTCGTGCCTGTACCATGGCATACAGGACAGGTGACCATCCAATCTTCTGCACGCTCATAGTACTTTCTAGGCATAAAATTCACCTTGTTTATGAATCTTCTGTATGTATGTAATATTAATTGCGCTCTTACCTTCTCTTCTGTTTCTTTCCCCACTTCAATCTGCACGTTTTCCTTTTTCAACCTTGGAAGCTCCGCTTTCACGACATACTCGTTGCCAGAGTCAATAACATCAACATATGGTATTCGCATCGGCAGCTCATATTCAATAGGCCACTCAAATCCCCTGAAGGGATCCCACAAGTAACCTTCGAACTCTTTATATTTCACAAAATCTCTGTGACTATCC
>JAPUUO010000038.1 GCA_026967815.1 Candidatus Bathyarchaeota archaeon | reverse complement strand
AGCATCAAGGAACTTGCAGAATTCTTAGAGGAGAAGATTAAAGCCAAAATCGACGTGGGCAGTAACGAAATCACCGTGAAGACTGGAAACGAGGGAAAGACTGTTCCACCAAAAGCCTATCTGCGCGTGCTTCTTCGCAAATTTCTGCACAAGGCAGAGTTAAAGGGTGAGTTCCGGGTGATTTCCAGCGGAGAAAACGTCTTGATGATAAAGACACGAAGAGAAGCTAGGAGCGAGTAGAAGACAGCTCTGTGCCAGTCTTTCGTTTCTTTTCGAAATTTTCTTGCACCTTTAAAAGGTAGATTCGTGCTTGCCAAGTTTTCTTATGAGCCTCAGCTGAATCGTTGCTTTCAATGTTGCTTTTGGCTTCTTTAAGCATGTTCAGAGCGGAAATGAGAGCTTGTTGTGTTTCCATCTGTTTAGACATGGATTTACGTTTCAGAGAGAAGCTTTCAACTGCGCCGGGGTGAAGAAGAGAAAGAAGGAAAAGGCAATATTCAACATCGGATGAAGCTCGCCAAGCCATGTTGAAAGTTTCTTCCTGATTCTTGTTTGAAAACAGTTTCATAGAATTCTTCAAGTGACTAATCGCAGATGTGATGGCACTAAGGATTTTTTCTCGATTCATCTTTATATCAAGCCCAGTGAGCTTGTTGAAGAGGGTTAAGATGTGTGAACGATAAATTTTTTGAGTTACTCCTCAACCGAAACTCTGCTGACGTTGTTTTCTTTTTCAACGCGTATAACGTGTTCAGCTTTTTCGGCGAAGGCTTCGCTATGAGTCACGGCGATTATCTGTTCAATTGCCTTGAGGCGAGATATGGCTTCAGCTAGTCGGTCTATTGAGCCGTCTTCTCTGCCTAGGCTTTCCGTGGGCTCGTCTAGAAATAGTATGTAGAGTTCATGTCCAGTTCTCGACTGCATGATAAGTCGTCCTAGTCCCAAACGGTAAGCGAAAGCCAGCAAGGTTCGTTCGCCGCCTGAAATGTAACTTGTATATCGTTCGTAGCCTTCCTCGCTTTGAACAATAGGCGTGTAGGTTTCATCGATCTTCGCCATAAGTGTGGGTCCAGCGGTTCCAACGAGGTCGTCTAAAACTTGCTGGATCATTCTTTGGAGATAGGTGACGAAATCGCTTCTAAGTTGAGGCTGAATGCTTCGATAGGCGCCTCGAATTCCACTAATGATCTCCAGCAATCTTCCAATTTTTTCCATACGTTCTATCTTTTGCTGCGCGTTGTCTAATCGTTGTTTAAGCTCTTCAATTCTGGTTCCAATGTCCTGTTTGCGAGTTTCTTTCAATTGTAAGCGACTCTTTAACTCTGAGAATTGAATGAAGGCTTCATCTCGGAGTTCTCTGGTTAGTTCTAGTTGTGCGAGGTCAAATTTGGTGATTTCAGTTTGAACGATGTCAAGTTGCTCTCGGAACTCCTTCTTCTGTTTCTGTCTTTCTTTGAATTCTACTGAAAGCTTATCTAGAGACTGCCTTTCTTCTGTGATTCTGTTCTGCAGGTCATTAATTTTTGGCGCAAGGGTTTGCAAGTTTAAGGCAACCTGATCAACAACGTTGCGCAGATTTTCCAGTTCGTCAAGGTTTGTCTGTAACTCAGTTATGCGTTTCTCTCGTTCAGAGTTCTCCTGTGTCATCCTTTCCATAAGACTCGTTTTGTAATCTTTATCAAGAGACTGTAAACATAAGGGACATTTGCTCTCGGCTGTAAGGTTGGAGATTCTTCGCTGGTTGTTAGACATTTCGTTTTTGACAGCTTCCTGCTCACCTCCGATACTTCTTGCTTGTCGTTCTAAGGTCAAAAGGTGCTTTCTCAGTTCGCCGGTCGTTTGTTCAGGATTTAGCCCCAGTTTTTGAAGGATTTCACGTTGAGATTTTTCTTGAGTTTCTAGAGATTTCAGCTGTTCCGTTATGTTGCTGATTAACGTGTCTTTCCTTTGGATTTCGTTATCCAGTTTGCCGCATGCGTCCTTTATATTCGTGATGTGAGTTTGCAATTTGGTTTCATTTCTCATGAGCTCTTCGGTTTGCTTCTGCAGCTCTTCCAGACTTTGAAGATTTACAGTGGCTTCATGGAGAGAGGTCTCAGCTTCTGCGAGCTTCTTTTTCAACTCTTCGAATTCGCCTTCGATCAGCGAGAGTTCTTCAACCGATTTGTGGTATTCAGCTTGAAGCTTGTCCATCCCGAGTATGTCGAAGTCCCTCTCGTAGACTTTCTTTTGGCCTTCGTATTCTTTTTGAACTCCGAGCATGTTGCTCCATGCAGCTTCGTAGTCCGAAAGTCCAAACAGCTCGTCCAGTCTTTTTTGGCGTTCTCTTGGTCTCATGTTCAATAATTCTTTTAACTGCTCTTGTCTAACCCAAACAATTTCTCGGAAGATATCTTTATCCAGTCCGGTGATGGCTTTCAATTGTTCCGCAACTGCTCCGCTTTTGAGACTGGCAACCAGTTTGTTGTCTTCGTAAAGTTTGAGCTGATCGGTGTCTTGGCTTATGCTCTTGCCTCGTCTCTTTAGGGCTCGTGTAAGCGTGTAGGTTTTGCTGGCATGCACAAATTGCATAGTCGCCTTGCACGCGTCTTCACCTTCTCTGAGAAGATATTCGAAGCTTCTGCCTATTGGGTCACCGAAAAACACGAAGTCTATAGCATAGAGCACGCTGGATTTTCCGCATCCGACACCGCCAACTATGCAGTTGAAGCCGCTGCCAAATGGAATCTTGGATTTAACGTGGGAGCGAATGTTTTCTAGCTCTACGTTTTTAACTCTCATGTAGAAAAGTCTCCAATTCTTCTCGCACTTTGTCTTCGTCTTTTCTCACTAATGGTTCGAGAATGTTGACTGCTAATCTCGAAATTTTTTCAGCTTCTTCCCCACTGTGGCGTTCACTAAAGATTTGGAGGAAATATTCGAAAGCCTTCGTTTTCAAGTCTTTCAACTCGCCTTCGAATATGGATCGGACGACCTCTTCTGAAACATCGATTTCCCGAAGGCGCGAAATAGGACGAACTAGTAACGCTTTTTTTGCAGCGTTTCTAATCTGCATGATGTCAACCTCGGAACGATTAGCTTCAGCAGGCAGAACTCCTTCTAGTACAGGAATGATGACTACACCTTCTTGATCCGCTTCTTTCACGAGTTCAGCCGCCGTTTCTGTAATCTTAGCTGGAGAAACATTGCTAAAATTGCGTTTCAAAATCACAAAACGCCGTGGTTTTTCAAGCCTAATCCGATTAAGGTTTGGAACACCTTTCTCATTCACTTCCACATGGTAGAAACCCTTCTTGATTTCAGCATCCTCGTAGCTCACGGTTTCAGTGCAGCCGTTATAAACAAGTAAGCCATTCTTAAACTTGCCACTAGACGGTTTATGAACATGGCCAGTAGCAAAGTAGTTGAAGCCTTCTGGAATCATCTCTGGTGAAGCTTCAGCTTCCACGTAAGGCGGTGTAATATATGGAAGATCTAAAGCCATGTGAAAAACAAAAATATTGAAAAGGGAAGGGGTTGGCGAAGGCTTCTGTTGCTCTAAAAAACGGGGCAACTGCTCTTCTGTTCGTTGTCTGGTTCGGAAGTTGGGCACTCCATAAACATAGCAGCTTGCATTCCGCCAGCAAGCGCCTTCGTGACGGGGCAAGTAGTAGATTAAGCCCGCGCTGTCCAGTGGATTTAAAATGGTGCCAGTGACCACGTTGGGCGCCGTGTCGTGTCCACCGTCAACAGCAAGCACGATTATGCCAGCTTCCCTTAGTCTTCGAAAATTGGTGATTGCCGTTTCTAAAGTAACATTTGACGGTCTAGCATGATGAAACAGGTCGCCGGCTACAATCATGAAATCAGGCTTCAACTTTAGGGTTTTGTCCACAACCTCTCTGAAGACGTTGCTAAAGTCTTGGCGTCTCACATCCAAGTTATACTGTGTGTAGCCCAAATGCAAGTCAGACACGTGGACGAAGCTAAAGGGCTTCACTGTCACAGTCTCCTTTCTCTTTAACTATTTGGTGGATTGCCTTTTAAATATGAGAGCACAGTGAAAATACTGTGGATTTGGAAGGTTCAGACTTTGAATCGAGAATATCCCACGCGTCCTATTGTTGGTGCTGGCGCGCTTATCCTTGAAAACGGAAAGCTTCTTCTCATCAGGCGTGGAGCAAAGCCTGGACAAGGTAGATGGAGCATACCGGGCGGACTTGTGGAGTTGGGCGAGTTGGTCCAAAACGCCGTTGTTCGAGAAGTGAAAGAAGAATGTGGCTTGGATATAGAAGTGGAGAGACTTATAGATGTATTTGACAGCATCACACGAGACGAAAAAGGACGTGTTCAATATCAATTTGTCGTAGTCAACTTTTTAGCCAAAATCAAGGGTGGAATCCTAAAAAATGCAGACGACGTGCTTGAAGCCAGATGGACCTCACTAAACGAAGTGGAAAAATACAATCTTACAAACGCGTTCCGAGCGTTTTTCCAGAAACATCATGAAAGCCTAAAGCAACTCTGCACTTCTAGGTAAAAAACAACCTAGTTTGTCCCATTGTTTGAACGTCTAAAGCGCGTACTTTAACGACTATCGGGAAGTCTTTTACAGCCATACCTAAAAGGAGGCAATGCTGAGGCGGCAAATCTCGCGCGATGGACTTAACCGTTTCCGAATCTACCTTAGCTGCTCGGCTCACTGTTTCTAGATCATGCTCATTAGTGAAATTGAAAAGAAAAATGTTGTCAGCTTGGCGGTAGATATTCTCTCGTATAGTGTCGGGCTGATTAGTAACAAAAGTCGTGAAAACGCCGAAATGTCTCATTCGAGTGACAATGTCGTTCCAATAGGTTTCTCGCAAATAAAGATGTGCTTCTTCAGCGAAGAGAAAAACCGCCTTAATTTTCCAACAAGAAAGCATTTCTACAAGTTTTCCAAGCAAGTATTCGACAACGATTTGGCGATCTACAAACGATGTGTCACGAAGATTTATGATAAGGACTCCACCAGTTTGAATCTTTTCAAAACAATCTTCAAGCGTTATAGCATCATCAGGATTATCCGTGAAAAAGCCAGAGTTAATCAGTGTATAATAGCGAGAAAACAAGGCGTCTTTCACATGGTGATTGCATTGCCTGTTTCTTATGGCTTCGCCGAGTTCGTGTAAGCTCAGCTTTGTGTGTTCCCTAAGAAATCGCCATATGCGTCGAAATTCTTGGGCTGACGTGCCTGGCAGGTTCAGTGCATGTATGAGAATGTTGATCATTACACGTAGTTTTATCTGTGATAGCATAACTTTGAAGTTGCTGGCAGGTGTGAGTACATGTATTTTCGCGTAGTGTTCACTCTCTTTGCCGTTTGACGTATAGCCCAAATGAGTATATTCACCGTTAAGGTCTAATACAACAATTGGAGCCCCATAGTCGATTAAACTTAGAACGAGAAGCTTGGAAAAATGTGACTTACCTGTTCCTTTCTTACCTGTAACTATGTTAAGTTTACCGTCTAAAGCGGTGACGTCAACTTTGAGCGGCGAAAATTCCTTGGTTTCGCCAACATATATCGGCATTTTCTCGTTTATCTTAAGCAGTGTCGCAAGAGTTTGGGTTGGAAGCTTCTTAGTTATGGATTTACTGCGGGAAGGTAGCCAATCTGAGCTTACGCTTAGTTTCCCGTTTTGAATTGTACCTCTTATCTTGCACAAGAGAAGACGCGCGTCTTGGATTAGAGTTATCTGAGAAGCCACATCTAGCGGGTCAAGATCTCGACCGTTGATATCATCACTGTTGTTGGTCGAGTCGCGTAATAACTCTTCCATAATGCCCGGAATGTTGGCAAACTGAACATCGATAACCTGAATGAGCAAGGCTTTTTCCTTCTTTGGGTCTTCCACTTGAAGGTAATCTCCTTTTTCTACTCTTTCGTTTGGAAAGCATAAGATTTGAATTGTGTTGCCTTCTTTTCGGTAGAGCCGCACGCTTTGAGTCTCCTGTGAGCTTTCTAGTTTTCCGGTCCCTTGCCAAAAGGTCCAAAGAGCAGTTTACGAACGTTTGGTTTTGTAACAATTTTTAATCGGTGTGTTCGGGCTAGAAAGCGTTGTATGCCTATGACCTCGTTGGCTGTGAAAGTTGAATATATGTGTGCCAGACGTAGAGTTTCCGGATAGCTTTGCAGAAGAACATCATTACCCATTAAGCGTCCGGTGGCTTCAACAGCCTTTTCCAACGGAAGTTTGCGGTCTATGTCAAGTCTAAAAGAACAGTTGCCTTCGCTTAGCTTGGCAACGTAAATATTGCCTAACAGGCGTAGTGCATTAGATAGAGCCATAGGATAACCGTTTATCTCAAGTAAACATGGCGGGGTGCATTTATGAATATAGTCGGTGAGGCAATGTCCAAGCAGGCGTAAGCGTGTGTTCTTTGTGAAGGCAAGGATCGTGTTGAAACGGCTTCGGGCTGTTTCTAAAAGTTGTGACATAACTGCGACTGGGAAGTCTTGTGTGCCTGCTGTGAGGGAGCCATCCCATAAGATGAGGCTATTTCTAGTTTGAACTGCGATGTCCATTTGCAGCCAGCGTTCTAATAGTGAGCCTAGGCGAGTTGGCGCGTAGATAAGGCTTAGTGTGTTGGTGTAGTCTAGGGTTGGCTGTTCAAGGAAAGAGTACTGACGGAAGAGATGGTAGACTTCGTTTCTGTTTTCGTCTGTTATGTGAAATGGAAACGGTCCCAAGCGCAAGTAGTGATATTGTTGTTTCTGTTTCCACACGATTGCGGCTCTTATGGCGCAGAGGATGCCGATTTCTGTTTCTCCTATTTTCATGCTGGAAACGTCTACTGCTATTATTGGGGTTTCATCTCTGATTGGCTTAAGTGGGATTGGTTTGAGTTTAGGTTGAGTGGATCTATTGAATAGAAGTGTTGTTTCTTCTAGTGTCGGAGTTGTCGGGTTTTCTGATTGTGTTGGTATGTAAGGTTGAAAGAGCTTGCCGTTTTTTATGTTTCTGAGGGTGCGTAGGCTTAGTTCTATGAATTGTTGGGGGAGTTGGAGGTCTTGGATTGAGTGTGGAAAGTTATATTTCGGGGTTGTTGTATATTGGTATTGTTCAATCAATAGATTCACCAATTAGCAGTATAGGATGGTGTTGGATATTTAAATGTTGTGCATGACCAACATGCACAATACAATAAACAATATAAGCCTCAGGTGAAAGCGGATGAGCGAAATTCCACAAGAACAACAACCGATTCACGTTAAAATGAAAGTTGGTAACATAGAATTCGAAATAGAAGGCACCATAGACCAATGCAACGAAGCCATAGGAAAATTCCTCTCAACAGTGACTGACAAACTAAAAGAAACACAATTGATTGCCGAACAAGAAGCGCCGCCAGCAAGAGCAGAAACATGCAAGGCGATTATACAAAAGCTATGGCAAGAAGGCTGGTTCGCAGAACCCCGAGGACTAGGAGAAGTCCACAGTGAAATGGCAAGATTAGGCTATCATTACGATCGCACAGCAGTAGCCCACGCACTGGTCGACCTTATTAAAGACGGCATACTAACAAGAGAAGGAAGACCTAGACGCTACCGCTACGCACAAAAGAGACCGCCAACTCGTTAGAGACTAGTAAATCATACACAAAATTTCACAAATTTTAGGCTTTCGTTTAAATCTTAGGCAACATTTCTTGTTGTAATTGTTTTATCCCAAGTGCTGTAATTCTATAGTTCTCATCTTTTGTCTTTAGCACTAATCCTTTTCTTACGAGTTCACTGAGTCTTGTGCTTGTTATTTTCATGCTTTTTCCCAGTTTGGTCTGCAGCTCTCCTTTTGACAACCATTCTCTGTCTGGGTTCCCTAGTTTGAAGCCTATGTATGCTGCAAGAAGATTCAACAAAAGAGTTTCGCTGTCTGTTAATTTCTGCGTATGAATAAGAAGTTGAGGTCCTTCTGGTGCTATCGCTATGATATCTTTGAAGTTTTCGACAAGTCCCGGTAAGTCGATTGTAAGCATTATTTTACGGGCTAAGTCAAGAGCTGGAATCATCTCACAGAAAAATCGGTTTACGCTGACCCAAACATCGTTAGCGTTCCCAGCAAAAGTTTGCCTTACATCTTTATATTTTATCTGAACGGTTACAGTATCCTTTTTCTCTAGCTTACTCAATCAGTCGTTCACCACTACAATCTTTCATATTTCAAGACAATATTGGACCGGGGCACACTAGAGAATGTCCTTCGCTTTGAACACTTGCCTAGCGAGTTGCGGCTCTCAGCCTTGGTAATACTTCGTCTTCTATCCATTTTTCGCCTTGCCTTGTGAGCTTAAACTCTGGCTTTGCTGGGTCCGGTTTGAAGACTAGGCCTCTTTTTGTCATTTCATTAAGTCTAGCAGGCACCATAGATTTGATTCCACTCGACAGGAGCAGTCGGTTGATTTGGCTGGATGTATTCGCTTTCTTTTCTGAGGCGTATTGGACTAAGCCTATGGCTTCATAATGTGAAATTTTCTCCCGAGTTGTGACGACTGGCCCTTCGGTTGTTAGTTCTATGACGCCTTCTAGCTGAGCTTTTATGGGCGGAGCTAGCTTCACTGATGCAACCTTGTTCATTTCTTTCAGAAACTCTGGCGTTATGTTCTTCAACGTTTCAAGCAGTTCTCGGGGTGATTCACTTTCAATTTCCAGCTTGCCAAAACCAGTTTTGATGTGAGCCTTGATCTTTGCCATGTTCACTATCACCAATTGTACGCATACAATTATACATAACACCTTTTAAAATTAGAGATGCCACTATCTCATAAAACCTCAATTTCAACACCTGGTAGATTATCGTGCAAGTTTAGCAGAGTGGTAATTCGTATTTGCAGTCATATTCTGAAAGATTGATTTCCAAATCGGAAACATTAAACCAGAACTCGCAAAAGAACAAAACTGCTGACATCAATAGGTGATTAAACTGTCTGAAACCGCTTCAAGTCCTGACTTGAAAAATGTTTATTTGGTGGCTCTGATTTTTGCCCTAGGTCTCACTGTGATTTATTACTTCCAAACCTATTATACTCATTTTATGACTCTCTTCTCTAACGCTTTTCCTCTCTTCATCGCTGGAGCGGCTGTAGTTGCTTCAGGTTTCGCTTTACGAAGTTATTGGGAAAACCTTGAAAGCAAGTTCTCCAGAATCTGGCTCGGCTTCTCCTTGGGAATGATCTTCTGGTTCGCTGGCGAACTCAGCTGGGCCGTTTATACATTAGTATTCGATATCAAAATACCCTATCCATCTGTCGCGGACCTCTATAGGCTTGTTGGGTATGGCTTTGTGTTTTTTGCTGTGTTTGTCTATATAGAACTCTTTCGGCCTGCCATATCTAAGAAAATGGTTGCAGCCGCTTCGATTGTTGTCTTGCCGGCCAGTGCATTTATAGTTCCGTCGCTATTGTTGTTTGTCAGCGCTAGAGCGTCAACAGTGAATCTGACCACACAGCTTTTAGGTCTGGCATATCCTCTTCTTGATCTTTCATTGTTGGCACTAGCTATGCTAGGCTTACTTGTGTTCACAACCACTGGGCTTAAAGGAAGATTAGCATCTGTATGGCTACTCATCAATGCCGGAATCATAATGAACGTGTTTGGTGACATCCTGTTCAGCTATGCAAATCTACAAAATACGTATTTTATTGGTCATTCCTTAGAGCTCTTCTTTCATCTAGGATATCTTCTCTTTCTGTTATCTTTTTATACCCACACGAAGAAACTCTGACAGAAACAGGGGTGCCACAGCGAACCTCTGTTAGTCATTGAGAACCTCTTCCAATTTACGCCTTAAAACCTTACTGACCAAATCAGCGTCTGCTTTACCACGAATCTTCTTCATGGTCAAACCCATGAGCGTCCCAAACGTAGCTTTTCCGCGTTCTTTGATCAACTGCTTATTCTGCATGAACAAGTTATCAATAATTTTCGCGATTTCTGCTTCAGAAAGCATTGTCAAACCCAAGCTTTGAATTGCATCCATTACAGAAGTATTTTCATGCTTTGAAAGCCATGTAAGAATGTCTGGAATAGCTTCTTTCGCAGTTTTTCCGGTTCCAACAAAACTAAACAATTCCCTAATTTGTTCATCTCGTATCTTGTCGATTTCTACGCCATCTCGTCTTAAGGCCTTCATGGTTTCGGTTAGGGTAGCCGCTACAGTTGTGGGTGAAATGTTGCTTTCACGCGCAATCTCCTCGAACAGCACAACATATTCGGAATCCAAGACCTGGCTAGCCAGCTTCTCGTTCAGCTTGTATTTTTTCTTTAGTTTTTCTAGTCGGCGCTCTGGTAACTCGGGTAAACGCCTTCGCAAATCATTCAAGTACTCTTCGCTGATTTGAATAGGGGGAACGTCGGTTTCAGGATACATTCGTGCGGCTCCAGGTCTAGGTCGCATGTAACGTGTTGTACCGTCTGGGTTAGGTCCTCGTGTTTCTTCGGGCACACCGTGCAGAGCCTCTCGTGCTCTTTCTGCAACGGCTTTTAAAGCGTCGGATGAATTTTCCAAGCTGTCGGCCACAAAAACAACAGCGTCTTTAGGCTCAGCTTTCACAATTTCTCTCAACTGAATCACTTCTTCATTGGTTATCCCATATGCAGGCAACTCATCGGTGTGAAAGATACCTCCAACTCTGCCCCAAAAGTGTGCTCTATTTGCCATTTCAGTTCCAAGTCGAACACCAGGCATAAGCTCGGTTTTAAGCAAACCAGCAAACTTGGGCAGCAGAACCGCTAGAACCAGTTCTCCGTTTGATACTGCCATCTGAACAACTCGACACTTTGTTTTCTGAAAAACCGAGGTTGCATCCATGAAATCTTCTTTTATGTCTTTCTCGTTTACTCCACGTTTGTGCAGTTCATCCCTTATTTTTAGAAGGTTACGTTGACGTTGAACCTCAAACTCGATAATCTTGGAAACAAGCTCCAGCTCTTGGACACCTTTTATCTCGATAATTGCGCCCTCCGGAATAGAGACGTTGAGATCTTGGCGAATCGTCCCTAAGCCCCGTTTAACTCTGCCAGTGGCTCTCAAAATCCTACCGACAACCAAGGCCACCTTTTCAGCTTCTTTGGGTGAATATAGAACAGGCGCAGTTGCAACCTCAATGTCAGGAATGCCAAGCCTGTCGATTCTATACCTGATCACAGAGCCGTCTTCACCCATCTTTCTAGCAGCGTCTTCCTCTACGCCTATATGCTGAATCGGAATCTTTTTACCGTCAACTTCAATTTCTCCATTCAAAGCAACGACGCATGTTCTCTGAAAACCAGTTGTGTTCGACCCGTCAATCACGGTCTTGCGCATTACGTGAATTTCATCAACTGGCTTTGCATTTAGTGTCAACGCAACGATGAGTGCGATTTCAACAGCTTCCTTATTCAGATTATGTGGAGGTTCCTCATCCATCTCTACCAGGCAGGCGGTTTCTCTATTCGCCTCATATACGATTTTTATGCCCTTCTGAAACTCGAAAAAGGCTGCGGGATCGATTTGTCCTAGCTCGCTTTGGGTTGGTCGCAGTCTCCGCAGAAATGTGGTTTCTGGTTCAG
>JAPUUO010000037.1 GCA_026967815.1 Candidatus Bathyarchaeota archaeon | reverse complement strand
GAAAGTCTAGGTTCTCCCGACCTGTCAACTCTATGTCCAGTGTGGGGTCTTGGAACACGTAACCTATGCTGCGTCGGACAGCGTCGGGTTCTTGCAGAATGTCGTGACCATTTACAGTTGCGGTTCCGCTGGTTGGTCGTAGTAATGTCGACAGTATGTTCAGCGTTGTGGTTTTGCCAGCCCCGTTAGGACCAAGGAACCCTAGGATTTCGCCTTTCTTCACGTTGAAACTTATGTCATCCACTGCTCTAACCTTCTCGTTGAAAACCTTCGTCAGTGCCTTCACTTCGATGATGCTAATTCTGCTCAAACCTCCAACTGCCAGTTTTCGTATCAGGGCAAACTCTAGTGAGGCCTCCATTTATTCGTATCGTAATGCATCAACGGGTTTGAGTCTTGAAGCTCGCCAAGCTGGGTAAAGTGCGAAGATCACGCTGACTAACAGACCGAAGGCAAAGGCGCCTAGGATCACAGTTGGAGTCAAGACAGGGGTTATGGTCATTCCACCTGCGGCTGCTGCTTGATTTCCTGCTGACATAAAGCCTCCTCCAGTAAAAACTCTTGCAACTACGTTTGCTAAAACCCAACCTGAAGCTATGCCCAATGCTGCACCCATCAAGCCAACGATCACTGCTTCACTCAAGAAAATAGAAAGCACCGTTCGGCTTTTCATGCCTAACGCTTTCAGTATGCCGATTTCTCGTGTACGTTCCATCAACGAAACAATCATAATGTTCATAATGCCTATCCCTGCCACCAGAAGCGAGATAGCAGCAATTCCAGCCAAGAAGAGCTCGACGGTTGAGAAAATTGTTGATATGGTGTCAAGCACAGCTGTTGAAGAGGTTACATTAACTTGACCACCAAAAGCTTCCTCTATAGCCTCCGAAACACTCTCAATTGTAGTGTCATCATCGTTCTCTAACTGCACAATTATCATGTCACATTCATCAATTCCAAAGAAACTTTGAGCTTGCGAAATTGGAATGTAAACATTAGTATCTGAAGGTCCGCCTACGCCGAAGCCTCCTATCTCCTTGAGAACAGCTGCAACGTGGCCACTATAAGTTTCGTTTTTTGGGGGAAGCGTGCTTGCGTTAGTCCAAGTAATCTCAACAACCTCATCGACGTTGCTGAAGATTGTGCCGTTCTTCCAAGGGTCACTAATTCGCTTTCCAATTACGACTGTTTCGTTTTCTGGATTTAGGGATATGTCTCCCCTTTCAGCTACAAAGGTTCTGCTGTAAATGTCTGCGTATTTGGCGAAATTCACACCTACTACCGTGAGCAGGAACTCTCGTTCCCCAGATTTGATGTAGCCTGGCTTCCGGATTACGGCAACCGACAAGTCAACATCTTCTATTTCATCGATTATTTGCGTATAGTTCACTAACAGCTCGAAATCAGATTCAGCTGCGATCATCGCGCCGGGACTCATGCCGAAGCCTCTCCCTGTAGAAACAACTAACGTGTCGGTGGCGAATCCTGTTTGCAGCTGGTCGCCTATGGTAGTTTGGAGACCTTGTGTAATTGAAAGCAAAGCAACAATAGCCGCAATGCCAACAACTACGCCCAGGGTTGTTAAGCCTGCACGAAGTTTCCTCAGTCGTATTGCACCGAAGGCATAAGAGAAAATATCGCTTGTTTTCATGTTAGTTCACCTTTTCCTCAACTATTGAACCGTCAATCATCAGCACTGTTCTCCTTGTTTGTGATGCTATTTGCTGGTCATGTGTAACAACTATAATGGTTACGCCTTTGTCCTCGTTCAGCTTTTTGACCAGTTCAACTATTTCTCTTGCAGTTTTCGAGTCGATGTTTCCTGTAGGCTCATCCATGAGAAGAAATTTTGGGTTGTTTGCCAAGGCTCTAGCAATTGCCACACGTTGACGTTCCCCCCCGCTGAGTTCAGCTGGTTTATGATCCATTCTATCCTTCAAGCCTACCGTTTCGAGAAGCTCTTCAGCACGCTCTCTTCTTTTATCCCTACCCAATCCCGGTATGGTCATTGTCAATTCGACATTTCCTCTTGCAGTAAGCCGTGGAATGAGGTTGAAGAATTGGAAGACAAAGCCTATTTTCCGCCTTGCATCCGCTAGTGCATTGTCACTTAACGTGGAAGCATCTACGCCTTCTATGAAGACTTTTCCCTCTGTTGGCTTGTCCAATGCGCCAATCATGTTTAGAAGCGTGGATTTACCGCTTCCAGAAGGACCCAAGATGGCGAGGAAATCACCCTTTTCAACTTTCAAATTTACTCCTTGCAGAGCTTCTACCGGAACTTTTCCAAGCATGTAAGTCTTTCTAAGATTCACCGTTTCAACAATCGGTGTCGCCACACACATCACCCTCTTTCAACTCTTTTACTTATTTCCTCGATTTTTTCAGCGGTGTTGTTCAAAAATTCTCCAACTTCCTTTATGGCTTGGTCTGTCATATTTCCTCTCAAAGCCTTTCGAAGATTGAAAAGCGCCATTGCGAATCGTTTGAAAGGTTCTCTAATCTCAAGTAGTTTCTCAGGGTGAGGACCAAACCACAACCCGCCAAAAGGCAAGGGCGCTGAAAACTCCAGCTTTTTCTTCAACCTTTCTCCCAGTTTTGCATGTTCTTCAAAGAATTGCTTGCCCTTCTCTGTAAGCATATAGCGTTTCAATCCACCTTCTTCCTTTGGCAGGTCTTTTGTGTAGCTCTTTTCGTGCAGCCACGCTAGGAGAGGATAAACTGAGCCCGGACTCGGTCTCCACCGACCATCTGTTTGTTTCTCAACCTCTTCCATTATTTCCGATCCAGACATGGGCTTTTCTCTCAGGAGTTTAAGTACATAGTATCTCAGGTACCCTTTTGGGACGCTTGCGGTGTGTCTTAGCCAGCGTCTAAATGGAGGAAGTGGATGGTCGAACATCATATCACCAATGATATCATAGATGATATCAAACGCGATACATATACTTTGCGCAAAAGACAGGAAAGCCAGAGAAGAGGATAATTCATTTTTGCAGAACGCACGTTCAAAATCTGCGATAAAGAAAGCGAATGTGATGAAAGGTCTGCAATATCGCTACGTTACTAGGTTTTACGCTCAAACGCCCAGTTTCTCATAAACTGTCGTTCTCTTCTCTTCCACTTTCTTTATGACCTCTTCGAAAAGGTTGTTTCCATGCGAATCAATTGCAACTGTTAGAGGACCAAACTCTTCAACTTCAAAAATCCACAAAGCTTCGGGCATTCCAAGGTCAGCCCATTCTAAAGCTTTGACATGCTTTACGGCTTTGGCTGCGAGAACTGCTGCTCCACCAGTGAAGGCGCCATAGACTGCACCATACTTTTTCATGGCAATTGTGGTTCGCTTTCCCATTCCGCCCTTGCCAATAATAACTCGAACGTTGAAGTTTTTTATGAACTCGTCTTCAAACTGACCCATACGCGTGCTTGTTGTCGGACCAGCCGCGACTACTATCCACTTATCGTCTTCTTTTTTTACGATGGGACCGCAGTGGAAAACCGCCAGTCCTTCAAGTTTGATAGGTAAAGCTTTTCCTTTCTTGAAATAATCTAGGGCTCGTTTGTGGGCTGCATCTCGCGCCGTAACCATTGTGCCCGTAACATAGAGAACATCGTTTACCTTCAGCTTTCGTATCTCTTCCTCAGAAATCGGAGTCTCCAACTTGAAAACAGTCATCCTTTTTCACTTCACTTTATGGGTTAAGTATTCAACTGTTCCATCAGCGTTGATGCAGGCTGTAGCCCTTCGGGCTGCCCAACACTGATAGGCAACGGCAACTGGATACGAGGCTGGATGACGATGCGCATATTCAACGTTGACCCCCAGCACTGTGAACTTGCCACCAAGTCCCATAGGTCCAATTCCAGTTGAATTCGCAGCTTCATAAAGCTCCTTCTCCAGCTTTGCTAAATCCGTATTTGGATTAGGCTGATTAAGTGGTCTTAAAAGTGCCTTCTTAGCTATTTTCATAGCTATGTCTGCCCCTCCCCCAACCCCGACTCCTAAAGTGTTTGGCGGACAAGGCTTGGCTCCAGCTTCTATCACCGTATCTATCACAAATTTTTTTAAGCCGTTGACGCCTTCGCCTGGGGTTATCATGCCTAAAGCTGAGACGTTTTCTGAGCCTCCTCCTTTTGGAAGAGCTGTGATTTCAATGCTGTCTCCATCTGTAATTTCCCAGTGTATGAATGGGATAAGTCTTCCAGTATTGTCCCCTGAGTTTTTCCGAGTGATCGGGTCTACAGCGTTTGGGCGCAGCGGCACTTCTTTTGTTGCTCTCTTGGTTGCGCTGCGCAATGCGGCTTCAACCTTTTCTAAGCCTTTAGCTTGAGCACCAGCTTTGACATAGAATATTATTGTGCCTGTGTCTTGGCAGATCGGCGTGTTCATTTTTTCAGCAAACTCGATATTGGTCAATATCGCTTTCAGATTAACCTTGCCAGCTTCGCTTGTTTCTTCTTCGTAGGCTCGTTGAAGCGCCTCTTTTACATCTGAGGGCAACCTGATGACCGCCAGCTTCAAGAGGTTGAAAGCTACATCTTCAATAAGGTTTCCAATCTCCAATCTGTTTCCTCCGTGAAGAGCATAGGAATTGAAATCTCAACCTTATACCTTTTTTGTTCTGTTCATTTTCTCAGCTGACTGTTTTTAGTTTCAGCTGGCTCTCTCATAGAATGTTTTATCTTTACGTACGTGCACCTTAAATAGAAATTCTAGCCAAATCACTTTGGAGTTTGTTGAAGGGTACAATAATGGCTGTGGAAGAGGAAGCGGAAACTCAGAAGCGGGAATACGAACATTTGGAAGACCTTCCTGGAGTAGGTCCTGCAACTGCACAGAAAATGCGAGAGTTAGGATTTAACACGGTTGAGTCTTTAGCCACAGCTGCTGCACGGGAGCTGGAGTCCGCAGGTATCGGTGAAAAAAAAGCTCTAGAGATCATAAGAGCAGCTCGATCGTCGCTTTCACTTTCATTTGTTCGTGCTGACGAGCTATTGAAGTTGCGTCAAACTGTGTTACGTTTAGCTACTGGAAGTAAAGCCTTGGATGAGCTCTTAGGGGGCGGATTGGAGACGCAAACGATTACGGAGTTTTATGGGGAATATGGAAGCGGCAAAAGTCAAGTATGTCATCAGCTTTGCGTGAATGTGCAGCTGCCTCCTGGGCAAGGAGGATTAAACGGTGGTGTTCTCTACATAGACACTGAAAACACTTTTCGAACAGAACGCATTGTGCAGATGGCCAAAAATTTAGGTTTAGACCCTGAAAGCGTGGCGAAAAACATTATTGTTGCTGAAGCTTACACTTCGGACCATCAGATGTTTCTTTTAGAAAAGTCAGACAGCATCATAAAAGAGAACAACATTCGCCTAATCATCGTGGACTCCCTTACCGCTCATTTTAGAAGTGAATATATAGGTAGAGAAATGCTGGCTTCGAGACAGCAAAAGCTTAACAAGCATATGCATAGGCTTATTCGTTTGGCTCGAGCCTTCAATACGGCTGCCGTTGTAACGAATCAGGTAATGGCTAAACCCGACGTTTTCTTTGGAAATGCTGTACATCCAATTGGAGGTCACGTTGTTGGGCATACAAGTCACACCAGAGTTTTTCTGCGCAAGTCGGCACGAGGACCAGTAAGAATCGCGCGTCTAGTTTCTAGTGTTTACCTGCCAGAGGGAGAACGCGTGTTCAAGATTACAGAAAACGGAATTGAAGATATAGGCGAAGATGAGGAACCAACGCGAAGACGATAGCAATGCCGATGCCTTCAATTTACGTCACCAGATTTTTCCAACTTATCACCGCCAGACGATTTGCAGAAGCAGAACGCGTGCTTCTTCGGTTAAGAGAGAAAATATCGCGAACGGAATGGAACACAGGATATTTCCAAGCCCTCAAAGGCATGCTTCTAGCTCAAAAAAGCAATAATGACCAATACGTTTTCCTCTCCAACGTGAACTTCAGAAACCAAGATGAATTGCAAAAGTACAGACGAGAATTTTTAAGACAAGCCAGAAACAAGCTTCACGCCGACTATGACCGCGGCTACTTTGCAGCTTGGGCAAGCTACATGCGGATTCTCGCAAAACTCGAATTCTCTGCTGACAAAACCAAAACTGAAAGCCCAAAAAGAAAAGACGTAAAAGCCAAAACGAAAGTCGAAAAGAAAGTGGTGGAAAAAGCAAAAGAAAGAACAGCGGTAGCAAAGAGAAAAGAGAATGAAAAAGAGGTCAATTCAGAAACAGAGAAAAGCAAAATTGAGCATAAGGAAAATCATGAAGAATTCGAGCGTCAGCAAAGAACTTTATTCGAATTTTCCAAATAACTACAAAAGCCCGCTGATGGTGAAGAATTGGGAGCTGAAGATTCAAATGAATGGTTACTTGCAGTTTGTGGTCTGAACTGTGCAAAATGCGACATAAACCAAGCCGGTCACGGCAACGAAAAGTTGCGAGAAGAAATAGTAGAATGGTTCAGAAACGAACGTCACGAAAAAATTGACCCTGAACAGATAAGATGTGAAGGATGCAGAGGTGCACTTGCATTTCATTGGAGCTCCGAATGCAAAATGATGCTCTGCGCCAAAAAAAGAGGGCTTCAATACTGTTTTCAATGCGAAGATTTTCCATGCTCAGAAGTAAAAGAATTCAGCTCGGACGGCACATCTCATCACAAGAAAACCGTTGAAAATGCACAAAGGATGAAGGAAATCGGACTCGAAGCATGGATCATCGAACAGAAAAGAAGAGGACAATGTCCATTTTGCCCATAGAAACGCTTCACTAGAACAACTGCGTCCATTTTATCAATATAGGGTTTTCCCGATATTACGCGCACGCTTTTGTGTGTCCCGCGTTTCCGCGGGGAAAACGCTAAATCCGTAGCAGACTTAATTGGTGGATGAAACGATGTGGCATAATGAAGGGTTAGTTATGAAAGAGTGGTTGGCACATTTCATGCAGGAACCTGCAAAACTCGGCTTTGGCAAAAGACAGTTTAGGCTGGGAGAACGTAATGCCCTTATAGTGCAATATTTGAAGACACCCGAACGCCCAAGAGGGGGAGAATACAAAACAGCACTAGACGAGATTGAGACTATTAGATATCATCCTTTGCGGGCGCACCGCTTCGGCGCAAGTGTTGAAATACAAATCACTTACTGGCGGGGACAACGACATTTCTTTTTTGAAGAACGAGAAAGGGCCTACGCTTTCTACAAGACCTTAAAGGCAGAGCTTGAAAAGGAAAGGCAGCCTTTAAAGGGGTTAGAAGCGGATGACGTTTCCTCCTACGAACCGTTCCCCCCTACCAGACGATAGGCCACGGTTTTCTTCTCAATGTCGGCGTAGTGCACATAGGCCTTTTTGGTGAAAGGCGCGCGCGACCACCGGAACATCAAGCTAGCAGAGACTCAAACTGGGGCTTCTGCCACTTCAACAACATAGCTATGTCTGTAGAAAAGCTGAGGCAAAAAAGCCACATTGGAAAAGCCTTCATCGTAGACATTGACTTGTGCTGTGGCGATCGCACAGCCAACACTTTCACTGGAAACTCTGACATCGCCTACTTTCATGTCGACGGCGTGAACAGAGACAACTATCTCAACAACCTTTCAAAGTTTCTTGAGACTCAAAAAGGCTATGACCTCCTTGCAGTTTCAGCGGGATTCGATAGACATCAACAAGACTGGGGCGGCTTGCTAACAACCAGCGACTATTTTACAATTGGAAAAATGATAAGAGAATCTGCATTAGGAGAGTGCAGTGGAAGGCGATATGCGGTTTTAGAAGGTGGCTATAATCACATGGTTTTGGGGGAAAACGTGAAGGCTTTCCTGCAAGGCATGGAATAGTGTGAAGTTATATTAGCGTCGCTTTCTGATTACTGATTGGACGCGGTTGCTGTATGCCTACTAATCTGACGCCTGAAGCCAGAAAGAAATGGAATGAGGCTTCCTTGGCAAGAAGACCGCATGAGAAGCTTCAAAAACTGCAAGAATTCTTAAGTCTAATCCCCAAACACAAAGGAACTTCACGCCTCTGTGCCCAAGTTAAACGTCAAATCGCCACACTGCGAAGAGAAATTGAAGAAAGCCGCAAACGTAAGGTAGGTCGAGGTGGTTCAAGATTTTTCATAGAAAAAGAAGGAGCAGCACAACTCGTCATACTGGGTCCGACGAAAGTTGGTCGCAGCAGTTTGTTGGCTTCGACCACCAACGCAAAAGTGGAAGTTTCAGACTATCCCTACACAACTCAAGAGCCTGTGCCTGGAATGCTTCAACATGAAGATCTCCAGTTTCAACTTGTCGAGGCACCTGCTTTGGTTAAGGGTGCAGCAGACGGCGAAGCTAGGGGCCTCCAAACATTGGGGCTAGCCCGGAACGCTGACGGGCTCATCTTGGTTGTTGACCTATCCCAAAATCCACGCGAACAATTATCTCTAGTTCTAGGCGAACTCCAAAAAGCCCGAATCTTAACACAAAAGCCGCAGGCAAGAGTGGAAATTGAAAGAAAACATGTGGGCGTGGGCTTACGCATCGTTTTGTTTGGGCGGCTTATAGACTGCTCGATGCAGGATGTTGAGGCAGTGCTGAAGGGCTACCGTATCCGAGATGCAATGGTAAAAATTCATGGGAAAGCCACATTAGACGATGTGGAGGATGCCATCTTTGAAAGCACAATTTACCGACCTGCACTCGTAGTGGCCAACAAAACAGATAGAGCTGAAGCGACTAAAAACCTGAACGAATTGATAGCTTTTACAGGAAACAAATACACGGTCTTAGCAGTTTCTTGCAAAAACCCCTTTGGCCTCGAAAAGCTTGGAGCAGAATTATTTAGAGCTTTAGACATCATGCGCATTTACACGAAAGAACCTGCTAAAAAAGAGCCTTCTCCAAAACCGTTCATCTTGACAAAAGGCTCCACGGCAGCAGACTTAGCTAGACTGATCCACACAGACTTCTACAGAAGCTTTTCTTACGCAAGAGTTTGGGGTAAACGCTTACGTTTTAGCCCTCAGAAAGTGGGCGCGTCTTTCGTTCTTGAAGACAAGGATATCGTGGAATTGCATGCTAAATAGGCTAGAAAACAGTTTAGCGTGATGCTCCTGCAATTCTTTCCGTCTGATGTCGCTTTGAAACTGCATGACTTTTAACGTCGCCATTTGCAGCCAAGATTATTTCTTCAGCTAGACATTCTTCTAATGACCGTGGGTTGTGCATCGCGGATTTTCTGGCGCCTTCAGCTAGATATCGCAGTGCGAGGTCGACACGTCTCAGGGGAGCTATGTCTACAGCTAAATGGTAAGCAATGCCTCCGTAGCTGATCCTCGTGGTGTCTTCACATGGTGCAGAGTTTTCTGTGGCTTTAACGAGCATTTCTATGGGATTTTGTCCAGTTCGCAGGTTAATTATTTCGAAGGCGTTTCGCGTCACGCTGATGAGTCTAGCTTTTTTTCCTGCGTTCTTTCCAGGTCGCATAAGGTTGTTTATGAGGCGTTCAACAAGGTTAAGCTCAGATTTTCGGAATCTCCTGTGCTCGTGTCTTCCCATAGTGTGAGGAACGCGCATTTGTTTAAGTGAAATGTAACGTTTTAGCCCTGGGTTTTTTGCTTCAATTCCCTCGACAGACCATTTTCCAAAAAGTTTGAGTTCCTGTTTCTCCTTCTTGCTCAAAATGTCACCTCAAAAGCATAATTATCGCACTGGCTTCTGTTTTTTCCCTAAAACAAGTTCCTTAAGTGAAATTCCGTTAACTAGAATGGTTTTCCATCTTACACCTGGGATATCACCCATGCTTCCGCCGCGTGAACCACCGATTCCCTCAACAACAACCTCGTCATGTTCGTCTACAACGTTAAGGGCGCCGTCACCTGGCAAAAAAGCCGTAATAAGTCTGCCGTTTTTGATGAGTTGAACGCGCACACATTTGCGGATGGCACTGTTGGGCTGCTTGCTTTCAATGCCAACCTTTTCCAAAACGATGCCTCGACCCATAGGTGCACCCATCAGAGGGTCAGATTTGACATCAAGCCTTAACGTTCTTCTCTTGTAGTAGATGTCGCTCCAGCGGAAATGCTTCCTTTTACTCCGTAGCTTGCGTGCAGCGAATTCACCTGTGGTTTTTGAACCCATGGCTATCCTCATTCCTCACGCACTCTTAATCAACAAAACAGATATATAAACTGTAATATCACACAACTCAAGCATGTACCGAAGGCGCGTTTGCAAGAAGCGTTGTTTATGTTTTCTGAAGTTGACGAGTCAGCATTGCTGGAAGAGAGAGAAAGGAGATTCTCTTTAAAATCCAAAAGCCAGCAATGCCTCATCCGCAAGAGTGCCCTACTGCGATTCTCTCCTTATTAAGACTTGTTGTGCACGTACACCTGAGTAGGGTTGCAGCGGGTGCACATGTAGAAGGACTGAGTTCTTGAGGAGAGCATGAAAACCAGAAAAAGGAGTTTGCAGGATATGTTTGCCATCAACGAACACAGGTATTTGACGCCACAAAATTTGGGTTGAGAGAAACCAAAAAAATCGTTTTCCTTAAATAGGCTTCACGTGATAATCGTTAGCAACGGAGAATACCCTATGGAAACTTCAGAGCAAAGGGTCGTTGGCTCTCTTCTGCTGCTTCTAGGCATTACGTTCCTAACCATTGGACTCTACTCCGGGCAGCTAACCACTGTATTGGAAATTGTGAGAACGATTTTTGAAGCCTCGGTCGCTGGCTTGCCCTAGCCGGAGAATCGACTCCAAGTTAAGCAATGACACATAATGTTTGATCAGAGACTCTCTAGCGCCCGTGTTTATCCAACCGAGACGATGATTGTCATGCACTTCCTGTCAACTCAAGAAATCACTGTTTAACGAAACATTTAGATTAATGAAGCCCTCATAAGCATTGCAGGTGCTTGAAGTGCGCGGTGAACGAGAAAACCTGGCTCGAGCTTTCTAATCTTTTCCTAGTCATAACTCTTTTATTCTCCAAGTTTCAACTTCCAAAGGTGAGACCATGGTGAAGTTCACCGACATTTCCAAGATATTCTCTAGCAAAGGGAAACGAACTGTTCATATCCGCGGCTGGCTTCATCACAAGAGGTCAAGCGGTGGAGTTCAATTCTTACTGATTAGAGATGGGTCCGGAATAATTCAGACTACTCTAAGAAAGGGCAATGTCCGTGAGAAAACCTATAGAAAAATCGACAAACTGCCAATCGAATCTACTGTAGAAATAAAAGGAACTGTAAAAGAAGATGAACGTGCTCCTGGCGGTTGTGAGCTGTCTATCCATGATATCAGAATCCTTCATGAAGTCAAAGAAGAGTTTCCCATAGCAAAGAAGTATCATAGGCCAGAATTCTTGATGGATCATCGTCATCTTTGGATAAGGAGTGAGAAGATGCAAGCCATGCTAAAGATAAGATCCAAAATACTTGAATCAGCGAGAGAATGGTTCTTGTCCCATGGCTATATCGAATTCCAATCCCCGATCATAATAACCGCGGCTTGTGAAGGGGGCTCAACCCTCTTTGAACTCAGATATTTTGACAGAAAGGCTTACCTAACTCAAAGCTGGCAACTCTATGCTGAGGCTGCCATAGCATCGGTCGGAAAGATATTCACGATAGCTCCATCATTCAGAGCGGAAAAATCAAGGACACGTAGGCATTTAACAGAATATTGGCATATCGAAGCAGAAGAGCCATGGTGTGATTTGAAAATAATAATGGAAGTTCAAGAAGAGCTGGTGACTCACATCCTTCATAAACTGGCGAAAGAATTGCCTGAAGAAATGAAGATTTTTGGACGAGATACAAAAGATTTGTTGAAGATCAAACCACCTTTCCCAAGAATAACTTATGACAAAGCAACAGAAATGCTCAAGAAAGCAGGAGTTTTAGTCGAATGGGGAGAGGATTTGACTTGGGAACAGCAGAAAGTCTTGAGTTTTAGATTCAAAAAACCCTTCTTTATCACGCATTTCCCTAAGAGTGCCAAGGCCTTTTATCACAAGCCAGATCCTGAGAGACCCGAAGTGACTTTATCGGATGA
>JAPUUO010000036.1 GCA_026967815.1 Candidatus Bathyarchaeota archaeon | reverse complement strand
TAACTACAGCGTCTGGATGTTCTTCTTTCAGAAGTAGTATGTCGCCTTTCTGAAATAGCACGTGAGTAGGGCAGAAGCCGTTCTCGGGTATGGGGATGATTTTCTTGCTAGTTTTCTTCTGGAGGTATAAAGCTAGGTTGTGGTCTGGACCAAAAAGTATCGTGTTCGAGTCCAAAGCATTAGCAACTGCAACAGCGTTAGCAGATGTACAACAGATGTCGCATTCGGCTTTGACCTCTGCCAGCGTGTTCACATAGAGCAGAACTGGTGCCTTGGGATACCTTTTCTTCCATCTTCTGACTTCGTCGGCACGCAGCATTTGAGCCATCGGGCACCTGGCCCCTTGACTTGGAAGAAGAACTTTCTTGTCTGGGTTAAGGATGACAGCAGACTCCGCCATAAAGTCAACGGCAGAAAACAAAATTATTTCTGCATCCTTTTCTTCTCTTGCCCGCTTGGAGAGTTCGATGCTGTCTCCGACATAATCGGCTATGTCTTGGACTTCTGGTCGCTGATAGTTATGCGCCAAAATGACAGCTTTCTTTTCCCGCTTAAGTTTCAAGATTTCATCAGTGAGAGTCATTGATTTGCCCCACATTTGATTGAGAGAGACCCTAACCACACGGAGAGATATATCTTTAACGTTAAGAATTCGCGGTCTCACTCCAAATCTGGAATCAATTCGTGACCACATTTAGGACACACAATTGGACCACAGTGTTTTCGGAAGATGCAAATGTCACACGTCGCTACTGCTTCTCTTGCACTAGATGCGTAACCACGTAGTGGACATTGAAATTTCCTCGAGGTTTTTTTGATTTTTCTCAGACATTGTTATTTCATCTTCAAGGTCTGATATTGGAGATAATGCGATAAGCGAGAGCTCCAACAAGTACGGCAATAGCTATGGTGAAGATCATGATAAACATAGCGATTGTTAAATCAGTTTTTCCTTTTATTTCCCTCAGCATCTTGTGACAAGACAAGAAGACCAGCCTTCAACGCGAGCTCTTTCATCAAATTACGCTTGTGATCCTATCTTTTCGGTATACCCAGATTACCAGAGGAAGCGCGATTGCCAGATATACAAAATGAACTATTACTCTGGCCCATTCAGCGTTTACTGTGTAGCCGAACATCACTGCAAATATAGAGCCCACCGCACCCTTATGATGAAACAGGCTGTCTCCTGGTATATCCAAGACATAAGCGCTCTCACCCAGCCAGCCAAGTTCAATTCCGACATCTTCAGAATATTCGGCCAGCTCATGTACTCCATAGCCAGCCAAACCTCCTGCTAAAAGCACGAGCAAAATGCTTGTGAAATAGAAGAACTTACGAATGTTGATCTTCATGCCAACAATAAACACAATGTAGGCTAAAGCTAATGAAGCTGCTATGCCAAGAAAAGCTCCGACCAACGTCCCTATAGCATCTTCAAATAGGAAGGGAGTCAAGAAAAGCACAGTTTCGAGACCTTCTCGAAATACCACGATGAACGAAAAAGAAGTTAAGGCAAGAGTTGCGCCTCGAGTTACCATGGCATCGACCTTCTTTTCTACTTCCATCTTGAGCGCCTTTCCTTTTCTGGCCATCCAGTAAATCATTGAAGACAAAACGAAAACTGCAATAAGGGCAGCAACTCCTTCAAACAAAGCTTTGGTAGATCCGGAAAGACTACCATACATAAACCAGACGGATGCTCCAAAGACGAAACTTGCGGCAACTGCAAGGTAGACGCCGTGCCAAGCATATCGTGTCAACGGCTTTCTCTGTGCACGTGCCAAATATGCTAAGATTATGGCTGTTATGAGTGCCGCTTCTAACGCTTCTCTGAAAGCTAACAGGAATTGACCGATCAACTAGGGTTACCTACTGATTTCTCTTAACCCAAATAACTGACGCAACATTTCGCCCTAGAGCGTAGCTGGCACCCATCACCTTGACCATTATAGGACCATTGAACGGAGCTTTCTCTTCAATTTGCACATTGGCACCTGGTACAAGACCAAGCGTTACCAGATACTGTAATAACTCTGGTTTCTCGTTGGTTACCTTAACAATTACGCCTTCTTCGCCATTACCCAGATTGGCTAGAACCTCAGACTTCTCCTCAACTACTTCTCCTGATTCTGATGGAATAGGGTTTCCATGCGGACAGGTCTTAGGTTTTCCCAAGGCTTTTTCTAACGGCTCAACTATGTCTTTATCTGCGATGGCATGCTCCAGCTTGCATGCAGCGTCATGTGCTTTGCTCCATTCTAAGCTCAAGATGTCGGTGAGTAGTCGTTCGGAGAGACGGTGTCGCCTGATAACGTCCAAGGCAATTTTTCGACCCTTTCTTGTCAGATTTACTCCTCTGTAGGGTTTATGAATGACAAGTCTTTGTTTCTCCATGCTTTCAATTGTGTTTGTAATTGTTCCAAGTGTTACGTTTAGTTCTTTGGCGATATCTCCAGTTTTAGCTGAGCCTTTTTTTTCTTCTAGTCTATAAATTGCTTCCAAGTATTCTTCAATCGTTGCCGACAATTCTTTCGTACTTGACAAGAGTTCTCCGCTCAGATGTTATTTGCCTAGTCGTATAAAAGACTACGAATGCTCGTATTTAGATCTTGTGCTCGCCTTATTTGGATAGCAAGATTGGGAAACTAGAGAAGCATGTTGCACTTACTAATCGTAATGTGTGCACTTGATTAGACGAAGGTTAGAGTAGTTCTGAACTCACATACTCACGATATAACTGCATGGGCCAAGTTCAAACGAAATCTTTGCCAAATAAGCCTCGAGATATTGTTAACCTCATTGTATTTTCAGTACCACCTGCTCCACATAAAAGAGATAACACACCTCTTAGTCCAATTTCTATATTGCATTCTTTTGTGTAGCCGTACGCTCCAAACCATGACAATACATGGTTAATAACCTCATAGGCAATGTGTGGAACCCACAGCTTCGTCATGGCTGCAGCAGTAGGAATCTCACGTTTGACTGCCTTGTCAATCAGCCATGCAGCTTTATACGTAAGCAATTTCGCGGCCTCCAATTTGGTGTGATCATCTGCGAGTTGAAACTGAATCCCTTGATATGAGGCAATCGGTTTTCCAAAGACCATCCGTTGCTTTGCATAATCCATGGCAAGATCGACGCATCGTCTAGCCGCTCCGACAGCCGCTATGCTCATCAGAACTCTAGCTCTTGAAACGCCTTCAAGTGCAATACGAATGCCATGCCCTTCTTCTCCGATAAGAAAGTGTTTCGCAACCTCAACGTCGGCGAGCGAAAAACCTCCATAAGATGAGCCTCTCTTGCCAACTGCGTCATATAGAGTGGTTTCTATCCCTGGACAACTCAGAGGAACGTAAATTAACGTCATACCTTTGTAGCCCTTTTCAGGCGTGGTGTAAGCAAGCGTTAGGAATCCTCCACCACGTTCTTCTATTTCAGCTACACCGGTGGCGTAAGCCTTCTCTCCCGTAACTACGTAATGGTTACTTTCCACTCTTGCCTTTGTTTTAATATTTGCAAGATCATTGCCGCATTGGGGCTCTGTTGCAGCGATGCCTAGAAGAATTTCACCGCTTGTTACTTTAGGCAAAATCTCTTCTTTGAGTTGTCTGGTGCCATATTTATCTACAATGTAAGCAAATGAGTTTCCGATAAGGAATGGAAAAATGGCGGTAGATAGGCTAATGTCAGCGTATCCCATTTCCTCAGCGGCAATCGCCGTATTGACAAAACTAGTTTCAAGACCGCCATATTCAGGTGATACATTGAGGCCAAGTAGGCCAAGTTGAGCCAAACTTGTAAAGAGTTCTTTAGGAATCTCGGCTTTTTCGTCTATTTCCTTGATTCTCGACGCAAGGTTTTTCGTGCAAAACTGCTTAACCGTTTTTCTGAACAATTCCTCTTCTTCATTGAATGAAAAGTCCACTCATACTCACCTCGATAGCTAGTTATTGTATAGACTTCACGTAAGAGGCTTATAACTCACTAAGATCTTGTAATCGCGAGCATGAATTTTTACTACAACTACGCGTGTGCTGATTTCCCGTGTATAGTAAACTCACATTTAAGGAATAAATATCAATGCTTTGATAATGACAAATGCTCCAAGAAGTGTAATTACACCTCCCAAGATTATTCGGAAAGTCTTTTCTGAAGCTATCGTTGCCAATTTGATTGCTGGGAAGGCTGTCAAAGCTCCTGCTAGACTTAGCACAACTACTACATTAATGTCTACCAAGTTCATGCTTGCATATGAAATTCCTCCAAGGCAATCAAGTAATAACCTAATAACCAAGGATGACCCAACCGCTATCCGCGGCTTGACTCCCAGAAGTACAAGTAATCCTATGACCATTGGTCCCCAACCAATTCCAAAAAACCCTTTTGCAAAGCCAGCAAAAACAGCCACGATCACAAACTTACCGATAGGGATTTTGGCTACAGTGCTAGTCTTGGCACCTTGCTCTTTTGTCCCTTTTACGGAGGTGTAGATCAAAATGATTCCAATAATCGTTTCTAATATTCCTATGGCGAAGTCCATGGATAATTCCGGAACTTGAATGGATACGTTTGCCCCAAGAACAACAGTTATGGCGCCTGGCAACAATGCTGAAGTGACGCGTTTATCGATATTTCTTTCTTTTGCGTGTCCCATAGTATAAATTAAGGTCATAAACAACTCGCTTACAAGAGCAGTGCCACGTGCGATATTGGAGGATAGTCCCAACATCAATAGCACGGGAACTAGAAAAGGGCCTATAATTCCTGTAGAAGCTAGTATTACGCCCCCAATAATCCCGGCTATTATAAAATAAAAGATTGGCAAACTCAATGTTCCGCCCATGTGGTCGCGGATCATAGGTTGACAGTAATGCTATTTATATTCATTTCTCACTTCTCTTCAAGGTATATTCCGATGAATCTGATAAGACGCTTTCCTTTCTTATACTCCGTTCGTTGTAAGGATCCTCCGCGCACGACAAGAGGTTTCCACAGCTGCGATCACAGTCACCTTCACTTAAAATGAAATGAAGTTTTGTCAATCTCGTGCGTAGTTTACGTGTAGTTTTTCTCTTGCTTATACGAGTTTGCGCAGTGTTTGCAGCAGAAGGTTGTTTCTTTTCCTTCGATGACTTCATGATAGCCTCCTTCGTAGACCTTGCATCCGCAGTGGGAGCAAACTTCAAGGCTTGGTTCAATGGCTATCGAAATTAGCTTGGCAAATCTCTTGAACAATCTCGAGCAGAGTTCTCTTCCTTCGTCGGTGAGTTCGAATATTTTCCTCTCTTTCTCGCCTACCGGTTTGACCGTATGGTTTACCATGCCTTTCTGTTCAAGCCGTTTCAGAAATGGATAGACTAGGCTTGGGCTGACTTCTTTTCCAAGACGCTTTCTGAACTTGCTGATTATACTGTAGCCGTGGGCTGGGCGCTCATATAGAAGAGTTAGTATGTAAAATCGGGAAAAATCTGAAATGAATTCGTCAACTCCAGATTCCATATTTGACACCTCAAAAGATATATCTTAAAAAGAAATATTTATATATTTCCCTGCGAAAAGATGAAAAGAAGGACAGGGTATTTGGAATGACGCAAGAAAAAAGAAAAGCTGTTCTTAACATTAGCGGCATGACTTGCGCCAGCTGCGCACAGACCATAGAAAAAGCCTTAAACGAGCAAGAAGGAGTGGAGCAAGCAAACGTCAACTTTGCCTCGGAAAAAGCTCATATAAACTACGATTCAGAGGCAACCAATAAAAAAGCACTTATAGAAACCGTCAGAGCCGCTGGTTACAACGCGCGTGTAGAGGCGAAAAAGGCCATTATAAGAGTCGGTGGGATGACCTGTGCCTCCTGCGCTCAGACCATAGAGAACGCCTTGAAAAAGACCGAGGGAATCGTAGAAGCAAACGTAAACCTTGCAACTGAAAAGGCCGTTGTCACATACGATGTACAGGAAATCGATTATGAAGGCATAAAAAAGGTCATAGAGGCCGCAGGCTATCAAGTGCTTGGTCGAGAGGAAGGTGCGACCAAGTACGAGAAGGTAATAGAGGAAGAGCAACAGAAATTTCAAAAAGCAAAAATGAGAATGTGGGTTTCATGGGCTTTCACCATACCGATCATAGCCTGGATGATTCCCGAGATGGTCTTTGGAGTAGCCTGGCCAAACCGAACGGTGTTTAACATCGGGATGATTCTTCTGGCAGTTCCGGTGCTGTTTTGGGCGGGCAAAGAAACTCTCGTGTCAGCAGCGAAGAGGGCTTCTCATGGGAGGGCTAACATGGACGTGTTAATAACGTTAGGTACACTAACAGCATTTGTAACGGGTCCCGCCATGTTTTTCAGCTCCATCCTAAACTACGCAGGCGTTGCTGGAATGATCATGTCTTTTCACCTGCTGGGAAGGTACATAGAGGCAAAAGCAAAGGGAAGGGCGTCCCAAGCTATCCGAAAGCTACTGGAGTTGGAAGCTAAAACCGCGCGAATTCTGGTTGATGGCGAAGAAAAAGAGGTCCCGGTTGACGAAGTTGAAGTAGGCAATGTGATGATCGTCAGACCTGGGGAAAAGATCCCCACTGATGGGGTAGTGATTGAAGGTCAGAGCGCCGTGGACGAATCGATGGCCACTGGAGAATCGATGCCAGTGATGAAAAAGGCAGGGGATGAAGTCATAGGCGCCACTGTGAACCAACGAGGTTTGTTGAAGGTGAGAGCAACCAAAGTTGGGCAGGATACTTTCTTGTCTCAAGTCGTAAAACTGGTTGAGGAAGCTCAAGGTTCCAAGGTTCCAATCCAAGAGTTCGCTGATAGAGTAGTGAGCTACTTCGTCCCAGCTGTTTTAGGATTGGCATTTTTCGCTCTTGCATTGTGGTTTGTTGCGCCTGATTTGGCTAAGGGAGTAAGTGTTTGGGCTCAACCATTCTTGCCATGGGTTAATTCAGACCTAGGGGTTGCTACTCTCGCCATCTCTGCTTTTGTTTCGACTCTCGTTATTGCATGCCCCTGCGCCCTTGGACTAGCTACTCCTACCGCTCTAATGGTTGGAAGCGGCATGGGAGCTGAAAACGGCGTGCTGATACGCCACGGAGCAGCCCTGCAAACGCTCAAAGACCTTGACACAATAGTCTTTGACAAAACGGGAACCATTACTAAAGGAAAACCTGAAGTAACCGATATCGTGCCTGCAGAAGGACATGCGAAAGAGGAGGTTCTTCGCCTAGCTGCAAGCGTAGAAGTTGGATCGGAACATCCACTAGGCGAGGCTATTCTCAGAAAAGCAAAGGAAGAAAACCTGGAACTGTACAAGGCAAAGGAATTCGACGCCGTAACCGGGAAAGGTGTGAAAGCCAAGCTCAGTCTTTCTCCTAAAAGATTGGTGCTTGTTGGAAACAGAAAGCTGATGGAAGAAGAGAAGGTGGACTTCAAGTCTATAGAAGATGACGTGAAGCGTCTTGAAGAGGAAGCCAAGACAGCAATGCTTGTGGCTAACAATGGAAAGATCGTTGGAACCGTAGCTGTTGCCGACACTCTGAAGGAAGACTCTGTGCAAGCTATAAGAGAACTTGAAGCGATGGGGCTCAAAACCACCATGCTCACAGGAGACAACAGACGCACTGCAGAGGCCATAGGCAAGAAAGTGGGCATATCAAGAGTCTTGGCAGAAGTTTTACCAGACCAGAAAGTGAAGGAAATTCAAGGGTTGCAGGAAAACGACGAAACCGTTGCTATGGTGGGCGACGGCATCAATGATGCTCCGGCTTTAACAGCAGCTAATGTAGGCATAGCTATAGGAACTGGAACAGACATAGCCATCGAATCTGCTGACGTAACGTTGGTGAGGGGAGATCTGTCCAGTGTGGTCACGGCCATAAAGCTCTCCCGGAAAACTTTCAGTAAGATCAAGCAAAACCTCTTCTGGGCGTTCTTCTATAATGTTGCTACCATTCCCTTAGCCATGTTGGGTTTAGCCCACCCAGTATTAGCGGAAATAGCTATGGCTACGAGTTCAGTGACAGTCGTCACCAACGCGAACCTACTGAGAAGGGCGCGTATTCGTCCAGAATATCAAAAGAAGGAAAGGCGCAGCTTCAATGTTTAAGTTAAAGGGGAGGTGAGCATGTATGGCGAAAGATCCTGTTTGCAAGATGGAAGTGGACGAGAAAACGGCAAAGCACAAAACGCTGCACATGGGAAAGACTTACTACTTCTGCGCCGCTGGATGCAAAGACGCATTCGAAAAGAATCCCTATAAATACGTGCACGTGTAGGCAAGAAGCGTTTAGGAGTGCAACATTGTTTGACCCTTGATATTATTGGCATGGGGCATCTGCTATATGACATCAGATGCTACGTAGACGACTTCCCATTACCCGACAAGCTAGCGGTGATCATGGGACACCTGAGATTCAGCGCTGGCGGTTCTGCTGCAAACTCAGCGGTTGCGGCGTCTAAGCTTGAACTGAAAAGCGGAATAATTGGAAAAGTTGGATTCGACGAGTACGGCTGGAGTGTTATCCAAAGCCTTCGCAAGCAGAATGTGAACCTTGACCATGCATTGGTTGATTTTCAGAACCCCACGGGAGTCTCTCTTATCACTGTGAACAGAAAGGGAATGCCACAATTTGTCCAGATGATAGGTGCGTCGGAGCCCATTTGCCCAGAAGAAATACGTCCAAGCTACATCGAAGATGCCCGACATCTCCACATGACGGGACTAAACCTGGAAGCGCTGGTGAAAGCAGCTGAAATCGCAAAAAACTCTAATCTAACAGTTTCCTTTGATCCTGGGCGAAAGAAATCGGAATTAGGATACAAAACGTTAAGGCCAATATTAAAGAACGTTGATATCTTGTTTATAAATAGGAAAGAGGCTAGGGCTCTTCTAGCCTTTGAAGCCGACGAACCGATTCCAAACATTATGGAAAAAATGAAAAGTAAAATAGGAAAGGACAAGATCTACATTGTTAAAGGCGGTGGAGAAGACATTCTCGCATATTCACCCACGGCGGAATTTTCAGTTTCCACATTTAAGATAAAGGTGATAGACACTGTGGGCGCTGGTGACACTTTTAATGCTGGCTTTCTAACAGAGTTTCTTAAAGGAAAAAGCCTGCAAGACGCAGTTATCTATGGAGTTGGATGCAGCGCAATAAAATGTACACGAGAAGGCGCCCAATCTTCACCAAGCAGGTTGGAGCTGGAAAAATTCTTCGAGGAAAACAAAAGCAGTGTAAGGTTGAAAAACCTTCGGTAAGGACCACACGAAAAATGTGATAACGGTGAGAGTCTCGTTCAACATCAACAGGAAAATCGCCAAGTTCAATTCTCAAAGCAAGGTTATCTGTCTTGTCTCTGGTGGAATAGACTCTCCTGTCGCGACTTGGCTAATGATGAGAAAAGGATGTTTTCCCGTTTTTGTTTTCTTTGATAATTATCCTTATGCAGATGAAACCACTAAGCAACGAGCTATGGAAGCTATCAAAAAACTAAGTGAATGTGCTCATGGAGACAAGCTTAAGGTCTATGTGGTTCCACATGGCGACGACCTCACCGACATTCTGAGAAATTGTCCAAGAAACCTCACCTGCGTGCTTTGTCGAAGAATGATGTACAGACTAGCAGAGAAAATTGCCCAGTTAGAGGGTGCAGACGCCATTGTAACGGGTGAAATCATCGGGGAACATGCAAGTCAGACGCTTGTCAACCTTCGTGTTGGAACGCAAGCACTCCGTGATGTTAGCATACTACGCCCGTTACTTGGCATGAACAAGAGGGAAGTTGAAAGCCTAGCCAGAAAAATTGGAACTTTCGATACATCGACAAAACCAGCTTCGTGTTGTACTGGTCCGCCTCGAAAGCCCCGAACTAGAGCTAGACTCGAAGAAATTCAAGAAGCTGAGAAAGGCCTAGATATAGAACAAATGATCAGCCGAGACTTAGAAGGCACAATCATACTTGAAGTTTAGAGCAAGGCTAGTGAAGCAACACGCATTCTGTAACTTATGAATGAGAGAAAAGAGTAAGAATCTGGTGATACTCACGGCTGTGGAGATTTCTCCCGTAGTCCGAACTATTAATCGGTTCTTAGCCAATTTTGATATACATTATATGGTACCTGCATTCCTGAAAGATAAATGGTGTTCTTTAAAACGCACACTTTGCCAGCTTTCTTAAGAAGACACTACTGTGATTTTGTCATCTTGGAAAGTCAGCCATCCTTTTTGCCCTGTTATTGACTTTAGCAGGATATTTGGTGGTTGAGTTTCATGTTTTTCTAAATGCTCATAAATCCTGCACAAATCAAGGGTTCTTGTAATGAGCACGTTTGTATTGACCGCTTTTTCAATGACGTTAGGGGGAAAAGGTTGGTCTTTGGTTTCAATAGAATCGGCCACCATGAACGTATTCGCTATTAACAGCCCTGTTAAGTTTGGCATTTTTCTTGCTTCTCTATGTTCATCAAACTTAGAGATGTCTACCCTTGTTAGATTTTTGTTCTTGCTCTTCACTTCGATTATTATTGCTTTCTCATCCTCGTCCAAAATCCATAAGTCCTCTTCATAAATTTCGTCAACATGAGTCTGAAAACCGGAATTTATCAAAAACTCGTTTGTCGCGCTCACTAAATTGTTGTTTCCTAACCATAGAATGGATTTAATTTTCTTGTAATATCTGATTTTTTCCTGCAATGGAGCTATGTCTTCCTTTTCAATTCGGTTTTTCTTGTCCAGTGCCGCTCTTTCATTCGTGAATTGAAAACTTGCCAAATAACTCGGCGGTTCTTGGATCATTCTTGCCGAGTATGAGATCAATCCTATAGCGAGTTTCTTCAAGTGATCAACTAAATAATTGATTTCCTTTGAACCCCAAACACAGGGGATGTGAAGTAGCAGTCCCTTTTTAATTCTCTTGGAAAAACCTACAACATGATGTTGATTCACACTACAGATTATATCATCAATAAAAGTCTTAATGAAAGCTATTCGTGTTGCTCCAACATTATCAATAAAGGACTTGAACTCAGATCTTCTGATTCCTAATTTTCGGAAAATATCTCTTTCATGAATTAAATAAGATTGAATATTATATGACCTCAAAGTTCCTGAAACCACATAATCTTGATCATGAGAGCCGACAAAACAAACAATTCTACCTTTTTCTAAAGCTGAACGAATTTCGTTCTCTCTACGGATCGCTTCTGCGGGAATAGTAGCCAGTTGAATTTGACGAAGGGAGCCCTTCTCGTATTTGTATTCGAAAGCCCCTGTGCAATATATCACAATGTCATAATTTGCCAAATGATCAGCGGAGCTTGAATCAACAAAAGACATTTCATCGTCATCAAATCTCACCTGTTTTATTCCTGGGAGGCCAAAGACAAGAATTCGCCGTGTTGCGGACACGATTAATTTCTCCTAATGCTTATTCTTGCTGAGAGGAAGACTAAAGATTTTCGATGTTCTTGATATTCAATTATTCTGAGCGGGTGCTTCAAGCGTGTTGCTGAAGGATTGGCGGGTTGCATGCGCGTTTTAATATGATAAAACACGCAAGATTTCACTTGCTACTGCTGCAGCTTCTTTTTCGTTTTCAACCCTTTTGATTAACATTCGCCCATTTCTGGACAAAGTCACCTCTGCTCCCTTGCTTCTGAATATTATGATATGTGGAGTGTCCGCAATAATCTCCGTTTCGTCCATGGATTTGAGTAAGCTTTCGAAGTTGGTCATGTTGAAATGGATATTCTGGCGTATCTTAACTTCAAAAGCTGCTTTGTCTGAACATAGTCTTACGGAGAAAGGGATAGACTGGCTTTTTTTGCTGACCATGTTATCTTCAATTGAGAGATGGAAGAAGCTTGTACAATAGTCTTCCTGAAGCCCGTAGCCATTTTGTTGCCCAGTCCGTCTACTTAATACGAAATAGACCTTTAGATGAAGAAAGCAGAATAATTGAGGCTAATACGAAGAAGCTGAGCAAAGCTAATCTCCATTTTTCCATTGGTTTGCGTGTTCACACTATAATTCGCCTTTTACTATTAACGTGAACCGAGCTGTCTTAGTCCGTCTGCCAAGGCTTTAAAAATTCATTCATGAAAATTCTCATGGAGCGCTTTAGCATATTCTCGGCACTGGGTCTCCAATGGGAGGTGTTAGAACTCTTTTTCCGCCAACTATCGTTTGGAGAGCCACGGCTTTAAACTGGCTTGTAACTTCACCGATTATTTGGGCGTTTTTCCCTTCTCTTGT
>JAPUUO010000035.1:2227-12279 GCA_026967815.1 Candidatus Bathyarchaeota archaeon | reverse complement strand
TTCTAAGCTGGCATTAACCCCTTAGCTCTTTCTGCTGCTTTGGTCACAGCCGAAACAATAGTGGCTCTCAAACGACCTCGTTCCAGTTCGAGAAGACCTTCCACTGTTGTACCGGCAGGCGTGGCTACCTTATCTTTGAGCTTGATTGGGTGCTCACCGGTTTCTACAACCATTTTTGCAGCGCCAAGCGTTGTTTGAGCAGCGAGCGTTATGGATACATCTTTAGGTAATCCGAGTCTTACACCTGCATCTGCTAGGGCATCTATTATAAGATATATGTAGGCTGGACCACTTCCAACTAAGCCGGTGGCAAGGTTCAGATATTTCTCGTCTAGGCGCATAACTTTTCCAAGCAGACTTAGCATCCTAGTTATCATAGTTAATTCTTCGTTTGTAATGTTTGGAGTTGGACAGAAGGTAACCATGGCTTCGCTCACGGAACACGCTAAGTTAGGCATGACCCTAACGATTGGAACCTCTTCTGGCGTGAGCGAGTTTATGAACTCTAAAGTGACCCCTGCTGCAATTGAAACAAGTACCTTGCCCTTGGTTATTGTCGGACCGATTTCCTCCAAAACTTTTCCAACAATGCTTGGTTTAACCGCAATCAAAATAATGTCGCCGAACTTCACAGCTTTTTTTGCATCACTGAAGCATTCTACCTTATAAGTTTCATTGATGAACTTGCGGCGGCTTTCAGCAACCTCAACGGCTTGAATATCTTTGGGACTATACTTTCCAGATTTAAGAAGCCCAGCTATTATCGCTTCGCCCATTTTTCCTGCTCCGATAATCGCAACTTTTGGCTGGTTCAAAATTGCTCAATCCTTTTTTTGGCTTGATTATTGCATCTGAGGCAAGTTAAGTCTTTCACTTCAAAGGCAGCATTAAAGCAAAAATGCTTAAAGCTATCTTGCATAAGAGCGCGACGAAAGGGTTTTAAACATCGAATGGAATTCAAAAGATTCTATCACGGCTTAAAGGTGACGTCAAAAGTGAACTCAAAATATGAATACGATTTGAGACCGATTGATAAAGGGTATAACAACAGGACGCTGTACATCAATCTCACAGATAAGAGGATCATGAGCAGACCCGTCACAAAAGAAATGAAGGACACATTCATTGGCGGTCGTGGATTCGATCTTTGGCTGCTTTGGAATGCCTTGCCAAAAGATCACGTCATCAAGTGGGATGATCCTGAGAATGAGATATGCATAGCTTGCGGCCCTCTGGGGGGCATTCCCATATATCCTGGGAGCGGAAAGAGCATCGTTGTGACGATTTCTCCCCTTACCGGATCAGTGATGGACTCTAATGTTGGTGGATACTTTGGGCCCTACCTGAAATTTTCTGGGTGGGATGCGCTGGAGATACAGGGCAAAGCAGAGACTGATATTGTCATCTTCATCAACGGTGATGAAGGAAAAGTGTTTATTGAGAATACTAAAGGGCTTCCATCCGAGTCTTACTTACTTAGCCAATTCTTAACAGACAAGTACGGTGGTGAGAATAAGAACAGCATTTCAGTAATTTCTTCTGGTCCAGGTGCTGATCATACAAATTTTGGATGCCTAAATTTCTCATGGTACGACCCCCGACGTAAATGCGTGAGGTATAAGCAGGCTGGTAGGGGAGGAACAGGCACGGTCTTCAGAAACAAGAAGATAAAGGCTATTGTGATTAAGTATTCTGGGTCGGTTAGTCCGGAAGCCAATCACCCTGCAGATTTGGAACTTGTCAAGCAGGTAGGGCGCGATTTTAGTAAAGAGATTGTAACCTTAGATTCGAAACAAAACGAAATGGCAGCTATCGGATCATCATATCTAGTATCTATTATGAACGATTTTGATCTCCTCCCTGTGAACAATTTCAGATTTGGTAGCCATCCTGAAGGCCACAAGCTCAGCGGAGGAGATGTCTATCGGAGGAAATTCGATCCCGGGTATGATGGATGCTGGATAGGTTGCGCAATGGCGTGCAGCCACTGTGTAAAAGACTTTGAACTCAAGACAGGCGCATACAAGGGTCAGAAGGTGTGGGTGGACGGTCCGGAATATGAAACCATCGCTGGCCTTGGTAGCAATTGTGGGATTTTTGACCCGGACCATGTGATCGAGGCTAACTTTTACTGTGACACATATGGTATAGACACGATTTCGGTTGGCACGGCGACAGCATTTGCAATGGAGTGCTACGAAATGGGTTTAATTGACAAAGAGGTCACTGGTGGTCTTAAACTGAATTTTGGAAACTCGAAAGCCGCACTAGAAATCATTCACCAAATGGCGAGAGGAGAAGGATTTGGCTGGATTGTCGGCCAAGGAATTCGCAGCATGAAGAAGCTCTTTGCTGACAAGTATGGTGCAGACCCAAAGACATTGCAAGAGATTGGGATGGAGGCGAAGGGTTTAGAGTATTCGGAGTACGTCACCAAAGAATCTTTGGCACAGCAGGGGGGATATGGACTTGCACTAAAAGGTCCTCAACACGATGAGGCTTGGTTAATATTCTTAGACATGGTGCATAACTTGATGCCAACATTTGAGCAGAAAGCAGAAGCTCTCCACTGGTTCCCGATGTTCCGCACGTGGTTCGGTTTAGTCGGTTTATGTAAACTTCCTTGGAATGACGTTACGCCTCCAGAAAATGAGAACACTTCTGACCCTGCCAAATTCATTTCGCATGTAAAGAATTATGCGAGATGCTTTTACGGTGTAACAGGTCGAAAAGTCACACCAGACGATCTAATTTTGATTAGTGAAAAAGTATACAATTTTCAACGCATCTTCAATTTGAGGATGGGGCTCGGCACCCGTGAACACGATGATGTACCTTACCGCTCTGTTGGACCTGTAACAAAAGAGGAGTATGAAAGCCGCGCAGATCGATACGACAAACAACTCAAGGAAAAGATTGGTTACGATCCAAAGGGCAAATCGTTAGAGGAGAAGATGGCAATCTTAAAGAAATATCGTCAATCAGAATATGAAAAACTCAAGGATGCTGTCTACAAAAGAAGAGAATGGAACTCCAATGGCATCCCGACTCTGCAAAAGTTGAAAGAACTCAGAATAGACTTCCCAGACGTGACCGAGCTAGTAAAGAAGATTCGATAGTGTTGGTTAGGTCCGAAACCTAAGAGAATAAAGCACACGGCAAATGTTCAAATATGTAAGCCTTGAATAAGTAATACTGTATTTTAGTGGTGGTATAACTGAGATGTATGGTTGGAATGGTAAGTTTCTTAGAGTAGACCTAACTAGGCGAAAAGCTGTTGCTCAACAGTACAATGCCCAACTGGCACATATTTTTCTTGGAGGCAGAGGATTCGCCATCAAAATATTATGGGATGAACTAAAACCAGGCATAGACCCTTTCTCGCCAGAAAACAAGCTCGTAATCGCAGCAGGACCACTCACGGGATTTCCACTGGTCAGTAGCGGCAAACTGGTAGTGGCAACCAAAAGTCCCCTAACAGGCGGCTACGGTGACGGAAACATAGGCACCAACGCCACAGTTAAGATGAGAAGAGCAGGCTACGACGCCATAATAATCGAAGGCAAGGCAGAAAACCCTTCTTTGCTACTGGTTGAAGACGACAAAACCGAGATACTGAGCGCAAAAGATCTCTGGAGGTTAGGAACCTTCGAGACCGAAAAGGAAGTAAAAAAAGAATATGGAAAAACAGCTGGGGTCATCTCAATTGGGCCGGGCGGCGAAAACCTAGTAAAGTTTGCCAACATTGTGTCACAGGAAGGCAGAGGAGGAGGCAGACCAGGAATAGGCGCAGTTATGGGCTCAAAAAACCTTAAAACCATAGCCATAATAGGCTCAGGGATCATACCTGCCGCTGATATGGATGAACTGAAAACCATTGGCACACAGACTTACAGGGAAATCTTGAGAAAGCCCAACTACAAGTTTTGGAAACGCCAAGGCACAATGTCAACCATAGAATGGAGCCAAGAAAACAGCGTTCTCCCAACTCAAAATTATAGAGAAGGCATCTTCGAAAACGCCGCCGACATAAGCGGATTCGCCATGGAGAAGATCAAAATCCTGAACAGAGGTTGCCCCAACTGCAACATGACATGCGGCAACGTGGTGAAAGATGCCAATGGTGAATCTTCTGAGCTGGACTACGAAAACGTCGCCATGCTAGGCTCAAACATAAACCTAGGCGACCTCAAGAAGGTTGCTACATTAAACAGACTTGCCGACGAGTATGGCATTGACACGATTTCGCTAGGAAACACCATAGCCTTCGCAATGGAAGCATCAGAAAAGAAGCTCATTGACTACAAGATTGAATGGGGCGACTACGAAGAAGCAGAAACTTTAGCTCGATACATTACGTACAAGCAAGGACCGGGACTACTCCTGTCCGAAGGTGTCCGCACAGCAGCAACAAGAATTGGTGGCAATTCTCAGAAATGGGCAATGCACATCAAAGGACTCGAAATCTCAGCCTATGACTGCCACGTCGCGCCTGCAATGGCATTGGCCTACGGCACCGCCGCCGCTGGAGCCCACCACAAAGATGCTTGGGTCATATCTTGGGAAGTGGAATATGGACGCGACCGATACGATGAAGCCAAAGTGGATAAAGTGATCGAACTTCAGAGACTGCGCGGAGGAATGTTTGAATGTCTAACAACTTGTCGTCTACCATGGGTAGAAGTTGGCTTCGAACTAGAATGGTATCCGAAATATATGAAGGCAGCAACAGGACTCAACCTGACCATGGACAAAATCTACACAATTGCCGACAGAATCTATGCTTTGATTAGAGCTTTCTGGGTTCGAGAATACAATAACCTGTGGAGCAAAGAAATGGACACTCCACCAGCCAGATGGTTCGAAGAGCCACTCACAAAGGGTAATTTCAAAGGAGCCAAACTCGACAAGGAAAAATACGAGGTAATGCTTCAAATGTACTACCAGAAGAGAGGATGGGACAACAGAGGCGTACCGATGAAAAAAACATTGGCAAAACTGGGGCTACAAGACGCGATAACAGAACTGTCTGAGCATATCCAATTAACTGCATAAATGACCTACTTTCCCTTTTTTCAGAACATTTACAAACATTGACAACGCTTTTAACCGAGAAACGCGAAGTGTCCCTCAATAGCGGGTGAGTGGGGGCTCACCTCCACCCGTTCCGCCTTATAAACCCCGGAGTAGGAGGTGTAAGATTAATGGATAATAGAGACATTAGTCTAACAGCAATCATAGCAAGTCTATATTTTGTGATTAACACTCTGCAAACAATCATTGGTGGTCCGATAACATATGGTCCAATCCAGTTTCGTGTGGTCGATTGCTTGCTTGCATTGGCGGCGCTTCTCGGATGGCCAGTTGTCTTTGGTGTAACCATTGGCACCTTTCTAGCGAATGCATACTACTTTCTTGGCCCTTTAGATGTGGCATTTGGTCCAATTGCCAATTTCGTTGCAGCTGGTCTTATTCTCTTGCTTAGAAATCGACGATGGTCTGCGTGCATGGTTGGAGCTCTTCCTGTAGGTATCATCGTAGGAGGATACCTTTGGACATTCTTTCCTCCGCCTGAAATTCTGGGTTTCTTGCCGGTATGGGCAGCAATGATAGCTAGCGTTACAATAAGCAGTTTGATATCTGTCGGAGTGGTTGGCTATAGTTTATTGGTAGCCTTAAGCAAGCCATACATCATAGAGCCTCTTAAGTCTCTAGGACTAAGGGTTCTTGAATGATCTACCAGAGCTCGTGGAAAAAGAAGTTCATGTGAAATGAAGAGCAGTCAATTCGCTAGCTGGAGAGGGTTTCACAAGAAACAATCATCGGTCGCTTTGTCTTGTCCCAACGAAGATTTCGCCAATTATAGTGGACGCGCGCTTATAATCGAAGAATATAGCTTCATGTGGAACCACTCTCGCTCACTATATTCTTGAGAAATGTAGGATTATGGTCACAACTAATAGCATGATGCCCAATAATATCATGATCTTTCCTTCTTGCCGATATCGTTGTCTTTGTTTAGGTTTTAATTTTGCAAATCTTCTGAAGTCAAACCATCCAGTACGACCTTGATAACGAGAAGGTATACTGTTTTTTCTGTAGATGTAAGAACTTAGAACTTGGAGGATTCCTATAATCGAAATCAATAATGCTTCGTATACGAGAATGAGTGTGAAGAGGTTAAGGATCTTCAGGAACCATAGAAGGGGCAAGACTATCGAATTCAGAACCATAAGCCATCCTAAAATCTTACCTACAAACCTTAATACCCAGTGAGAATCTGGCTTGAAGACAAAGCTCATCTCAAATCTACTTGAAAAAGAGAAGTCCAGAGAATATAGGATTTGCTTGCTCATCTCAAGGAAGAACTACGTAGTTGATACGTAGGATGTGGTGTTTGTTTCATCTTGCTTGATATAAATATTCAACGTGCAAGACCATTCTCTTGTTTCTAGCGGGTCTACTAAGTATTTAAACTCCATCGCTTACATAAATCGCTCCAGTTTTGTTAGTCCTATGATTTCTTCAAAATCTAAGCCTAACGCGTCTAGGACTTGGTCGAAAGTGGATTGCAAATGACCTACGTATTTTTCTACGTCTACTTCGCTGTCAGAAGCCAGCTGAACAGGTTTCACATGCGGCTCCTTGACAACCTTGACAAAGCTTATTAGGTCACCTGCTTTCAGCTCGTATTTTTTCTCTTGAAGAAGTCTCGCAGCCTTCACATGTTGCGGAGTGGTCTTCACATAGTGCTCTGGGGCCTCTCCGAGAACGACGTGAAAGGCTAGGTCGTCTATTCTTTCCCACTCGCGTTTCTTAAGCTTCAGATAGCAGTTGCGAATGATATTTGCGATTTGTTTCTTAGCGCCATCAAATTCTGCAGGAGATTTTACTTGAGCCAATTGCTCGTTCATTTGGTTGAAGGATTTCTTGATGAAAATTGGGATGTGCCTTTTTTTTCCTGTTAGCCCTTTAACGTCTACACTTCCGTCAGTGGATACTCCGAGATAGTTCTTTTTTCTCGAACTGAGCAGCGCATAACGGTATAGCTTGTCTACGCCGAGCTCCATCTTCAGCTCTTCTTTTGACCATTGCGCCAAAGAGTCTATCTGCTCCGGCGTTGGGTTTTTGAGGAAAATGCTGTCGGTGTCTCCATAAATAACCTGAATGCCCAACTCTCGTGCCTTGTTGCTGATCTGCGTTATCGAATGCCTTCCTATAGCAGCTGTAGCTTCCGCAACTGGAGGACAGTAAAGATCGAAGGATGCAGCGCCAAACACGCCGTAACTGGCGTTTAAGATGACTTTTAAAGCGCTTTGAATAACGTTGTACCAGCTTCTCATTTCTTTAGGCAGTGCTTTTTCTTTTGATTTTGGTTTGTACCAGCTTACTCGCAGGTCTCTAAGAGATCCAATTAGGAGACTTTCTAGGGCCCGATCTTTGGTGCAGACCCAATGAGGTGTATCGGGTATGGCATTGCTTTTGCATTCAGGATGAGAACAGCGAATTGTTTGGTAGCCTAAATTCCAAACTTTAATGAGAGAGGGGTATAGACTCGCGAAGTCCATGACAGCAACATTAAAATGCACGCCAGGAACGGGCTTCACCACAATTGCGCCTTTGTATTTCTTTCCTTTTATGACAGCCTTCGTGGTGGTTTTTCCCTTTGCAGCAAGTATGTCTTCAGTGTTGGGAATAAGCACATTTCTGCGGCGATGTTCAAACTGGAGAAAGTTACGGATCCAACGAGAAACACCTTGCCTGCTCACATCCTCCATTGGCATGCGGCTTATTCTGGTTATAGCCAAAATAAGTTTCATGACAAGGTTGTCGTCAAAGGTTGTAAGTTTTAAAGTTATTTCAGCGTCTTGCATACAATATTGGGCGAGTTCGCCATAAGCGAGTTCGTTGAACGGCTTGGTCAATTCAAGTTTGGCCAGCCCAATTAAAGCTTTGCCAACTTCGTTCAAAGTGACGTCGAGGTATTTTCGACCGAAGGCGTAGATTTGAATGGATTTATTGAAGAAGAACTTGTAAAGGTCTATGTGCACTCCATATTCAAGCAGACAGACTCTTCTCCTAACTTCGATTGGTATCTGACTTCTCTTTATTCCAAGGTTTTGCGCTCTATGCGCTAGGTATCTGAGGTCGAAATCGTCTCCGTTGAATGTTATAACGAAAGGATACTCCCAGAGGACCTTAAAAACTTCAAGAATTAGATTCTCTTCAGAATCGAAATATTCAACGCTTACATCTGGCGGAAGCTTATCAATTCCTTCTCTAACGCCCGCACGCTTCAATAGTAGGACCCTTTTTTCCCCATCAGACCCCAAAAGCGATACGCAAGTGACTTGATAAGCTGCCTCACGCGGATCAGGCACACGGAAAGTTAGTTTGCCTTCTATTTCTATGGTTGGAGTGAAAACCTCAATGTCAAGGGCAACCCTTCTAAAGTTAGGAGCTGGATACTCTAACAGTCTTGCCCAAGTTTCTATATTCCGCAGAGCCTTTTTAGGCTCAGCTGTGAACAACGAACAGATTTTGTTGACCGTTCGTTCTGAAGACTCATGTTTAACCTGAATTAGATTGTTGTTTTCGATTTTGTAAAGCATGCCTGGTGCCAGTTGTCTATCATAAATGTAGCATTGATAATATCTGATAGCGGCTTCCCAAACCTTAGCCTCAGTTTTGCCGCCGATTTTAGGATAGTCCTCCGGTATAATGTCACGCAAGCAGCCTCTTGAGCGACCTCCAATTGCCAATGGATCCTTCGCCACAACCTTCGTAACAGCAACGTTTCTATCTTGGAAAGGATGGTATTTCTCCACAAGTTTGAATTGGTCGAAGCCCGGATGCGACATTACACGACCTATTTTTTCCAACTCGATAGGCGACAGACTTGTGAGAAGATACGGTTTGTGTCCAGTGTTGTCATACCAAAAATAGATCTTTTCTGACTTTGGATCATAAAGCTTTATGCAAGCTACTCTTTTCTCGCCGTCGTAGGTGGCAGAAACAAAAAAGGAAGGCGACAGATTTTTCGGAACTTTAGGGATAACTTCGATTTTCTTTCTTTCCTCTTCTCGTGCCCTTCTCATGGAAGATTCTGTCGACTCCTCATGCACGCTTTCTGATCTTGGAAAGTAGTCATCTAAGTGTTTCTTTGCCATGCGCTGCGTCCCACCTATTATCGGGACCTATACCTAAAAACGTGTTGCCTTCAGCATTTCTCATCGCAAGTGATATCTTCTCTTTCCAATTATCTATTTTGTAAACTCGCAAAACTTGTCAAAGAAGGAAAATTGTATTGCTGCGCAAGGCTTGGACACTTGCCATTGAAACCCTCAGCTGGATAGAACTTCAACACTTAGGCGAGCGGCTGGCCTTAACTAAAGCAGCTAAGCAGTTGAAAATTCAAGACACCAAAGTTGTTGGCTTGGCACATAAACTTGTGTTTGAAACTCTTCGCCGACGAAACCTCCTCGATTTCATCATAAACCAAGCATTAGCCCCCAATATGCTTGGAGATTTCAAGCTTGGTCCTCAAGCTTTTCTCCGCCTCTATACATACGAAACCAGATTCGTCAACAGCGGTTTTTCAAAAGCATGGAGCATAGCGCGCGCGCGCGCCAGGCTTGGGCGTTCAATTCTGGGCTGGCGTGCGTTAAAAGGAGTTGAGGAAGCGCTAGGACGAATATTAGGTATACAATTTGACGGCACTTTGAAAAAGGTTGGCCTCGAAGAGCGCGTAGCATTACTAACTTATAATCCCTTATGGTTTGTGAAATACTGTTTTCAACTGTTGGGAAGAAGCGACGCGCTCAGATTCCTAGAAAGCGCAACTCAACAGTCGCCCATTTATCTAAGAATAAACCTGCTTAAAGCCTCAGAAGAGCGCATCCTAAAGGAACTGGAAAGTGAAGGAATACGAATAGAAAAGGTTCCCAAGCTTAAGCACACTTACAAGTTACTTGAGGCAAAAAAACCTTTAGTTAGAACTCGCAGCTTTCGAGAGGGTCTCTTGTACATTCAAGATATGGCAAGTTGCTTGG
>JAPUUO010000035.1:0-2127 GCA_026967815.1 Candidatus Bathyarchaeota archaeon | reverse complement strand
ACTCGCAGCTTTCGAGAGGGTCTCTTGTACATTCAAGATATGGCAAGTTGCTTGGCAGCTGAGATTGCGAATCCCGAGTCGGGTATGACGGTACTTGATGTTTGTGCTGCGCCTGGTGCCAAAACCGCCCATATGGTCCAGTTAATGCAGAACAAAGGCAAGATTTTTTCCATAGACTACTCGAGGCGAAGAATGCACATCTGGAAACGACAAATAAAACGTATGGACGCTAAGATTGCAGTTCCATTCATAGCAGATGCAGGTCATACACTACCGCTTAGGTTGTCCGCCGACCTCGTGATTCTGGATCCACCGTGCACGAGTACCGGAACCTTCAGCAAAACGCCTTCAGCAAAATGGAGGCTAACGAAACGGTCAGTTTTGCACATGGCGCAGACTCAATGGAGAATGCTTCAACAATGCGCTGAACACGTTAAAGAAGAAGGGCATCTTGTATACTCCACATGTAGCATAACTCTTGAAGAAAACGAGATGCTCATTGAAAAATTCTTGAAATGGTATCCAGAGTTTACTCTAGTAGAAACTCAACCCAGAATCGGCTTGCCTGGACTCCGAGGACAAGCTGAATGTCAAAGGTTGTATCCTCACCTTCACAACTGCAACGGGTTCTTCATCGCTAAGCTTTTGAAAACTGGATGAATTAGATTAATTTCTTTTTGTCTTTTCAATTTGACATAGTGCTTCAAATAGTGTTCTTGCGGCTTGTATGGCGGTTGTGCCGTTATCATAGTGGGGTGCAACTTCCACCAAATCTAGGGCAACAACCCGTCGGTCGCATAATCCGTATACAAGGTTTAGGAGAGCGTTTATGGTCAAACCGTCGGGTTCTGGATTTTGAACCCCAGGTGCAAATGCTGGGTCGAGGACATCCATGTCGATTGTTAGATGGATTCTCTCAACGTCAGCAAGCAGTTTTTTGACTTTTTTTAAGGTTCTTTCAATTCCATCGTTCAATATCTGGTGGATAGTTACGAAGTGTATGTCTGATTTTTTGGCGTATTCACGTTCTTCTTTGCAAACTGCTCGGGTGCCGATTTCTATAATTCGGATAGGATGTATCTGCTCGTGGATTCTACGCATGAAGGTTGTGTGAGAGGTGGTTACATCCATGTATTGGTTGCGTAGGTCCAAGTGAGCATCAAAGCTTATAATAGCTGTGTTTTTCCCAATCGCACGCGCAATACCAAGAGTTATGGTGTGTTCTCCACCTATGAAAACTGGCAGTTTTTTTGCTGCTAAGAGCTCTCCGGCTACTTTTTCTAATCGTCCAAGTGTCTCTTCAACTTCGCCTGCGACATGTAAGTCACCTAGATCGCAGATTTTCAGATCTTCTAAATCAATACCACTTCGGAAACTGAGGGTTTCTATGTTCAGCGAAGCCTCTCTAATAGCGAAGGGTGCAAATCTTGCTCCTGTTCGATAGGTGCTGGTTGCGTCGAAGGGCACTCCCAAGATTACGTAATCGGACTCTTCAAATGTCCGTTGATAATCACCGAAGACTAGGGAAGGCGAAACAAAGAGTTCACGGAAGCTCATGTGCCTTTTATCTGTGGTGTGTGGAATAAATGTTTTCGGCGCTTTGTTAACAAAACAAATCGCACGCGTGCCTAAGTTTGTTGTGAAAGAAAACAGAAGTTTACAGGATACACCTTAACCTCTCTACGAAACAATTTTATTATAAGGCGTTATAGCTTTAGGCTTAAGAGGAATGAAGACATTGAAACTCAAGCCGGGAACTGAGCATCCAGGCATGTTGCTGGTTTCGATTTTCCATGCTGTCGTTGGAGTAGTTTTGGCTATTGTTCTGGTGCTTGCTAGCTTTCGGCTTTTTCACGTTGGAATTTTGGCTGTCTTTAATTTGATGTTGGCTTATGGTTTGTTCAAAATGAAAAAATGGTCGGTAAAGCTTTTAGCTGCTCTTTTCCTTCCACAAGTTGTATTCGGCGGCATCCTTCTATATTACTCTTTTGCGATTTGGACGTTCCCTTCAGCTTGGGAAACTACCGTTTCCAACCTATCTCTCATCATTTACATAATTCTCTGCTTTGTGTCACTCTTTTATGCTGCAGCGAAAAGGAAAGATTTCAAATAAGTTTCACCGCACAG
>JAPUUO010000034.1 GCA_026967815.1 Candidatus Bathyarchaeota archaeon | reverse complement strand
CCTAGCTCGCTTTGGGTTGGTCGCAGTCTCCGCAGAAATGTGGTTTCTGGTTCAGTTTTGAAAAGGTGAGGTGGGCAGGAGCAGAAAAGCTTCTCTTTGGTGTCGAGTTGTTGATGCAGCTCAAGTCCGACTTTCAGTCCGATTTTTGAATAGTCTATACTCATGATTTTTCCTCGCGTTTTCCTTCGTGTAAAGTTCTGGGCGAAAGTTCATTGGCTATGTTAGTTGGCAGAAGTCTCTTTGCTGCGTCAACATCTTTTGTCTGTCCGAAAATCCACATGAGCTTCACTAGAGCAGTTTCGGGCACCATATCTTCGAGTGGAATCACTCCGAGAGCGAGGAGATCCCTGCCTTGGTTGTAAACATTCATGTTTACACGTCCCCAAATGCACTGTGAGGCCATTGCTACAACCACATCATTTCGTATGGCATTTTTTATAGCAGAAGAGCAGTAGTTCCCCACGTGTCCTAGTCCTGTTCCCTCAAGAACTATCCCTTTGTAATCATTGTTTACATACCAATCTATTAACTTGGGATTCAAACCCGGATGAAACTTAACAAGCGCCACTTTTTCGTCAAAGCCAGGCTTCAGAACGAGCTTTCTAGACAGATTCCGCTTAGTGAATTCTTTAACCAACATGGAAAACTCTCCGTTATCGATTTTTCCAAGTGACGAAGCATTAACGGATTGGAAGGTGTCTCGGCGACTGGTGTGGCACTTTCGCACCTTGGTTCCGCGATGGAAAACTATGGTCTTGTCGGAAACTGTTTCGTGCATGGCAACCACAACCTCAGCGAACGGCGCTCTAGCCGCTGCTTTGACTGCGCCAATGAGATTTGTTGCAGCATCTGAGCTTGGTCTGTCAGCCGATCTCTGAGAAGCCACCATTATGACTGGAACTGAAAGATTTTGAAGAGCAAAGCTTAGAGCAGCAGCCGTGTAGCCTAGCGTATCGGTTCCATGAGCAATCACCACGCCAGCTGCGCCGTTTTCAATGACTCTAGTTGCGGTTTTGGCTATTTTCACCCAATGTTTAGGTGTAATATTCTCGCTGAACAGACTGAAAAGGATTTCAGCATCTATCCTGGCGATTTCCGAAAGTTCAGGAACAACACTGTAAAGGTCACTGGCTGATAGGGCAGGTCGCACTCCACCCGTTCGATAGTCTACTCTACTCGCGATTGTGCCGCCTGTGCTTATAATTGAGACCTTTGGTAGGTCCAATCTCTGTTGAGGAAGCGGCGGAGCTGCAAAAGTCGGCTTGACTCCCACCCCAACTTTTTCGATTCGCGTAGTGGGCGTAATCCGGATTCCGATGTTGTAACCGCTTGTCAGTTTGATAACAACATGTTTTTTATCACCGTACTCTGTTCGGGGAATCAAAATACCTTCATAGGTTTCTCCGTTTTTGGTTACTCGGACAATATCGCCTATCTCAGCTTTTGCTTGCTTCAAGAGTTGTAGTGCTTCTTCCTTGTAGCCTGGAAACTGTTCACTCAACTCTATTTCTCCAACATGTTCTATTACAACTCACTCTATTTCGCTATATGTAACTATTCATTTTTGCGTTGGTTTTATGGATGGAACACGGATTTCTCAAATTTGATTGTTGATTATTGATGAATGGCATATTTAATCAAGTAAAGATTTTGACTGATAAGGCCCATCGTGGTTGTAGCCATGCCGTTTGTAGTATTGTTTTGTTCCCAACGCGCTTGTAACAACAATCTTTTCAAGGTTGTATTCTTCTTTGGATATGCGTTCTGCTTCGGCGAGGAGGATTTCTCCGTAGCCTTTGTGTTGCCATGCTTTGACTATTTGTTTTCCAACTGGAACCAGAGGACCGTAGATGTGGAGCTCGCGTATTATTGAGCAAGGCTTTTTGCTGATTTCAGGTCTGTGTGCTTTTTGAGAGGGGATTCGGAGTCTTAAGTAGCCTATGAGCACATCGCTAGCTGAATCCTCAGCAGAAATGAAGATGTCTTCGCCTTCAGCTGCTTTTTCCTTGGTTGTTTGTATTTTGATGTTGTTTGGGTTGGGTTTAACTCGATCCTTTAGCCAGCGGTGTCCAACTTCTCGGCATCTTATGCATCGACACCGCATTTTTTGTTCTCGAAGTTTTTGCTGAACCAGTTCGCGGAGATTGCCACGGTTTACTCCTGCTTCAATCAGATAGGCTGGGATGTCTCTTTGCACTCGCATTATTCGAATCCAGGGTGGAATTTGCTTTTTCAGTTCACAAATGAGCCTCGCTGCTTCTTCGTTTGTGTAGGGTTTGTATTCGCCGTTTTTCCACCATTCATAGGTTTTAGTTCCTCTCAGGACGAGGCAAGGGTAGATTTTAATCATGTCGGGTTTGAAGTTGGCGTCAGTGAAGATCTTTTTGAAAGCTTTTAAGTCTCGTTGAAAGTTTGAGCCTGGCAGTCCGGGCATAAGGTGATATACCACTTTTAATCCTGCATCTTTCAATGTGCGGGTGGCTTCGATGACGTCCCGAACTGTGTGTCCACGATTGACAAGTGTGTAGATGTCGTCGTGGATGTTTTGGACCCCGAGCTCTACGCGGGTTACGCCCATGTGTAGCATGTGGTCTATGTGTTCCCGTTTAGCCCAATCGGGACGTGTTTCCACAGTGATGCCTACGTTGCGTATTCTGCTTGTCTCGGCATTTGCCCTTGCTTGTTTAAGTGAAGATGATTTTTGCTCAGTGATGGCGTCAAGGCATCCTTTGATGAAGGTTTCTTGATATTCAATGGGTGTGCTTGGAAAGGTTCCGCCCATTACTATTAGTTCCACCTTGTCAACATTGTGTCCTATAGCTTGCAGTTGGTGTGTGCGGTTTTTGACCTGCAAGTATGGGTCAAAACTGCTTTGTAGGCCTCGCATTGCGGCGGGTTCATGACCCGTATAGCTTTGAGGAACTCCATACGGTGGACCGCCTGGGCAGTACGCGCATGGTTGTTTCTGTGGACATGGCCAAGGCTTGGTCATAACGGCTATGACAGTAACGCCTGAAATTGTGCGTGTGGTTTTTCGGCGTAAAATAGGAAGCAACTTGTTCTTTTCGTGTGGTTTGAGACATCTTATCAGTTCAGAGTTTGACGGAATCCTTTTCAGATGATGTTTCTCTGCGATTTTCCTCTTGGCTACACTGACATCCTTGGTTGTAGGCAGTGGAATTTCCAGGAGGATTTCGATGATTTCTCTGTTGATTCGGCTGTTCATGCATATATCCTGCGAGTTATGCATTTTGGTTGCTTTCAGATAAAGTGTTCCTTTGGAATGACAATCCTTCCATCATTGGCCTTGTTTGTTCTAAAAAATAGATTTAAATATCAAGTGAACTGACTGAAATCTGCTGTATCATAGCTGGTTGAAGATTTGTCGCTTTCTTACGCGTTCAAGAGAGTCGTCCGTTCGTGGCAATTTTTCGCAGCGCTCTTGTTGGGAACAGTGCTGGCTTCAACCTTTTTCGCTGGCATAAACATAGGCGCCGATACTGTGGCAAAGCAGGCTCTGGACCAACAGCTCAGCAGAGTTGCAGTAGATATCGTGGTGAGAGCCGGCTGGGAAAAGGAGAGCGTCTGGTCCTCAGAAAATGCCACAGAAGTAGCCAACCTTGTTTCCAGCTCCAGGATCGAAGGCGTAGTTGAAACCGAAGTGATTTCCAGGGGAGGCTGGCCTATTCACTTGCCCGATACTAATACAACGATGCATTTTGAGGTTGCAGGAATCTCTGAGAAATCAAGAGTCTATGAGGGGCTAACCGTGCTGCCCGATGGCACTCCCTCGCTCGGGGTCAATGAAACCTACGTGTGGGTTGATTCTCCAAGCGCGAACGACTTGCAGATAGGGGATGTTTTGCCGGTTAATATTTCAGTGTGGCTCGGAGGGGAGATTCGAATACCACCGCAAGCAGGTTGGATAGTCCTAAACCTTACGGTGGCGGGTTTTGTTGAACTTGATGACAAGGCGTCTCTGATCGCTTTAGGTCAGTACTATACGTATTCAGGTCCCGGTATCCTACGAGCCAATTCTCAAGAATACGTTTACTTACAAAATCTTTTGATTGCCGATTGGAACAGAACCTTTGCTGAACTTCTCGACACAGTCTACGCTATGTCTCCTTCTTTTGGTCCCGTTAATACGGACATCTTGGTCTACCTTGATCGCGGAACATTGATTGGACCATGGAGCATAGATGAAGCGGTAGACAAAGTTAAGATCATAACGTCGCAGATTACCAATAAGGTTTTGAATTGGGGAGCTTATGCAGAGAACTATCTAGAGAACGTGTTGAACAGCTATCGATTTGTGTCCCAGACCATGAGGCTCAGTTTTTTCGTCACTGGCATTCCAGTGTTTTTTATGGCTTGGTATATGGGAGCAACCGTCTCTGATGTCTCTTTTAATTTGAGGCGCCGCGAGATAGGGCTTCTGTTGACAAAGGGTTTCTCGGCAAGACAACTCTTACGTTTGTTTCTGGCCGAAGCTTTCTTAATCGGATTAGCTGGCGGTATCCTAGGAGTTGTCCTAGGCGTTTTCTTAACCCCATTTTTTGGAGCTAGTGGAGGATATATGTTCAGTGAGATCCCAGCCATAGGATTAGACACAGTCATTTTGGCGTTGATTTTCAGCTTGTTCTTAGTTTTCCTTTCAGTGTTTCGATCGGCCAGAAGAGCCTCCAAACTCAACGCGGTAGACGCCTTGAAGGAGTACCGGTACATGGAAGAAGTCAGACCCTACAAGAGGAAGTGGCCTTGGGCTGCCTTTATTCTAGGTTCCTACAAAATCATCATGCTTCTTCTTGGAATCAACCTGTTCGCCATAACCGCAGGCCGTCCACCCACTTATAACATAATTGCGATGATCCTATTGAATGCATGGACGGCATTTGACACTTTCGTGTTGGGCTATGGGATTTCCGGTTTTACAATGGGCCTCGGCCTTGGTCCTGTGCTGTTCTTCTGGGGCTTAACCAAGCTACTCATTCGTGGTTCCATGAAATTTCAGGAGTTAACCACCAAGGCAACGAGTTTTCTCGGAGACCTCGGCGCTTTAGCCACCAGAAATGTGCAAAGGAATCCCGCTCGTGCTGCTGCTGTAGCGTTTCTCATTGCTCTGATCTTGGGCTATAGCGTCCAGATAATCGGAGTTTATGCCAGCGAAAGGGATTTCACAGTCCGACAAATCAGATTCAATGTGGGCGCCGATATCAGCGTCTCGCTGAACACTCTTACGAATGCTTCATCGGTCATGGCCAAATTGGCAGACCTTTCAGATGTGGAGTCTGTGACCATAGAATACGCTTTTAGTGGACGATCATCTGTTGGAACAGTCAATCTTAGGGCTGTTGATCCTGAAGTGTGGCTTGCAACCGCCTATTACGAAGGAGAATTATTCACCGGAAGTGATGTAACAACAGCCGTTCAACATATGACAGAAGATAACAACACAATAGTCTTGGAACGCAGTGTGGCTTCAAGACTTAATCTGCATGTAAATCAAGCTATCTCGTTGACTTTTGGGGACTTAGGAATGAGCAAGACCAACAGCTTGAAGGTAGTAGGGTTTTTCGGTCTTGAATCCCAGCAGACGCCTTTCTTCGGCTATAGCTCTGTTTCATCCTTTTGGTCTTATGTGCCTGAGGGGTTTTATGATATGGTAAGCGACGGTGTCTATGCGTCAGGAAGGATTCTGGTGAAACTGAATACAGGAGCGGATGGTAAAGCCGTGGTGGACCAAATTCGTGGACTCGACCTTGACAATGTTGGCGTGGTCAACGCGGTTGCGGAGCAGTTAGAAGAGTGGCAGAGCAACATCATGATTAGCGGGTCTTTAAACGTTCAGCGTCTAGGTGTGGCCTTCGCCGTGTTGGCGGCTTCTCTGGGAACAGCTTTAGTAACCTTTGTAAGCCTAAAGGAGAGGCGGAAAGAGGTGTCCATAATGTGTGTGCGCGGTCTTTCCTTTAAGCAGTTGATCACAATGTTGCTAACTGAGAACTTGGCTGTTGTGGTTTTCGCTGTCTTGCTGGGTGCAGTTGGAGGCTTACTCATTGTGCGTGGAAACGTGGCTGCTGCCAACATCACACCTTACTCCTATTCTCCTTTGACTCATCACATGGTGTTCCCAATGGACACCTTACTCACGCTTATCTCCTGTTTCGCGCTAGTGTTTATCTCTACAATAATCCCGGTCATAATTATGGCGAAGAGGTATACGTCAAGACTTGAGAGGATCGTGAGGGAAGCTTGAAAGGATTAGGAATTAAAGTTAAAGACTTGATAAAGGTCTACCGTTTGGGCAATGTGGAGATCCAAGCTCTTCGTGGGTTAGGTATGAGCGTTAAAGAGGGGGAGCTAATTTCTGTCATCGGGCCGAGCGGAAGTGGCAAGACCACACTTCTCAACATAGTGGGCGGTTTAGACGACGCCACAGCAGGTTCAGTTCGGGTCGGCGAGACCGAAGTAACCACTTTGGACTCTTCACAGTTGTTGGAATATCGAAGAAGGACCGTTGGGCACATATTTCAAACTCTGAACCTCATTCCAACTTTAACAGCGGCTGAAAACGTCGAGCTCTCCATGATGGCTATTGGAATCTCAAGAGGGAAAAGGAAGGAGCGCGTCAAGAATCTGCTTGATGTTGTTGGTTTAACCCCTAGAACTGATCACAAACCAGATGAGTTGAGCGGTGGGGAACAGCAACGTGTGGCTATTGCGGCGGCTTTAGCTAATGATGCACCTGTCTTGTTGGCTGACGAGCCCACGGGTGAATTGGACAGCGCTAATGCCAAGATAGTTGTGGATTATCTGGTGAAAGTTAGTCAGGAACTAGGCAAAACCATAGTGATGGTGACACATGACTCCAGCGTTGCTAGAGTCGCGCATAGAATTCTCCGCATTGAAGATGGAATGATTAAAGCGGCTTTAACCCCAGCTCAGATCTCGGAGCCTGCGGCTGCTGTCTCTTACGTGGACCAGTTGAGAGCGAGAGTAGCTGACATGGAAGGTCAACTGCAAAAACTCGATGAAGACTTCCGGGCGGGAAAGATGAGTGGCGACGAATACACAGAAAAAAGGCAGCGACTCAAGCAAACCAAGGCTGGACTTGAAGACGAACTACATCGAATGGGCATAGTGACATAATTTACCACATTTTCTTTAAATCCTTGAAATCTTCGCTCGAAAATTGTGAGCTATTGATGCTGGATTCGCTGCATGAAATCGGGGAAACAGTATCTTGCAAAAGGATGAGCGTGCAACAAGCATGACTAAACGGTATTATTGGACTCGAAAGGAAGAAACCAAGCTTCGATATCTGTAGAAGGAAAATGGCCAGCATGGAAGTTTCGGCTAGAGAGATGAAGAGAACGCCAAGAGCTATCGAGGTAAAACTGAGACCGTTAGGAGTTGTCGTGGAGAAACGCGCAGCGTTGCACACCACCACAACTGAAGCAAAGAGCAAGAGCCTTCTGTCGAATGAACAGGCGTTGAAGGTTTTGGTTGTTGTCTAAATAATTTTGTGAAACTTCTTTCCAGAAGTTCTTTTCGATCTTGCAGCGTTGAGGGGAGCGTGCACACACACGTGTAGAGAAAGTGGATTACATAGTTGAAGAATGGCTATGTCTTCTCTACCGGTAGTACGCAAACTCGCAGACGGTGCTTTCAGATCTGCGCGTGCGTCGCTACGTCGTAATTGAGAAAGATAAAAAAAAAAAGAGAAGGCAGTGTCTACTTTGGCCTCGTGATCTGCACATCTTTCATCAGAATGTATGGTGACAGCGAGGGCGGTCTGGCTTCAATCCACCAGTGAACAGGTTGCCGCTCTTTAGATATGCCAGCTATGTTGTTCAACATTCTCAGTGCGTTGTCGCTTATGCGTACATCCTTCCATGATTGCTTAATCTCGCCGCCTTCAACAAGGAAGATTCCGTCACGTGGAATTGTCGAGAAGTCTCCCTTTGCCCAGTTTTGGAACCTTGTGTACCAGGTATTGGTCAGGTACAGGCCATGTTTGACCTCACGAAACATCTCTTCTCTGTTCATGCTGCCTGCATCAAGCTCCAAGTTCCAAGGTGTAGGCACGACTATTCCTGCGTTACCCGTGGTTTCAGTTTGGAACTTCTTTGCTGTGGATGTGTTATGCAAGTACGTTTTTAGTACGCCCTTGCCGATTAACACGTTTTCCCGTGCGGGCACGCCTTCATCGTCGAAGACTCGGTTACCCATGGAATACGCAGCTGGATTGTCACGAAGAGTCACAGTTTCAGACGCGACTTTCTGACCCAACTTGTTGACAAATACTGATAACTGAATCATCACAGAGAACGCCGACGTCATACGACCCCACATGCCCAGCAATGAACCCACAAACAAAGGATCAAAGATGACGTCATATTGTCCTTCAATGCCAGGCTTCGGGTTCCTCGCTTGTTTAGCTATTTCTCCAGCCTTTCTACCTGCTCTGGCAGGATCAAAATTATTGAGTGTTGAGCTGCACTCAACGCCGTGACCCGATGCTTCTCTCTCTGAGAAGGCTCTGATAGAAAGCTCTATGGCAGATCTCGTGTCTTCACCTATGGGTCCTTCAGAGGACACTAGGTAAACGTTTTCCAGACTGGAGAAGAGTATTCCACCCGCGTTGATGTTGGGTCCAGCTTCATTTCGAGCGGCTTCTATGGCTTCAAACACATACTCCGCCGGATTCTCCAGGTTTCCCACAGCTTTGTCAGCTCTGCTTTTCTGATAGCTGAATTTTCCTCTGGCTACGCCGCCGTAGGTAGGATTTTCCTTGGAAGCTTTTGCCAATGAAAACAGTCGCTTGACGCTCTCCTCTACGTTTTGGAAGTTGCGAATCTCGGTAGCGACAAGCCGCCTCTTCCAGGTTAACATCACATCGGTGACGTAGTCGTTCCAAGCCGCTGATATGTCAACTTGATTGTTGCTAAATCGTGTTTGGCGATATCGACCGAAGATTGTCTTAGCTATAACCTCATCAGCACCGAGATTCTTGCCCATTTTAACAATATTCTCGGTTTCGGCGATTACTTCGCTCACTTCACGTACACCTCCCTAAGCCTGATGATGGGACCACCGGTGTAGACAGGTGCGCCTTGCATAGGATCACCTTTCCCACATGTCGCAGCGTCGAATTCGACTTTCTTAGACACGGCGTCTACGGCGCTCCAGAAGATCTGGGTTGTGGTCTCGATGACAGGGCGCGCAACCATATTTGTAATTTCACCGTTCTTAATCGCGAATGCCTCTCTTCCAACATAACGTTGGTTGAAACGTTTGTCATCGATGTTCCATTCCGTAAATGATCGCATGTACACTCCGCGTTTGACATCTTCGAAAATCTCTTCTTCGTTCATCTCACCTGGCTGCACAAAAGTATTCGCCATCCTCACTATGGCCTCACGGTCATATTTTATTGCTCTTGAAGACCCGTTGCTGCGTGTGTTCAATTTGGCGGCGGTCTCTCTGTTATGCAGAAGCTCATTGATCACCCCCTCCTTGTAAAGGTATCTTGGCCGTGCCTTGATGCCTTCATCGTCGTATGCATAGTAGCCATAGCTGTTCTTGACGGCTGGGTCATCGATGATAGTGACCGCCGAACTGCCGATTTTTGTTCCCAACCAGTAAGATCCATTTGGATAAATGAAGGATCTGCCTGCTTGGCTCATCTCTCTTCCCAAGATTCTGTCTGCTTCCATTGGATGTCCACAGGATTCATGGGCGGCTATGCCTGTTACTTCAGGTCCGCAGAGTAGATCCGTTTTTCCAGGCTTGACTGGCTTAGCTTCTTTGATAACCTTCTGCAGTATCTTGGCCTCGTTGATCATTTGCTCAGTTAAATTCCATGCTTCAAGGGCTTCCCAGCCTCCAGAGGAGCCGAATGCCTTGTAGGATTGTTCAGGTTTTCCGTTTTCAATCACAGTCAAGAATCCGCCGGCGTAGATTCTGGGAACATAGGAGGAAATCACTGAACCTTCAGTGTTTGTGAAGTATTTTTCGGTCAAATCTGTTTCGAGCCCCAACATTCTGGCCGCAACGTGTATTCCTTGCGTAGTTAAGGCCTTATCTAAGTCCATCATGGTGTCAATTCGAGTTTCAGGCGACACATCTTCGATTTTCTGTTTTTCCAAAACTTCCCAGTTTGACTTTACGCTTTTCTCCTCGGCAAAGGAGATTTTGTCTTTGCGTTTGGCCATTTTGGCGTATTTGTAAGCGATTTCGACAATTGCCTTGGCTTCGTCTCTTTCCCACTTGTTTGTTGATGCGAAGCCTATTCCTCCATCCACTAAGACCCGGACGCAGAAGCCACTGTCAACCAGCGAAGCATAAGCGTCTAGGACTCCATTTTTCACGACTAGTTCTTCATGATTTATGCTGTGAGCTCTTGCTTCGGCATAGCTAACCTTCTTTTCCATGGCATGCTTCAGCGCAAAATCTACGATGTCCTTGTCCAAATAATTCACCTATTCTTAGATTTATAACGGCATTGCAAGAGGGGTAAAAGCTTTTCCAACAAGTTCATGAACACATAGCATAATCAGGGAAAGGAATGCGAGTTCCCTAAGGCCGAAAACAAAAGCAATTTGACGAATTGTAAGCAACCATGCTAACGCAACGTGTTAGATCAGTGCTAGATGGGAGTATAGCACTCTACCCTTTTTGGCTAAGCCCCTTGGCACAATAGACAATTTCGCCTCCAAGAATTGTCATCTCCACGCCAACATCTTTAATTTTGCTCGGCTCAATTTTCCGTAAATCATCGGATAAAACAGTGAGGTCAGCCAGTTTACCAACTTCAATGGAACCTTTGGTTTTCTCTTCGAAACAAGCATAAGCCGCATTGATCGTGTATATGCGCAGAGCCGTTTCGACAGAAATCCTTTCGTGTGGAGATATTGCTCTGTTCACAGCAGCACAAATGCCAAGTAACGGGTTGATTGGCTCCACAGGACAGTCTGATCCTCCAGCAACCAAAACACCTTTTTCGATGAGTGTCTTGAAAGCATAGGCCCATCTACTCCTTGCCTTGCCAAGTCTGTTCTCAACCCAAAAATCAGAAACAACAAAATGAGGCTGCACCGAGGCAATTACGTTTAGCTTCTTCATCCGCTGGATAAGGCTTTCATTCAAGACCGAAACGTGCTCTAGGCGATGGCGATGATTCTTTTTAGGAGCCTCTTCTAATGCTTTTTCCAAAGCGTTTAGTGCGACGGCTATTGCTCGATCGCCAATCGCATGTATGGCAAGTTGAAAACCACTCCTGTGGGCCTTCAAGACTAGCTTATTCAAGATATTCTGATTGTAGAGCATCATTCCTTTGGTTGAAGGTTCATCAGTGTATGGCTGTTTGAGAGCCGCAGTTCGAGCACCCAAAGAACCGTCAACAAGAATTTTGATGCTTCCGATTTTCAACAAGTGGTCTCCGAAGCCTGTGACTAAACCAGCATCCATGAAACAATCCATATACTCGACAGGAGAAACAAGGTAGACTCTCAATTTGAGTTTGTTTTCTTTGCGAAGTTTTTGTAAAATGCGAACTTCCACAGGTGATTGAACAAGCCAATGGACGGTGGTAAGCCCGGTTTCTACAGCTTTCTGACAAGCTAAGACACATATTTCTGTTAACTCTTCATCACTTGGCTTTGGCATAATATTCTGAATTAGATCCACAGCGTTTTCTCTCAAAATACCAGTAGGCTCTTCTGTTTTCGGATCTCTATCTATATGACCGCCAGATGGTGCCACAGCATCTCTTGTGATTTCCGCCAACTCCAGCGCTTTGCTGTTTACAACACATATGTGACCGCAAACGCGAGTGAAAATCACAGGATTGTCACGTGCTGTTTCATCAAGGTCCCATCGAGTTGGATAACGTTTTTCGCTGAACCTTTCTTGATCCCATCCTCGACCAAGAATCCACTTTCCTTTTGGGGTTTTCTGTACGCGTTTTCGAAGAAGTTGTTGCATCTGGTCAATGGAATTAATGCCTCTTAGGTTTACCCGTGTTAAGAAATGTCCAAAACCTTTCATGTGAACATGAGTGTCGATAAACCCGGGGACAACCGTTTTGCCGGCAAGGTCGATTACTTCAGTTTGTTTGCTAATCCATGGTTGAACCTCTTTGTCGGTTCCTACGCTAACGATTTTTTCTTCTTTAATTGCTATGGCTTCTGCACAAGACCTTGAAGGGTCAACAGTGAGAATATTTGCGTTTTTCAACACTAAGTCTGCATACTGCAAGATCAAGCCTCTGAAGACACTTCTAGATGTTATTTCGTTTGGGAAAAATAAAATTAGCCCAAAAGGTTAGAGTTAAAATTTAATCCAACCAACCAACTGAATGCTTAGATGCATTCAACATGCCAATTTCATACAAGGGAAGGTGGTAGATGAAGCACGAACAGATACTCGAACAACTACT
>JAPUUO010000033.1:11592-12661 GCA_026967815.1 Candidatus Bathyarchaeota archaeon | reverse complement strand
TTGATGGAGAATCAGAGTTGATGGCTACGTAACAAAATTTATATCTCACATTCATGCTTCCCTTTTTCAACAGCCAATCAGAAATGGACCAAGACGAAAGGCGTTTTTGCCGACGAGGCTTGTTCTATTTTTGAGCTAGTGCTTGTTCCGCGATAAGGACGAAAGAGTTACATGCCGAGAAGGCTTCCAGAAAAGTTCAAATCTGCCAGTGACGATCTAAGAAGATTTGGAAAGGATCATTATCAACCATGGGTTTTTCAAGGGATTCGAGTGAGTGAAGAGGCAAAGATAGATGTTGTCATCGCGGAGAAAACAACTGTATAGGAGGCAAATTTTGAAAATAAAAGAAATGAGGAATGGACTGCGCAAAGTGGACGTTGAAGCCAAAGTCCTCGAAAAGTCACCCACACGAGAAGTCATGTCAAGATACAAAGACGTGGTACACCGAGTGGCCACAGCTATAGTCAGCGACGACACAGGCCAGATAAAACTCACACTTTGGAACGACCAAATCGAGCAAGTCAACGTGAACGACAACATCAAAGTCGAAAACGGATACATCACAACATTCCGAGGAGAAATGCAGCTGAACATTGGAAGATATGGAAAGTTCACCGTAAACGAATGACCGCTTCCAATCCCGGTTTTACGAGAATTTTGAATAACGTGAAAGAGAGGTGAAACAATGCAATATGAAAGAAGAGGAAGAAGATTCGGCCCACGTTTCCCACCGAAACCAGTGGAAATAGGCAAAGAATACGACGTAGAAATAGAAGAAACCAGCCGACGAGGCGAAGGCATAGCACGAATCAAAGGACTCGTATGCTTTGTTCCAAACACCAAGCCAGGCGAACACGTTAAAATCCGAATAACCAGAATAAGTCGAAGATTTGCCGAAGCTGAAGTTGTCGGAAAAACTGAAGAAAAGGTTGTCGAAGAAATAGCAGAGACCCCACCAGAAGAAGTCGCTGAAGGCGAAACCGAAGAAGAGGCTCTACCCGAAGAAACAGAGGCCGAAGCCGAAACCAAAACAAAAACTCCACCAAAAAAAGCAAAGGCCAAAACCAAA
>JAPUUO010000033.1:0-11492 GCA_026967815.1 Candidatus Bathyarchaeota archaeon | reverse complement strand
AAACCAAAACAAAAACTCCACCAAAAAAAGCAAAGGCCAAAACCAAATAACAGCCGATTTCAAGACAGTAACAACCTTAACCTCACCGAAACCATCCAGCAAGTTTCTCCCGCGACTCGACTGCCATCTCGGCACTGACACGCTTTCCCGTCACGTCTTCCTTATTTATCCTAGAGGGGTCCAAAACCTACAAGCACATTACTAGGAAAAGTTTTTCATTCTAAACAACCACCTTACTTCAAGATTTAGGAGCCCTCAACATGAACCGGCGAGACCTACTCAACGCACCTGTTAGACCCATGGAACTTAAACCTGACATGACCATAAACGAGCTTATCCAGCAATTCGACAACGCAGGCTCGTTTGGAGCAGGCCGACTAGCAACCGCATGCAACATTCTTGAAAACATGATTCGCGATGAAAAATGCACAGTGTTCCTAGCTCTTGCGGGAGCTGTTGTCCCAGCTGGCTTACGCCACATAATTGCTGACCTGATCAGAGAGCGGTTGATTGATGCTCTGGTAAGCACAGGAGCCAACATGATTCACGACTTAATAGAAGCCCAAGGAGGACATCACTACAAAGGACACTGGGTTGTTGACGACTTTTTCCTCTACAAATACCACATTAACCGCATCTACGACATTTTCGTGCCCGAAGAAGATTTCGTAAAAGCCGACAAAATTCTGATCGAAATGTTTGATGACATCGCCCATGAAACCCAAGGACAAGTTCTCTCAACAAGCGAGCTTATGCGACTCATAGGAAGCCGGCTCAACGACCCAAGGTCTATTGTGAAGTCAGCCTATAAGGCTAAAGTTCCGATTTTTCTTCCGGCCATGCGAGACTCAGAATTCGCTTACATACACATTGTTCACACAAAACGCAACAAAAAGCGCAAAGGTCTCCTAGTCGACTCTTTCAGAGAAGCTTCAGAAATGGTAGCCCTAGCCCAAAAATCGGAACGACTTGGCATGATCGTCATCGGAGGCGGTGTCCCGCGCAACGCAGTTCAGCACGCCGCATTAATGGCAGACAAAGGTCTGGACTATGCCGTGATTATAACGACTGATCGACCTGAATACGGAGGGCTGTCAGGTTCAACCCCTGAAGAAACGATCAGTTGGGGCAAATTGAAGAAAGAAGCGGGAAAAGTTATGGTGATAGGAGACGCCATGATCATCTTCCCTTTGGCAGTGGCGGCCGTTTTGGAGAGACTTGGAAAAGGTTTTCAGAGAAAAGGAAATCCCTAACGTGGAGATGAATGGCCATGGGAAAGAATCCGGAATTGAAAAGGTTTTGTGGGAATTGCCGTCACCACAGCATCTATCAGTATCCAGACGTTACATTCTGTTTCAACCGATTCCAGCAAGGAAAGAAAGCAATATTTCCTACCTTAGATTGCTGCGAACAGTGGGCGCCTCAATCTCAAGAGTGTTTTTGTCTCAGAGATGCTTCGGCAAAGCAGAATCAAGAAAGAAAGTGACAAACTAAGCCTTTTTTCTCCGTTTTCTAGTTCTTTGTCGTCCTGTTCCTGTTTTAGGTTTCTTTCTTTCAGGTTCCGCATCTTCTTGCTGAGGCGGCGTGGGAGCAGCTGGTTCTAAAGGTGAAGACGTTGGCGGTTCTTCAGCAGGAGGCAGAACAGGTGGCGGAGTAGGTTGAATGCGGGGTTTAGAGGTTTCTTGAATAGATATTACCAGCTTTGGTCTTAAAGCATAACCCAATATAGCGAATATCAAGCCTAAAGCGGAAAATATCACAGTAGTGACTGTGCCCTCGAATGTCATCAACTCTGGCAAGTATTGCGGAACCGCTTCTGAGATAGTTATACCTACAATTATGAAACATGTTGCGGCTACGATGTATAGCCCATAATCTGCTCGCATCTTACTTGTCCCCCAATCCAGTGCTTCTGGTCAAGAAGAACTTAAATAATTTTCTAGCTCGTGGCAGTGTAACCGAGCTTTGAGTACGAATTCAAGTTTAGGGTTGGTCTTTCTGAAGTATAGCGTCCCATATTCCAAATCCGCTTACGGTCTCAGGTCTCTCGACAGGGTTATACCATCTTTTCTTAGTGCCGGCTTTAGATCTAAGCCTCCACTTGAAAGATTTCGGTTCCCTGTCTATTCTGTCCAGCAAGCTTTCTACTTTTCCGGTGATCTTCTCTCTATCCTCTTTCTTAAAATGACGGGGGTCTATCCCGACTTCAGAACCCAACCTATCCATTTCAGCAATGAACCTTCCAATCTTTCTAAGATTGGTAGTTGCTGTGTACCAAAATCCCCAATCCTTCGCTAGTAACTGGGCTACATAGGCGGCGTCAATGCTCTCCTTAACTCCTTCTTCTTCAACCTTGTGGGCCCTAAGTAGAACAAAACAATCTTTCAAATCTTTGATGCTGAACGCTTCCCACATTTGAATCTTCTCAAGCAGCAAATCGGTTACAGAAATTGTTGGACAATCCAGCTCTAGTCTTCCCTTGAAATCCACTGGGTGATTTGCCACTATCAGTTTATCGTAGAAGACATCCACGTAAAACCAGCCCTTGGGATGATAGTATATTTGTCTCTCTGACGCAGCTGAAGAAAGAGTTGCTCTCCGCTTGGCATATCCCATCTCTCCGAAAAACTCTTTAATCATTCCCCGATGTTGGCGGTAAGACATGAAATCGATGTCGCTGTACTCTTGACCCTCAACAACTCCTGTTCCAACTCTGCCAAGTTTCATCGCGAAATCCCTGAACTCTTGACAATGCCTCGCTACTCCTAATCCACCCATAATTCTAAGGATTAGACCTTGCTTTTCAGCATCTTCAACTATCGTTTCAGCTTGACGAAGAAACACTTCGGTTGGAACTATTCCTTTCCAGGCTTCAGGCAGTTCTCTTCTAATCTCTTTGTCGAGCATCCAAGCCATTTGCCGGTGTACCCCTCAGCCTTCTATTCTCTGGAGCCGAAGAATCTTGTTGCCCTTAAATTCGACGAGAAACGCCCTCAGAATTCCTTCGGCATATTCACTTCCAGGGTTGACGCAGTAGGTTCCACCAATCTTCATCGACCCCGCTGCCTCATGAATATGTCCATGCAGTCCCAAAAAGGGCTTGTACTTCTCAATCGTTCTCTTAACGGCCTTGGAGCCCACTGGAACCATTATGACTCTTCCTCCTTCGATCACCGGATTTAACTTGTCATCTAGTAGTGGCGCTTCATCCAGCTTGGTTTGGTAAGGTGGAGCGTGAAAGTTGAATATGGCTGATTCGGTGTTTTCCAGTTGAGCAATGTATTTCTCCAGTCTTGTCTCAAGTTTTTCGTCGTCTTCTTCTCGGGTTGTGTTCCAAGGACTTGGATTGACCCAACCGGTACTTATCATTTCATGAGTTTCGTCTATATCTATCACCTCACCCTCTGCGTTGGTTACGTCTGGATGATCTCTAATTAGGTCATCCACTGAAAATCGGTCATCATTTCCAGGGCAGACGAAAACTCTGGTTTCGCTTGGAACCTTTTCTCTGATTAGATCAAGCCAGTCTTTCAGTGTTGAAGTCATAACGTTGGAGAACACTTCATCGACCTTTTCCTGACTCTTACAACATTCTTCATACCCGGTTTCGTCGGTCACATATGGGTAGTATCCGATCCCTCGAACATCTTTGATCGCCTTCTCCAATCCGCCGGAGTCGGTTTGATGATTTTTCCCCATCAGATAGTAATCGTATTTCCCGTTTTTCCTCTCAATGATGGGAACTATCATCTTGCCGGTTAGATCACCACCACAGATAGCTGCGTTTACTTTCAACATGGATGAGGCGTTGAGAAATTTTCTCCAGACGCCTTCGGATCCGTGCATGTCAGTGGCAAAAAGAATTCTTGTTGTTGCTCCTTTTTTTCTTTTGAACAGAAATGTCAAATGAATTCGTTCCTACTCTTCATTTTTCCAAGTTTCATTAGGACTTGGGCTGTATTTAAGCTTAAACTAATGGAAAGTCTTAAATTTGTATAGACGGGAAAATGATGTTTTGGGTGGCTAAAACATATGAGTAAAACTAAGCCAGGTTTGTTTGCTAGAGAAGCTACTGGACTAGTCAGAGAAGTAGGCTTTATGCTCGGAGTAATCATTATCATGTCCCACGTTGTCGGCTTAGGCTGGCAGAAAAGAGCGTTTCAGTTCACCGGACCGAGACCAGTACCAACAGATATGCTTCCACTTGGTCTTCCAGCTATATTCTGGGCTTTCCTCATCTGTGGTATAATTGTGATGATCACGGGCTATGCTGCAGGATACGTTACCGCTGCTATGCCAAGATCAGGGGGTGGATACGTAACCATCTCAAGAGTTATCCATCCAGTGGTAGGATACAACGCAGGCTGGCTGATGTTCCTCGCCGAAGCTTTTTCTTACGGACTAATCGGAGTAGCGGTCTTCGAAGCGATCATGATATTCTATAACATCGCTCTGGCACCGACGGTTATAGCCTTTGATGCGACAACTCTCTTCCTAGGAGGAGTCCTAATCATCATAATCTTCACCGCCCTCGCGTTGTTCGGAGTGAGACTCTACGGTTGGATCATGCACGGAATGTTCTGGCCCACACTAATAATTACGGTTGCCTTCTTCGGAATGTGGATCGCTGGCGCCATGGACCCTTCAATCGTTGCAACGGGCGTCGAAGATGTTATGGGAGCACCACCGTCGACATTCGTGACCCTCGCAATAGATACGGGAATGGCAGACCCGGCGAATGTAGCAACCTTCTACGACGCCTTCTCATATGCACTTGCTGGAGCCTTTTGGGCCTACATGGGATGGTATTCGGTCACTTTCATCGCAGGAGAGGTCAAAGAGGCAAACAAAAAACTTCCAATGGTAGTTCTCTCTTCTGGCCTCATAATTATGTTGATTTACCTTGGATCTTCGTCTTTATCAGCAATATCAACTATGGGCGTAGCTGAAACAACTGTTGGTGGAAATCAGTGGAGTTTCTTCCAAGCATATTCTTGGTTAAGCTATGGTCCCGACGCTGCCAAAGAAGCTGCTGCTACAATTCCCAATTTCCAAGCCGCATGGAGCACAGGAATTGCATCCCTAATCGCTAGAGGTATGGACTTAGCGTGGCTCTCATGGATAATCGCGTTGGCTGGCGTAATTTGGCTTGCAAACGACATACCGCCGTTCCTCCTAGTCGCATCTAGAACCATGTTCGCCATGTCCTTTGACAGAATGATGCCTGAAAAGCTGGCAGAAGTCAGTGAGAGGTGGCACTCACCAATCTGGGCACTGATCATCACCGGGGTATTTGGAATCGTTGGATGCGTAGCCGAGTCAAACGTTGCTGACCTAGGTGGCTACGTCCAATTCGCAGGAGTTGTTGGAACCGACATATTCGACGCGACCTTCCTAACCCTATTCTGCGTCTCAATGATGCTGCTCCCACTGGAACGAAAAGAAATCTATGATAGAGCTGCCGTCAAGTATTCGATAGGATCTGTGGTAGGCCTAGGTTTCATAGCAACGTTGTTATCTGGCTACTGCTTGTTCACATTCGCAAAGGAATCCGTTGGCTTCATGTTCTCGCCAGGAAGCACCGAAGACTTAGTAAGCAGTATCGGCTTTTGGGGCTGCATCATTGTTGGACTAGTGCTATACGTCGCTTACATGTACAGAAACACAACCAAAGGCGTCGACATGAGAACTCTCTACCTGAGCATCCCGCCAGAGTAGCTTTAAACACCCCCCCTTTTTCTTTTTGATTCTCAAGGATCGGTAGTTCAGATGGCTCAAGAATTAGGCTTCATCGCAGACATGATGGAAGAGAGACTAGTCAAGGGAGATTTAAGATGGCTAGCCAATTTCACAGAAATCTATAGAGACTACGCTTTAGGCGACATCACAGTTCCAGTATACGCTGTAGGAAGTCTCACAGAGAAAGGATTCTTTCTTTCTCGAATATTTTCAGCTTTCGTAACTCCAAAATACAAGATCCACTTTCTAATCCATACATCACACGAAATCACAGTCAAATCTCTGAGGAGACTCATTCTATCATGCAAGCGCAAGTTTGGCACTGATGATTGGATATTCATTGCGTCAGTCCAAAGCCGACCCTTAGGTAAAGCAGTAAGAGATGTCGTCTTGAAACTTGCTGACGAAAAAGTGGGCTTAGCGGCTTACAGTCTCACTTCTAGGAGTGAAATCACAACGGAAAACGTGCTCGGAAGGTCACTCAAGAAGCATCTAAAATTGTCTGAAGCAAGATTTGAAGCAATACACGTCCCTGACTACCTGAAAAGCGTTGCTATCGTATTCTCATTAGGCACTCTTTTCTTGATTGCACTCTTGTTTTTCGGTGTGAGGACGCTCAACATTCCTTTGTCCCTCTTGATCATGCTCGCCTTCTCAATTGTAGTGGCTTATCCAATTTACAAGAGACGCTATCACACTGTCTTCTCGTTGAATAGTAAAGGGTTTAAGCTTTCAAAAGGTGCAGACCACGTTCAGGGCAAGTGGTCTGACTACAGAGATGTTTCGGTTTACATCACTCCACAACACGAGACTTACATCAGGCTATATTCCAAGAAGGGATCATTCGACATACCGCTATCAAGAGTAGGTCTTTCTCGAAAAGAAGCTTATAGCGCAATCAAACAGATACTGAGGAGAGAATAGAGCCTACTCGATAATCGGAGTCTCAACAGCAGTATTCCACCAAGGTTTGTCCCATTTCTTATCGACCACAGGCAAGCCCTTCAAGAGAGTCCTTATCCTATCCGTAACAGTTGCAGCGTCGTTCTCTTTCAACCACCGCTTGAGCACATCAGGTTTCTCAACTAAGTTTTCAAGATTTAAAGTTGCTGTTAAAGCGAACTTTTGATCCTTTCGCAAAACCCTCATCATTCTTTCAGGATTAATCTCCTCTTTTCCATTTCCGATTGAATGGTCAAGGAATACCGCACAAATGTCCTTAACATCTTTCTCCTCCATTCCCAGCACAACATTGTCATCTTTGTAGTAAGGATATGGTAGAATTCGAAACTCTTGTTCATAATCTTTGAGTCGATCAACTTTCTCCTTCGGAAAATCCGTAATGAATTGAATCTTAGTCAAAACCAAATATTCCAAACCAATCGTGTAGAGATTCTCCCTGTATTCCCTGAAAGCATCTTTAACCGTAATGTTATGTCTCAGATCTACGTGATCACAAAGTACGTCCATCACGCCGACTATTGGAACACCTTTATCTGTTGACCCTTCAATTGTCCTAACTCGGTATCTATCCCCATGCCTCAGTGCATTGAAGAGTCGATCGCTTTTTGTGCTAAAAGATTTATATCGCGTTCCAAATGCTTTGTCCATATTTAATAGGAGTTTGTAAAAATCCAATCCCTGCTTTTTTGGAACGATAAAATCGGTATCCTTTATTTCTCTTGATAATACACCGGTGTCGTTTGCGTGCTCACAGTGCATCTTGATAGCAGCTCCCCCGAACAATAGCACAGGGATAGGTTTCTTGCTGACTCTCTTCTCAAGAGCTTCAGGAAATCGTTCGTGAAGTTTATTTGCGTTTAGCGCTGCCCAAATAGAGACTACTGCACATTTCATTGGAAAATAGCTCATGTCAACATAAGTGGGCACACTCAGTTCTTTCATGATCTCTTCAAGATCAAGGTTTGAAGTTAGAGGTAAACTGACCTCGAAGGTGGTTCCATCTACATCTTCGTAGAGAAGAGCTTTCCTTGGCATTTCTTGATTTCACTTTCCCAGCTTTTGAATAATCTCAGCTTGACATTAACAGCGCAGTCTACGTATTTAAATTCCCTTGAGGAGAAATCAGTAGTTCAACAACAGAAACAGAGAACAATCTTCCTTGACAGTTGCGCAACTCTCTAGCCTTGAAATCCTGCGTGGTGGGGCTGCCCGGATTTGAACCGGGGTCAAGAGAGCCCAATTGGAGCCTTAATATTCGGAGTCTCCTAGCCTAGACCAAGCTAGCCCACAGCCCCATATCTCTTTTCAGTAAACTCTCAGATTTATTAATAAGTCTTTGACTCACCTGGGAATGCATCAGCTTTCTGTTTTGGAAAAATCTTATCTACACTAGATGATAGGAGTTACGGTGAAAGCAATGAAGTTTTCTTTTATAAGCCCAAGTCCAGCGTTGGATACTCCAGGCAAAGTTACGGCAGCTTGGCCTCCACTTGGAATCTTATACTGTGCTACCCTCTTGGCTGAAAATGGAACTGACGTTTCGGTTCTTGACCAAGCTGCACTGGGATTTTCTTCTAGGCAAACGATTCAATGGGTAAGAAGAGAAGACCCAGATGTTCTTGGATTTTCAGTTTTGCTTCCGTCTTTTAAAGGCGCCCTGAACATGGCTAAACAAGTGAAAACGCAGAATCCGAATGTAATCACCGTTTTTGGAAACTATCAAGCTACTTTCAATGCTAAGAGAATCATAGAGAAATATCCTTTTGTAGACATAATCGTTCGCGGAGAAGGCGAATACACAAGTCTCGAGTTGGTGAAAGCCTTAGAGAACAATGGAAACCTAAGAGATGTTGCGGGCATAGTATTCAGAAAGAACGGGAAGGCGGTGTCTACCGCTGAGCGACCGCTTTTGCGAAACTTGGATGGTCTTCCTATTCCAAACAGAAGCTTAATTGATGCAAGCTACAGCTCGAACATTTTTGGGATAAAGGTAGCTTCTAGAAAATTCACATCAATTGTTTCTTCACGTGGATGCCCATTCGGATGTAGCTTTTGCGCGTGCACCACGTTTGCTCACCGCCTCTGGAGACCAAGGTCCGTTGAAAACATTATGAACGAATTGTATTTCCTGCAAGGTGAAGGGTATGAACAGTTCCTTTTTGTAGATGATAACTTCACATTGAGCCCGAAAAGAGTGATAGAGCTTTGTCGAAGAATCAGAAAGGAAAAGATGAACTTTGAATGGTGGTGCGACTCTCGCGTAGACAACTGCACTTACGATATGTTGAGAGAAATGGTCAAGGCTGGATGCAAACTTCTCTATTTTGGAATAGAAAGCGGCAACCAAAGAATTTTAGATTATTATAAGAAGGGCATAACTCCTGAGCAGACCAGAAATGCTGTGCGGAAGGCTAGAAAGGCAGGCATAGACGTGATTGTAGGGTCGTTCATTGTTGGAGCCCCGGATGAAACCATAGGGGAAATTCAGAACACGTTGAAGTTTGCCCATGCACTTGACATTGATGTGCCACAACTAAACGTCTTAGGCACTTTTCCCGGAACAGCCACGTGGAACGAGTTAGTGGCAAAAGGCCATGTTGACGAAAATCAACACTGGGAAAACGGCGTTTACGTGTCAGAGGTTTCACCTCATGCTGTTCCACTTTCGATAATTCGCCCGCTCGTCTACGAATACTTTCGAGCTTTCTACTTACGCCCAGAAGTGTTATTCAAAGAAATCTTCAGAACCTTTAAAAGTAGCTTCAGAATGGCGGCGTTGCTCAACAATTTAACACGAGTCAACCAAATCATAGAAACGGTAAAACAAGAAATCGACTCAAAACAATGTTAGTGGCTATTTTCTGAGAGAGCACTGCAAAATCTTTGGGCAAATCAAACAGTCATCTGGAATCTGAGTGTTGTCTTGAAGAGTTTTCAAATGTCCAAAACTATGTGCACAAGTCACTGGAGTCGAAGCGCTCTTTTCACCATCACACTTCTCAACACGAATCGCGTGAGAATCTTCCAGAGTAATATCTAATTTCGAATGACAGTGAGGGCAAGCATAATAAGTTTCCCTTAAGATCTGTGAAGAATCAGTTAGCAGAAGAGGCTTTACAAAACCTTTTCCACAATCCCCGTAAGGACAGAAAAGACGCTCAGGTTTAAGTAAAGCCTTCATGTATTTCGCCTACGGTTTTCCAATTAATATATTAAGTCGTGACAGATAATAAACGTTTTTGCATCTCCGTTGAACAGGTATACAGTTTCAACCGTCAACAAGAAAGGTGACATCGATTACTTAATATTCAATTTTGCAGGTTACTACATAAGCAATTGGAACAATGGGCCCCCGTAGCCTAGAGGTTAAGGCGTCAGCCTTGTAAGGTGAAAACTGCAAATCAATCACCCTTGTTAGCTGAAGACCCCGGGTTCGAATCCCGGCGGGGGCTTTATTAGGTTTTCTCAAAGCCGATTGATGCTAAAACGTATAAACACCGGAGCCATGAAACTGTTATTGAAGATTTGAAACTTCACGCCTCATGTTTAGAGCAAAGTTGGGATTAACTGTGAGTTCGCGATGCAGCGGCAGCAAGCTTAGCGAGGAAGACTTGAAAAAAGAGGGGTGGATGCGCCGGTTTACTGCTGATGAGCCTCGTTTGAGTGAAGCGGTTGAGCTTTATCGATCGTTAGGTTATGAGGTTCACTTGGCACCTGCGGAATTCAAAGAAGAAAATGAACTGTGTAAGACGTGCATTCAAGCCGAGTGCCAAAAATATAGGGTTATTTACATAAGGCCAAGACAAGCTGAAGCTTGATTATTTCAAATACAGATTGTTCAATCATAAGTTTAATGTTTACTGAATTTTCACTGTGTTACAGTGGAGTTGACCACTGTGAAGTCTAATTTGGGCGGCATAACTTCCTTAGTTCTCGTAATCGTAGCTTCTTCCTCACTCATTTCGATGATTGCTCTTACTCGCGTAGACAACATAGTTCACACAGACCTATACAGATACGGCCTAAACTTCAGTTATGAATGGGCTATGCCCTACTGGACGATGACAACATTCGTTTTTGCAATGGGCTGGGTTAACATTTTCATGGCGATTGTTTTCCAATTTTACGTGCTCGCATATGGACGGGGAAAAGCCGGACAGATTCCATTAAAGAAACCGTGGAAAACTCAAGAGATAGTACCAGCAGAAACTACTGAAGCTGCAACAAGAGAAACGATTACGCCACCGATGGAAGTAGAACTAGGAACACCTCAAGAAGACCCTGTGACTTTTGCTGAAACACCTCAAGAGACTCACGTACTGGCCGAAGAAACAGCGCCGCTAGAAAGCATAGAGACTGAACAGTTCGAAGAAATCGAGAGAGAGAAAGAACCAGTTCCACCTTTTGAAAGCGTGGAATCTGAATTTAGACCAAAAGAAGAGAATGAAGAAGCAAAATGGACTGCTGAAGGATCTGTTGAGACAACTAGAGAAGCTCCGCCGGAAGAGTATCTAGGAACAACATTAACCGAAGAAGGGGAGCTGGTTAATGTGCGACTTCAAGAAGAACCCTCGTACGCAGAAAAGAGGGAAATAGAGCCAGAAGAAACCCAGAGAAGAACTTTCGAAACTGAAATTCAAGCGACATTTCCACTTACACCAGAAGTAAAGGCAAAAACCAAGGAAAAAGAAAAGAATCAACAATCTGAAGCCGAGTTAACCGAATACTACTAGACACAAAATTTTAGCTAAACAAGAACATAGCGGATATTCTCAAGTCTGAAATTAGAC
>JAPUUO010000032.1 GCA_026967815.1 Candidatus Bathyarchaeota archaeon | reverse complement strand
TGCTAGAGATAGTGAGTGCACAGAGTTCATTAATAAACCTTATTTTTTTGGAGCTTCTCGCGCGCGCAAAGCACTTTAGAGCACGTGACCAAATTGCTTTCGCGTGTTCTTCATGCATACTAGTTCGCCAAATCGTCTCAAAATTCCATCTCATATATATTTCTGTTGATATGTATTAATAGGGTAGAGTCAGCTAATACGTGGTGAGGGAGAATTATGGAACGCAAGATTATGTCTCTAGGTAGATCCTCTCTCGTAATCTCTCTTCCGAAGCACTGGGTGAAGTTGAACGAACTAAAAAAAGGTGATGTTGTTTCTCTCGCTGTTCAGCGTGACCGCTCTTTGGCAGTTTTTCCGGGTGCTGAAAAGAAAAAAGAATCTAAAGAAATGACTCTTTATGTTGATCCTGAAGAAACAGGGGCTTTGATTACTCGAAGAATAATTGGTTGCTATTTGAACGGCTACTCCGGCATCAAAGTGTTGTCAGAAAAGGTATTCTCTGTCGCGCAGAGAAAGGCAATTCGAAACATTGTTAGGATGCTTTACATGAGGATAATGGAATCCGACGCCAAGAGCATGCACATTCAGACCTTGATAGATGAGTCAAAGGCATCACCTAAGGCGGCGATTCACAGGATGCATTTGATTGCTCGCTCAATGGGTCGAGACGCATTAAACTCACTGAAGAACCGAGATGTAATGCTGGCAAAGTCAGTTTTCTCTCTTGATGACGACGTGGATCACTTTTCCTTCTTTCTTCTCCGCCTACTTCGCAATGCCGCTCGCGATCCGATCCTAGCGAATCAACTTGATATCGAGCCCATAGATTGCATGGACCATCAAACTCTTGTGTACAGAGTCGAGCATGCCGCAGATCATTCAGCCAACATAACGAAGCATGTTATAATGCTAGACGGAAACCAGCAAAAGATAGCCGACCATCTGCTAACACTTATGTTCACTGCTGGCACAGAAGCCGTCAACCTATATGACAAGGCAGTTGATGCTTTCTTCTCAAAAGACATAGCCAACTCCGTTGAAATATTGGAAGAACAAAAAAAGATTGAGAAGCTAGATCAAGAGATAGCCACAAAGGCGTTTATGAGCAAACAAAAGAGTGCTCTAGTAATCTGTGCGATTTGTTCAATACGCGACAGCATAACTAGAATCGCTGAGTGCGCCGCAGACATCGCCGAGATAGCCATAAACCGCGCTTACAAAATGACTACTTAGAATCCTGTTTATCGGGTGGATAACTCAAGGTCAACGTCAATTTAGCTGGGAGAATTTCCTTCTGAAGCAATGTTCTTGCAAGCTGAAAAGCCATATTGTAATTGTATACCTCTTTTCCGTTAGATCGCGCTTCTCTCAAGATCTCTTTCTCCAACTTATGCTTCAAGTCACCTACTGTAAGCGCTCCTATTCCAAAGATTCCACGGGCTATTTCCTTCATGTCATCCTTCAGTTTTATTCCTTCAACGCCAAATGGCGGGATGGCGTTTATATCGACGAGAACCTTCACAAGTTTGAGATCCTTTAGTAGTCCTTTCTCTATGACACGGACACCCCTAGTGCCAGCGCAGAATACAACATCAGCTTTTTTCAAGATCTCAAGCTTTTCGGATCCAGAGGGCGCAAAAACACCTTGTACTTCTACTCCATATCTGCTAGCGAGAAGTCCTGCAAGGTTTTCAGCATATTGTTTTCCGTCTTTGCGTTTCGGATTGAGGCTAGCAATCATCACGTTGCATCCAAGCCTTGCCAAAAGAACCGCTGCAATTCGCCCCACAGCTCCCGTTCCTAGGACCGCGCATGTTTTATCTTTTAGGTCCCCGAGTTTGTGTGACAGAAGAGCTTCTTCAACTTTCGCAACCATAGCGGACGCTGTGGTATACGCACCTCCAGGGTCAACTATTATGCTCGTCTTGAAAGGTGGAAACATCGCGTCTCTCACAGCTTCGAAAACCTCTTCAGCTTTTTCGGCGCTTTTTCCTCCAACAAAAAAACATGTATGCTTAACGGCTTTAGGTCCTCGAGAAAATATGGCATCCTGAACTATTTTTTTTCCATCCTCAGGTGTCACATTTTCATAGGGTATAACCGCATCATATCCAGCATCATATGCCATGCAAATATCGAATGGACTGGCTTTTGAGTCAGTGTCTAAATAAAAAAGAAGATGTGGAGCATCAGCGGAAGCCTTTCTAACGACTGGTTTCACCTGAATTTGCATCGATTCCAACAAATTTGCTAATTCATCAGAGTGTACAGCGTCAGCATGGGCTGAAACTATCTTCTTTGAAATCTTAAGAATTTCAACTCTAACATCTAAAGATTTTAAGAGATTTTTAATTCCGTCCATATGTTCCGGACTGCTTATATGAAGGCAAGTGACCTCTCTTTTAACATCAATTTCTCTAGCGTGGTCCAGAATGCCCATGACAATCCAGCTTTCCCTTATGGGGAAGTTTACTTCTTTTTCTTGCTCGTCGAGCTCAGTTTGCAGACATTGACCGTAAGCAATCAAGTATTGCCTTTCCATTGAACTTTCTTCGTCCGTTTTCTTTGACAATCTAGTTAAGGCTTTCAACACGTTGTCTCTCAACTCTTTCTTCTTGCCTACGCTTGTTTCAAGGTACATCTTGGCATTTCCGTCGATATCAACTGGAAATAGAGGAACGTCATTTTTTTGGCAAATTTGAGCTAAAACATTTTCGTGGTAGAACTCATTTTGCGAGCGCATACCTAGCTCTTCGGTTGCAAAGTTGGGAGTAACTTTTTTGATTAGATTCGCTAAAAACTTGTTGAACGCTATGGAAGGGTTAAAGAGAGATCGAAGCATCCGAGAATGCTGGGTGGAAGGAGGTTCTGTTATCCAAAATGGTTCATTATACTCCTTTTCAACAAGGAGCACAGTCAATTTCTTGTCTTTTAAGGGTGTAATTTCAAGCACTTTCAACTTATTTCCCCATGTTCTAAAGATAAAGTGCGAAACATATATACGTAATCGAAATACATTATATACAAGTACGTAACGTATATACACATATCACCCGTGAATCTTTCAATGAAAAATTGAATTTCCGCAACACCTGTGTTCCAGTATTATTCATTTCTTCGGGAATTTCCGATAGAAATCTTCGTCTAAAGTTGGAGGAAGCATCAATCTAGTTTTAATTTTGGGTTTACCATTCTTCGAATGGGGTTTTCTCACCAAAGTGTCGTTGTATTTTTCGATTTCCCTTGCTTCTTCGGCTAGTTTGGCAGCGACCTGAGCTATTTCGTGTGCACAAGCAACAAGAGGGATGTATTTATCACGTTCTTTCTCCACGAAACACGCTTGGACATTAATCTCGGCGATTTTCTCGGCCAATTCGTACGCAGACATCGCTTTAGCTTTTGCGTAGGGGTTTTTAAAATCAGAATTATCTCGAATACTTTTTACGTCAATTATTAGTTTAGGTAGAACAGGTTGTAATCCCATCTTGACTGCATGTATCAATTTGTCAAGTTCTTGGTGAACTATCCTATAAACGCCGGTGATTGCAAGCACTTTGATGATGTTTGAATTAAATACTGCCATTTCGATTGGGTCAAGAAATTCTCTTCGTGCTCCTATGAGGGGGTCGCCAGTGACTATTATGTAGCCTAAACCTTGCTTTTCAAGCTCAGCCTTAATGCGCTTTGCAGGAGCATCTGAAACAATCACGCTAGGCAAGCCACTATCTGAAAACTTCTCTCTAACCTTTGCTGGTCCTGATATCGACGGATTGGGAGATATGGAAACCAAAAGATTTGGATCAAATTCAAGAATCTTTGGCAGGGCTTCTTCTACATCTTCGGCTGTCATCTTTGAACCTGTCGTTACAGTTCGGATTTGGATGTCCTGACGGTCAGCTAGTTCGTCGAGGAGAAGCTCAAACAGAGGGGACATCCCAATATTGCCACATTTAAAAACCCCAATCTTAACTTTCTCCACGAGAAGACACCTAATCCTTTAGTCATGTGTGGTTCGAAATCACTTGTCTCTAGGTTGCTAATTTCGCTTATATAACTTAGCCTAATCCTTCGGCAAATCGTCTAACTCACTCGTTCCACGTGTGCTTCTGATTTCTTCCGCGCGCGACTGGTTGAGAATCTTAAAAGCTCTGGGATTCACTTGGATTCAGAGAAATGGGCGAAGCAAATGGAGAACGCAGCCAGCATGTCATGACAGCAAAGATGTGGTGCGCTCTTGAATGGTCAGCGTTGGGATAGCTGTGTTTTCCCGGTCAGATTCCATTCGTTAGTTTCGTATTTTTCTTTTTTGAGCGTTTTGGCCAGTTTTCGTTCGTAAGTAGTCAGAGGTTTTTCTTCACTGAAGTCTACTGCAAATGCTTTCTGGAACCCTTTGATCAGAGATTTGTGCGCCTCTTTCACAGCAATGTTTGACGCAAGTTCATTTTTGATAGAAGTAATCTTTTCGCTGGCCACACAGATTACATCAGTGATTGTCTTAGCCCATGGAACCTTTAGAAAGGTGAACATTTTCGTGAGATTCACATTCAGGAGAAATGTGCCATGCTGAAGGAGCACTCCGCTTTTGTGGAATTGAGCACTTCCAGAAATTTTCTTTCCTTCTATAGCGATGTTAGGACAGTTTCTTGGGTCACCGGGATCAAAGTTGGCGTTTACGCCGAGAATTTTGGCGGCTTCGATTAATCCGTTGCTTATGGTGTTGTACGCGACAACTACATCTTGTGTTCCAAGGTCTTCTTCGTTAACGATTACGCTGTAAGTGATTTCATCTTCGGAATCGTGGTAAACCGTTCCTCCTCCAGTGATTCTTCGAACGATGTCCACGTGGTTTCGCTGACAGGTTTCTAGATAAACTTCGTTAGAAATATCTTGGAAGCGTCCAATTGACACGGCTGAGGGATTCCAACGATAGAAGCGCACGGTGTTGGGGACTAGCCCTTTAATTCGAGCTCTCATGATGGCCTCATCGATAGCCATGTTAGCACTCGCGTCATTTGTGTCTAGTTTCAGCAGTCTCCAAGGAGTCATTTCTATCCTAGCAATACTCTTAACAACACAGTGTGCTTAAATCCATTTCCAGAATCCACCAGAACACCGGGAGAATCAAATGAACCTACCAATTGAAGTGTCGATGCCAAAGGAAATAGTTCAGATGATTCTGGAAAGCGCTAAAACCTTGCATCCAAAAGAAACAATCTTTCTGCTACGAGGAAAAACACGTAAAGACATGATTTCAATTTCTGAAATCGTCATTCCGCCATTAGCAACTTATGGAAACGGATTTGCAAATCTGCCAATGCCTATGATGCCAATTGATTTTTCCATAATTGGAACTGCTCATTCGCATCCCTCTGGAAGCTTGGCACTTTCAGTTCAAGACTTGAACCACGCGCTTGGCAAGATTATACTTGTGACAGCATATCCATACAACGGTTTGGAATACTTTGCGGTTTACAATCGCAAAGGAGAAAAGCTAAGGTTGAGGGTTACTTAGAACTTGCAGAAATGGTAGGTGCTGCTTTTTTTGCTTTTTTCCTTGCCAGCATCCGGTCTATTATTGGTCGGAGTTTCTCGTTCTCAGCCAGTATTCGGTCTTTTCCTAGAGCTTTCATTTGTTCAGTCATTTCTGTTATGACTTCTGCAAACTTTGAACCTTCTGCAGCCGAAATATAGTCAATTCTGAATCTTTCTGGGCTGAGTCCAAGTTTTTCCAGCATGCCTTTTAATGCTTGCATACGCTTTGTCATCCAGACGTTGCCAGAAATGTAGTGGCAGTCGTAGGGCAGATGGCAAGCAGCTACGAGGACCATGCCTGCGCCTTCTCTGAAGGCTTCCAAAACAAAGTCACGGTCTACCCGGCCAGAACACATCACTCGTATGGCTCTAAGCGTGGGCGGATGCTCAAAACGGCTGGTTCCTGCGAGATCGGCTCCTGCATAGCTACACCAGTTGCAAAGGAATCCAAGTATTTTCTCCTCTGGATTCGCTTCTAGGGCTGCGTTAATCTGATTCATTATTTGTTCATCTGTGAAGTGCATTTGCGTGATGGCGTCGGTTGGGCATTCAGCAACGCATGTGCCGCAGCCGTGACACATAGCTGGTGTAACCCGTGCTGGCTGATTTTCAGGCGCACTTGCGGCTCCATATGGGCAAACTTTTTGGCAGATGGCGCATTTCACACGTGTGTTTTGACATGTTTCTTGGTCAACTACGGCGATGATTGGCTCGATTTTCCATTTGGGCTTGGAGAGAATTGTGGCTGCTCTTCCTGCGGCTCCACTTCCTTGAGACACGCTGTAGGGTATGTCCTTTGGTGCTTGGCAGGCTCCTGCGAGCAAGATCCCGTCCACGGGGGTGTCAATTGGTTTGAGCTTGGGGTGGCTTTCCATGAAGAAACCGTCTGTTCCGCGTGAGATGCTGAAGATTCTGGCAACTTCGTCTGAGCCTTTCTTCGCAATAGCAGCTGTGCAGAGGACTGCCATTTCGGTTTCAAGCTCGATTGGCTCGCCTAAGGCTACGTCTTCAGCTCGGATAATGAGGTTTTTGGTTTTCGAGTCTTCGAGGATTTGGGAGGCCTTGCCTCGAATAAAGTTGACGCCTAGCTCGCGAGCTCTTCTGTAGAATTCTTCGTAGCCTTTAAAGTGGGTTCGCATGTCCATGTAGAGTATGTAGACTTCAACGTCGTCTTTGTATTTCTCTTTGAGCAGAATAGCATTCTTTACTGCGTACATGCAGCAGAATCCTGAGCACCATTCGTATTTGTTAACATCTCTTGAGCCGACACATTGAATCAAAGCTACGCTATGAGGTTTCTTTCCATCTGAAGCTCGCACAACTTTGCCTCTTGTAGGGCCAGCAGCCAAGATTAATCGTTCAAGTTCTAACGCTGTAATTACATTGTCATATTTACCATACCCATATCGCTGGTCATCCGTTGGAAGATAAATGTCGAAACCTGTGGCGATTATTACAGCGCCAACGTCCAGCTCAACTTCTTCCGGCTTCTGGTCGAAATTGATGGCTTGGCGGGCTCCGCAGGCGTCCACGCATTTGTAGCATTCGATGCAGTAGTCCTTGTTGATTGTGTATACTAATGGCACTGCTTGGTCGAAAGGCACAGATATTGTCTTCCTTACGCCCATATCCATGTCCCATTCGTTTGGATATTCCACTGGGCAAACGTCTCTGCATTCACCGCAACCAGTGCAGTTATCTGCTATGACGTTACGTGGATTTTTGCGTATTTTGACCTTGAAGTTTCCCACGTAGCCATCTACTCGCAGAACGTCAGCGAAAGATATGATTTCGATGTTGGGATGGCGGGAGACATCGACCATTTTTGGTCCTTCGATACATATGCTGCAGTCGAGTGTCGGAAACGTTTTGTCAAGCTGTGCCATGTGGCCCCCGATGCTTTCGCCTTTTTCTACCATGTAAACCTTGAATCCCATATCGGCAAGGTCAAGAGCGGCGCATATGCCAGCAATTCCGCCGCCCAGCACCATGGCTTTGTTAGTAACGGGAACCTCCATGGCTTCAAGCGGTTGGAGCAAGACCGCTTTCGCAACTGCCATTTTCACGATTTCTTTGGCCTTTTCTGTGGCTTGTTCTGGATTATCACCGTGAGCCCACGACGAAAACTCTCGGATGTTCGCCATTTCGAAGAAATAAGGATTCAGTCCTGTTTCCATGACGCATTTGCGGAAGGTAGGTTCATGCATACGAGGCGAACAAGCGGCGACTACGACTCTGTTTAGTTTGTTATTTTCTATGGATTTTCTGATTTGTTCTTGGCCTGGGTCAGCGCAGGAATAGCGGTTGTCGTCTGCAACTACTACGTAGGGCAACGTCTTAGCATATTCTATGAGCTCTTTGATGGCGATTACGCCTGCTATGTTCAGTCCGCAGTGGCAAACAAATACGCCTACACGGGGGGTTTCAGCCATTTAGGAAGCCTCCTTTAGCAGAAGCCTTTTTTCAGCCATTTTCTTGGCTTTAGTTAGGGCTTTAGTTTTGGCTTCTTTTGAGTATTCTTTTGCTGACGTGAGTTTTTCGAGGGCTTTGTTCCATGCTCCTGAGCTTACAGGGGTGTGGTGAATCGTTCTTCTGTCGAGAACTAATGCTTCTTTCACTGGGCAAACGATTGTGCAGGTGCCGCAGAAGACGCAGAAAGTTTCGTTTGTGTGAACTTTTCTGTCGCTTTCGTCTAGGTATAGCGCGCCAGGTATCGGGCATACATCTAAACAGTCTTGACAGCCATCTGGACATTTTTCAAGATTTATTCTTAAGATTCCATGCATGATCTTGCGAACGTGAATGGCTCCTTTTGGGCATTTCAGTTCGCAGAGTCGGCAACATGGGGAGAGATTCTTCTCTATATTCACTTTGACTTTGAGGTTTTCCTTGTTTGGCATAGATCTTGCTTCTTCTGGGCTGATTTCTTTTCCGCCGGGTGCTAGAATCTTGACTGAGATGAGGTTTAGCGGGCACACTTCTTGACAGTCTATGCAATCTATGTCGCATTTGGTTGGGTCTACTTCGATTTCTCTTATAAGCTTGGGAAAGCTTTCCTTTTCAAGAACGGGCACCATGCGTTGGCCATCGACTCTGACTTCAAGGGCACTGAAGGGACAGATGGGTTCGCACATTCCACAGTAGGAGCATTTCTGCTCGCTAACATCAAATATGGGTCGCTGAGCTTTTTCTCCGTTTTTCTTCGGAGTTTTTTTGATTTCGATTGCTTCTCTTGGGCATGTGATTTGGCAGATTTCACAGCCAACGCATAGGGTTTTGTCAAGGGTTAGCGAGTAACGTTTAGTGTGCAAAATACGTTCTATGGTAAGCGTATTTTCGGTATCGGTCTTAAGTTCTTTTAGAGGCATTTGGGCCTACCTTTTCGGGTCTGCGTCCAATGAGTTGTTTTGAAGATAGTAGCGAAGGTAAACTATTATTTATAGTTTTTACTTCAATGGTCACATCGACTTTTACTTGTGTTTTCTGCAGAAGGCTGGAGCGCCTTTTTGGCGTATCTGCTCAAAGTCTGCTTCCTTCAAGGTCTTCGCTTCTATAATGCTCGTCGGATACAAGTGTTGTAGAAGTATTACGCCAAATTCTTGATCACTACCAATGGTGTTCCAGCATCGGCTGAACCACTGACTAAATCTGCTAGGCTTGCAGCTATGTCTTCCAGTTTTCTGGGGGTAGTGCCTTCCATGGATTCATCATCTATCTCATATGATTTCCTTTTTTCGTTTTCAATGCACTTTTCTATTTCTTTTCTGCTTTTACCTTGAGATAACAGTAGACCCACAAAGTATTTGTATTTGATACCTTTTCTCCTCGTGATCAGACCGTCTGTGTGACCAAATGAGCAAACGGGGTCTGCTAGTTCATAAATCCCTGTGCTAGGGTCTTTGTAGGCTCCATCACCATATACCAAAACCTCTGTTTTCTTTCTGATTGTATCTCTTATCTTGGCTTGAATGTTTCTTGCGACTTTGAAAGATTCGCGGGGTGCCAGCTTTATTAGCTCGGCTGAATGTAAGTTGCAGCCTAAAAGTCCCCATTCAGACCAAGCATTGTTGGTGGGCTCACTGTGCAAATCATCTAGAGTTATAGTGTTGTCAAATTTTTCTTTTATTTGTTGAAGGGTTCTTCTCCTGTCATGGATACATGAAACAATTATGCCGTCGGGCATGTACTTGGTTATTCTTCTTGGGTCGTTGGAAAGGAAAATGTTGGGTTTGGCACCTTCTTTTTCTATGATTGCACTGTATAAGGCGACATAATCGACACCAGTAGCAGGATGATAAAAACGTATTTTTCTAAGTTCGTCAAAAGATATTTCATCTGCAGATAAATCTCTGTTTAACCGCTTATCTAACTTCTCCGGTACTAATTGGTTACCAACACAATCTGTTGGGAAAGAAAATTGAAGTGTTATCTCTCCTTCAGGAACTGCTTTTGCTAAGCTTTCCAAAACTGGGACGAATCTGTTTCTGCTGGCTATAGGATAAAGTATCCCGAGGTTGTCTTTCTCAGTCAGGCTCAGTTTTTTCCTTACTTCTTCAGCAATTTCTTTCTTGGAAACATAGTTGTTTTGTGCTTTTGCCACCACAGATTCCGTGACACACAGTATGTCACCATCATCGATCAGGCCGTCGTCATCGCACTTTTTGACAGCTTCATAAACGCTTTCTACAATATCATCTCCCGGTAGAATGACACCCATCTTAACTCCGAAAGCAAGCGGTCCGATATAGTTCGGTATCTTGAACATGGATTGGCTATGAATATTCAAAAGTTTTAAAAGCTTTTCTATAAGACATGTCTCATTAAACCACCAGTTCCTGCTTTTACACAACTTCAACCTCACCCCACAAGAGACCATGTTTCAGCTAAACAACTGCAATTTCACTCGAACCAAAACTGACATCGAATAGTCGCAACTTAAGAATGGCCTACCTCTGATAGCTTCCCGATTTCTTCTGGATACTTGGCGACCCTAACAATGAACAAGTCACTAGCTTCTATGAGTAGTAGCTTTTCAAGCTGAAAGTAAAGCTGGGTGATTTCAATGCCCGTATAGCTCAACAATTCTTCAATATGAAGTACCTTTTTGATGTGGGGCACACTCATACTGTTTATTTAGTAGTTCGGAAATTACCTAATCGGGATGACCTTGGAAGACTCTGTTGCAAGAATTGGAGCAAGCTTGTTGGACGACAAAGGCAGAGTCAAGTTCAGGAACGAGAGGAGGAAGTTCGTCGAATTTATAGAAACAATTCTGAGGGACTTCCCTGAATCAGTGTCAAATGACAGAATTCTAGTTGAACCGTTCAGATCTCTCGCATTTCTGATGACTTTAGGACAAAGACCGGTAACTTCGTTACTAATTCTTGAAACACTACTAGAAGCCAAGAGAAGACCTCTTAATGGAAAGCAAATTGGCGAAAGGTTAGCAAAAAAACTTGGAATCCCTCTTACTCTGACAACAAAAGGTGGAAACTACAAAGATCGAGTTGGAGATCTCCTCTCAGCCTTTATTAAGATCGGGATCCTAGAGTCAGTTGCCCTTCAGAAAGTAGATCATCCCAAACAAGAAGGATTCAGAATAAAAGAGTCCGTCATGCCAGAAGTAAAGGCATTGCTAGATTGCATTTTGCTCAAGAGAAATGTGCTTCACAGTCTAAGACCACTAAACTTCAAAGATCTCTTTAAGACAAGATTTGACAAGCGCCTGGGTTACGTCATCAAGTCAGGAACTAGAAAAAAACAGCCATTCAGCATCGGGAAAATAATGAAATCATTGTTCGACCCAAAGCTAGGGATCTCATTCGAAGAAGCAATTGCCGTAGTTGAAGAGATTGAACCCCAACTCAAGAAAGGTATGAAAACCATAGAGATCCAGTCAATTCTCTACGACACATTGAAACGACACAATGAGAAAGCAGCAGAGAGCTACAGGCAGTCATATCCAAAGATCTTATCTATCACCCTGAGCAGTGGCAAAACAGAAATTCTAAATTACAAACTGGTTAAAACTCTGATTGATAGAGAGGTTAAACTGAAGCTGACTAGAAATTCATTGGATAAATTCGCCTCTATTGTATATAGCGTGATCTCTAGAAATCCAAAGAACTACAAAGATGAAACTGCAATAAGAGAGTATATACACGCTTTGGTTCGTTCAGAATGCACGTATATCCGATCAGCAGGCAGTTTCATTAGAGACCATTTGGAACGTGCCACATCCGCCTTGGAAGGATGTCGCCATTCATTACTGTCTGACCAGATTGATCCTGCACGTGGTCTGCTTGGGCAGTTTCTTGAACAAATATCACTGGTTGCTGTTGTCGAGTTTGGCTACGTACCTTTCAAAGATTTTAGGCAAAACGTTGATCTGATGTCGAATTTGTTGAGGCAAGAAGAAGTCAAGAGAGAGCTGCAAGATGAGTTCCAGCTGGATGAAAGAGACGTTTCTCATTTTCAACGGATTCGATTTCTCACCCAAGGAAAGGAAACTGCAAGCAGAAAGGCTTTGGAGAAAATGGTTGAAGAATGTGAAAGGCTTATTGTTCTTTGTGAAGATATTTTTAGAGTATCTAGCTTGCGCATTAGACCTCAACCCACCATTCCTGAAATCTCACAAGTTGCTCCTCTAGGGCTAGTTAATAGCGGATTTGAAGATCTAGACAGCTTGTTGCTTGGTGGAATACGTGAAAGCTACGCGGTTATACTAACTTCGCCTTCATGCGACGAAAAAGATCTTTTAATAGAGAGATTTTTGAAAAAAGGAATCGAAGAGAATCAAGTTACTTTGTATGTCACGATTGATGCAAAGGCGGCGGTAGATCTTGCGGAAAAGTTCCCCTTGAATTTCTATCTTTTCATATGTAACCCTGAGGCAGATGCAATCGTCAAGAACCTACCGAACGTGTTTAAATTGAAGGGCGTCGAAAACCTTACTGATATAGACATTGCTTTGACGTCGGTTTTTCGAAAACTAGACACTGTGCCAACCAGAACAAGGAGAGCGTGCATTGAAATTATCTCCGATGCTCTGTTGCAACATCATGCCGTTTCCACCAGGCGATGGTTGGTAGCCCTCATTCCTAAATTCAAGTCAAGAGGCTTCACTACATTGGCAGTTATGAATCCGCACATGCATTCACCACAAGAAGTCCAAGCGATATTAGATCTGTTTCAAGGAGAGATCCACATCTACAAAAAGAAAACAGAGAAAGGCCTAAGGCAATTCCTAAGAATCGAAAGGATGTACAATCAAGAATACGTGCAGACTGAGCTACCACTCAAGAAAGAGAG
>JAPUUO010000031.1 GCA_026967815.1 Candidatus Bathyarchaeota archaeon | reverse complement strand
GACGACTACATCCAAGCTGCTCGCTACATTAATCTATCCAAAATTAATCTGGTGAACCTCCAACACGAATTCGGGCTTTTTGGAGGAGAATGGGGAGAATACATTAACTCATTTTTCGAGGGTATTCAGAAACCAGTAGTAACTACACTCCACACTATCGTGCCAAACTTTGGATCGACGGCTCAAAAAGTCTTACGAAACATCGTACGCCATAGCGCCTCAATCATTGTTATGACGAGAACAGCTATGAGACTGTTAAAGAACTTTGACACCCACCGTGAAAAAATCAGCATTATTCCACACGGTTGTCCCGATGTCCCATTAGTCACTAGTGAAAGGCCCAAGGCTACCCTTGGTATGAGAGGAAGAATAGTTTTGTCCACCTTTGGGTTGATAAGTCGCGGTAAGGGCATCGAATATGCCATTCGCTCTCTTCCTTCACTTGTTGAAAAAGAACCGAGAATTCTCTACCTCGTGATCGGAGAGACCCATCCTGAGGTTAGGAAGACCATGGGTGAGCGTTATCGGAGGAGGTTGATGAAGCTAGTTGGTGAACTCCAATTATGGAAACATGTGAGGTTTCACAATCGTTTTCTCTCTAAACAGCAACTAATAGGGTATTTGCAAGCAACAGATATCTATATTACTCCATACGTTGACCGGAATCAGATAAGCAGCGGAACACTTACATATGCTCTGGGAACAGGCAAGGCCATAATATCGACTCCATACCTTCACGCTGAAGAGGCTTTGGCAGAGGGACGCGGATTACTGTGCAAGTTTAGAAACCCTGACTCAATCGCTGAATGCATAGACAGACTTTTAGAAGATAAGGAACTAAGGCTCAGCTTGGAGAAGAAAGCTTATGCTTACAGTAGAGACTTCACTTGGTCAAAAGTTGCAGAAGAATATGCAAAGTTGTTCAACCGTCTCCTTGAAGAGTAAGAGGTGAAAGTCATTAACCCAACTATCAAGTTAGATGGTCTGAAGGCTCTGACAGACGATACAGGTATACTACAGCATACCAAATTCTCGATTCCAAATAGAAAAGAAGGCTACACTGTAGACGACAACGCGCGAGCACTAATTGCATGCGTGAGATTCCTTCAGCTTCATAACGATTCCGAAGCAAGAAGGCTGGCCAACACATATTTGAGTTTCTTATTTCATATGCAAAGACCAGATGGCAAATTCCACAATCTACTCAGTTTTGACCGCGTTTTCCTCGATGATGTGGGATCAGAAGAGTGCATGGGACGAGCTCTCTGGGCTTGCGGGTATGCGATATCAACTGGTTTTTCTGAAGGCATTAAATGCACATCGAAGGAGATCTTTGACAAAGGCTTTCAACATGTATCCAACTTCAAGAGTCTTAGGACTAAAGCTTTTACGATTCTGGGTCTTTGCCATTATTATGAGGCTTTTTGTCATGACCAGAATCTCCCTAAGAACATCGTGTCTTTGACTAATCAACTCATACAAGGCTATCAGTATTTTTCCTCTGCTGATTGGCGCTGGTTTGAGCCATACTTAACCTATGCTAACGGGCGTTTATCACAAGCACTTTTTAGAGCATATGATATTGTTGGAGATGACAGATATCTTCAGATCGCTAGGGATAGTCTTGACTTTCTAGTGAAACTCCAGGTAATTGATGATAGATTTGTCCCAATTGGCAACAAAGGATGGTATAAGAGGGATGTTCATAGAGCTTTGTACGATCAACAACCAATTGAGGCGTCGTGTATGGTAGAAGCAGCTGTGACTGGTTTTAGAGTAACTAAAGAGAAGCGGTATCAAAGAGTAGCCCACACTGCATTTGACTGGTTCTTAGGAAAAAACTCTAAGAATGTAAGGGTTTGTGACCCTAACACTGGTGCTTGCTATGACGGGATAACTCCTCATGGATTAAACTTGAACCAAGGAGCTGAAGCTACAATAGCTTATCTTCTTGCTTCACTCGAACTAGAAACTCTAAGTGAGTAAGCTAATGATTGGCATATTACGAGGCTCTTGTCCGAATCAGTCAGCTTCTCAAGATATATCTCTTTTAAACGACGGAATGGGAAACCTTTAGTTTGTCGGCTAAGTATAATAAATAGATCTCTAAAGGAAGTTGAAGAAGATTAGTGAGGATAACAATGTGCAAAACAGCTTAGAAATGGTCGTGGTGGTCCACAAAAGTTGAAGGTTCAAGATCTGATGGCGGAAAACGTGGTTACAACAAAGGAGGAGATGCCAATTGAAGATGCAATCAAGTTACTCTTCAAAAAACATGCTGAGGCACTGGTGATAATAGATGATGGAAGAAAATGTAAGGGAATATTCACAGAACGAGATGTCCTGAGAAGCGTCGCTAAAAAGGTGCCCCTAGACACGCATTTAAAAGAGGTAATGTCAAAAAACGTCTTGACAGTGAAGAAAGAGGATTCATTTGCGAAGGCTAGAAGACTCATGGTTTTACATTCCATACGGCATATGCCAGTAGTAGATGAAAAAGGATACTTGGTGGGAATGCTGACAATAAGGAAGATCTTGGATGAACTCGTTGGAATACCCACATTTAGGAGTTAAGAAGCAACGTCTGTGTATGCCACAACTCTTAAATCCATAGTCTCCATTCACAAACAAAAAAAGTCACATGACTCTAAGATGACCAATAGGAAGACCACTAATGAAGAGATTTCGAGAGAACCCTATTCTTAAGCCAATCGTGGACAATGCCTGGGAAGCTCGCGCAGTTTTCAATGCCGCGGCTCTTCACATAGGTGGGCAGATCCACATTCTATATCGTGCTGTCGGCAACGATGGAGTATCTCGACTTGGATACGCCTCTTCGTCAGATGGTTATCACATTGAAGAACGATTATCGTCTCCTGTCTTCGAGCCAACAAACAATGCTGAAAAGGGTGGCTGTGAGGACCCTCGATTAACCGTGCTGGATAAACAATGTATCATGGCGTACACAGCGTTACATGATCTTGTTTCAAGCACACATCAGATCGCCTTAACGTCCATCGCAACAGATGATCTGCTTAATAAGCGATGGAATTGGGGTGGAAAATTGACACCATTCAAAGGTGTTCGAAATAAGGATGCAGTGATTCTCCCTCGCAAAGTTGGTGGACACTATGTTATGTTTCATCGAATTGATCCAGACATTTGTATCGCATATTCCAAGGACCTCCAGAACTGGTTTGACATAAAGGCAATAATAGGACCTAGGTTGAAGAAGTGGGACTGCTGGAAAGTAGGTGCAGCTGGTCCACCAATAGAGATCAGCGAAGGATTGCTTTTCATATATCACGGTGTAAACTTTGAGAAAATATACCGCCTTGGTGCTATTCTTCTTGATAAGGATGATCCTGAACGAGTTCTGTACCGTTCTGAAAACCCAATTTTGGAGCCCGTAGCGGACTATGAACGTTTTGGAAGGGTTCCCAATGTTGTTTTTAGTTGTGGGTCGATTCTGATCGATGACAAACTCCTTATCTATTATGGAGGTGCTGATACGGTCGTATGCGTTGCCACATACGACATAAGCGAGCTTATACTCTGAAAGTATTCTTTACGTTTCATTCGCACGCGCACTGGTAATGAACGAATACGAAAGAATGGTTTTGTAATTGTCTTTCTAGGGAATTGACCAGTCTTTCCTTTTCGTGTGTGTGCATTCAGGGTTCTTGTTTAAGCATGTTTTCCAACATTTCAGTGAACTCAAGTAATCGGTCCAGGTTAATGTACTCGCCTGCAGCGTGACCCATGTGCCCAGGTCCAATTATCGCGGTTTTTATTCCAGCATTGTGGTAGAGATAGACTGAATCGGTCCTTCCTAACTCTATGCGGAGAGAAGGCTTGTGTCCAAGCGTACGGAAAACCGAGTCCACAACAAGGGAGACAACCTCTTCGTTTCTATCAACAGTGTAGGGTAACTGGACATTTGGATTGAAATCGCATGTTACCTTGACTTCTTCTATCTTCTCAAGTGACGAACGTATCACTTCTGTAACTTCCTGAGTTTTCTCGCCGGGAAAGAGTCTCCTTTCACAGGTTATTTTGCACTCTCCGGGAACAATATTTATTGCCCTTCCACCTTCAATGAGAGCCACGTTAATGGGCATTTCAGCTTCAAAATCGTCTAGTTTGTATCTTCCCGGTGGAATTTGCCTAATCGTGTTTATCACCTTAACCATGTCGTATACGGCGTTTCTTCCAAGATGCGGGGTTGAGGAATGAGCCTCCTTTCCAAGAGTTTTGACAGTGAAAGACACTCTTCCCGTACATCCGATGCTTACTGTCCATTTGTCGTTAATTACGGTGGGCTCAATGTTTATGCCACTATCTGCTGTGAAGCGTGGATTATTCGAGAGAAAGTATGGCGCTCCTAACAATCTTCTTCCACGATATTCGATTGCATTGTCCTCATAGTTCATGAACTGCACAATCAACTTGGCAAACCTGCTGTTTTCTAGGCGCGAAAGTGCAGAGAGAGTGGCCGCTATTCCACCCTTGGCATCAGACGTTCCGAGTCCGTACAGCCTATTGCCTCTCCGCGTGGGAGTGAGGGCGTCCTCCCATTCACTTGACGGAGAAACCGTGTCAAAATGCGTATTCATCAGGAACGATTTCTCTCCATCAAAGAGCCTTTCTGCAGTGACATTGAAAAGCTCATCAACGTTAACGCTGAAGCCTAACCCTTCGAGATGTTCTGACAAGAAGGAGGCACAATCTTTCATGCCATCTGCAACTTTATCGGGTGTAACTTGATATGTGGGAAACTTTACGAGTTTCTTGAGTATTTCTACAGGGTTCAGGTTTTAGTTTCCTCCCCAAATTTGCGTGTGCTTTGATTTGATAAGACTTCAGGCGCGTTTTAGATCAGGTATCTGTCTGCTTCCATTATTTTTCTACCATCAACCCACACACTACATTTTTTCATGAGCCCGTCTACGTGCGTTTTTGAATTCCAATCTGCTCCAGTTTCGTCAGGATAAGGACTGCCAAACGCAAGATGAACTCTAGCCTTTTCATCCTGTAATAGATTTCCGATCAATGGTTTCATCATAAGTTCAACATTTGTGGGTAAAGCTAGCTCCCCGGCTCTGCTACTGTTTTCATCGGTTTTCAAGTATTCAATTAATTCTCTTCTCAATCGAGAATTGGCACAATCGAGAGTGTTTAAATTTACTCTAGAACTTTCTACATCGATGTATACAGGCGTATTGGAATCGCTTTCAGGTTTGGTCAAACATCCATATCTATCACTGAACCAGTCGCCCAATTCATCAATGACTATACGCCCATTTGATTCTGCCACCGCAGTGAATAATTCACCTTCAGGCAGATTGCCCCATCTTCCTTTCTCATGATATATCCCATCGCTCTTAACCCATTTCCATTCTGGATTCAATTCGACATTTAGATTCGTGCCAGCAGGGTTTTTCACATCTATTTTTTCAGCATCTTTAACTGTTTCGTATAGTTTCTCTGTTAATTTCGCGATTTGTCTATAATCAGAACACATTCCTTCTTCCATTAAACGCCTTTTAACGCTGGGCATGTGTCCATGTCTTGCATATTTTAAGGCAATCTTCATGAAAGGTCTTCTCAAAGTTTCGAGTTCTCCCTTTCTGCTTTCCGTCGCCCAGAATGTAACGTTAGCTTCAGGAATAGCACTCTCAATTTCCTTAGGAAGATTTTGCATGGGTCTGTTTCCATGATCTTCAAGAACATACATTTCTACAGAGGGTGTCACTCGCTCAGCTGCGCGTCTTAAGGCCTTACCAACGGTAATAGTGCTTTTGTCAGTAACGATCAAGACATGCTCTCCATGTTTAACACCCATGCAAACTTCAACCGCGTTCTTAGCGCCATCATGCAATGTTCCCATAAATTCACCTTTACATGAAGGAATAATGGCTAAGTATATAGGAGTTTTTTAAGGGTTTTTCCACTGAAGGAATCACACGCGCAATGAATAATTTCCTAAAACCAGGCTAGGTCTCAACCCACCATATCCAAGCTCTCTTTTCAACTGACAACTGTCCCTTCACTACTCCTTTCAGTCGCAGTCGATTAAGAAAGACTGGTGTCTTATCTGGGCAGGAAACCATACGCTTTCTAGTTTTCTCTTCGATTTCTCTTGTTGTCAAGGGCTGACTAGCTGTTCTCAATATGGAGATTATCAGCTCGACAGCCTCGTCTTCGCTGAGTCTCTTGAAATCCATGGTTTCACTTCTCCGTTCATAGGTAGAAATCAAAGGCTAGACTGTTAGTATATGCTTGGGAATTTATCTTTTTAGCGCTATACCTTTCACTCCACCTCCTCAGTAAAAGAATACAGTTAGCTATTTATCGCTCGAACCCGAAATAAGCCAAAGAAAGGGAGAAAACTTGACAGCTGAATCCCCTCAGAAGTTTGTCATCCAGAAACATCAAGCAACCCATCTACACTACGATTTTCGACTGGAAATGGATGGCGTATTAAAAAGCTGGGCTATACCGAAAGACCCTCCAACAAAATCAGGAGTGAAACGACTGGCAGTTCAGGTTGAAGATCATGCACTTGACTACATAAATTTTGAAGGTACGATTCCAGAAGGCATGTACGGCGCTGGCACAGTCGAAATCTGGGATAAAGGAACATACATCCTAAAAACTCGAAAGGAAAACAAAATTGAGTTCATCCTCCAAGGAAGCAAACTTGAAGGAACCTACCTACTTATCCGTTTCCGAAACAAAAACTGGCTGCTTTTCAGAAAAAAAGAAACCTAGTTACTTCAGAATCATTTGTGTAAACTGCTCTGGCTTAAACTCTTCAAGGTCATCATATTTCTGACCGGTGCCAATGAACACTATTGGCTTCTTGGTTACGTAGGTTACGCTTAGAGCTGAGCCTCCTTTCACGTCAGCGTCCACTTTAGTCAAGATTGCTCCATCGATGCCAACTCGTTGGTGAAATTCCTCGGCTTGCATAACTGCGTCGTTTCCAGTCAACGAGTCAACAGTTAAAATAGTCAAGTCTGGATTTATCACCTTCTTAATCTTCGCGAGTTCATTCATAAGGTTGCGATCTGTTTGAATGCGCCCAGCGGTGTCGATGAGTACAACGTTGATTCCATGAGCCTTAGCGTGGTTTATGGCATCGTAGGCTACTGCAGCTGGGTCCGCTCCATACGTATGCTTAATCATGCGTAAGCCCAATCGTTTTGCGTGTTCCTCTAACTGCTCAATAGAGCCCGCCCGATAGGTGTCACTACATGCAAGCACAACCAAATAGCCATTTTTCGTAAGAAGGTTCGCCACCTTAGCAATGCTTGTGGTTTTGCCGGTACCATTGATTCCAACGAAAACCATGACTAGAGGCTGGTTCACTTTTTGCTTCTTTTGAGCAAGTTCAAGTAAGTCTATTCTTTCATTCCCTGTCAGAATTGCTAATAGTACTTCTCGAAGGTTCTTCTCTACGAGCTGCCGTTTGTCTTCAAGACGTTTCACCTGCACACCGTCTAATCGTTTCTCGATTTCATTGCAGATATGGTCTGCCACGGAAACTGCAACATCGTTTTCTATGAGGCTTATTTTGAAATCTTGCAGCATCGGACGAAGCTTCTCAGCCTTAAGCTCAGTTGTGGCAACCTTGTTAACAAGCCCGCTAAAGCCTTCCCTAAGCTTTTTGAACATTGCGTTTTCTCTCGGATTCTCTCAACTTCTCGCTCAATCTTTGAAATTTGGCTTGGTCTTCTTCCATTTTCTGGGCAACTTGTGTGAGCTGTTGTTGAAGCATACCTCTTGTCTTTTCTAACTGTGCGATGCGGTTTCCAACTGTTTCTTTTGCTTTAGACAGCGATTTTTCAACTGACACACCTGCACCCATTCCCACAATGATTTTTTCTGCGCTTTCCAGCTTCGCTCGGATGTATGAGCCTCCTCCGATTGGGACGAAAAGGGGCACATCTTCTTTTTCCTTTTCTAGACCTTCCAATGTCATCTTGGCATAATTAAGTTCAGTCTGCATCGCACTAATGAAGTTTAGTCTTGACTGCAAAGTATTAGCTGTTCCTTCCAGTAATCGCAGTTCAACAATTAACCGGCGCAAGGTTTCATCGCTGGCAGCCAATTTCTATTCTCCCGCCGCAAGTTTCTTTATTATCGGATTTGTAACCTCTTCGGGCGATATTTCTTTAACTTCTAAAACCTTGATTTGGAAACGTTTGGTTCTGTGTTTGCTTCCCAATTCTTTATAGATTTTCTCCACAGCGTCTTCAGGCTTTAAGGCTCTAACTTCTTTTTTAAAGCTTGTTTTCCAGTTAGGCTTGTCTATTTTTCCAGTTATTCGAAAAATCTTGACTTCACTCATTTTCTTTCACCACATCTAATGCCTGCCCAATTATGAACAGTTCGGGTCCAGTTGTTAAAGAACCAGCCACAACTGTGCCCGAGCTACCAATGAGTCCAGTTGCCACATATGGAATGCCACAGTTTATCGTTCCAACATCTACGGGCGCCTTTAGAACATTTACCAAAAGTTCCTGCTCCTCCTCTTTTATCAATGGGTGTGCAAGCACACCCTTATTTGTTGCGATGGCAAGCGAACCTACGTACGGAAGCCCAGCGATTTCACCTGGCACTGCTTCAACGCCTAGAGTGTCAGCTATTCTCTTCAAGTCTGCTCTTTTAATTCTGGGGTCAATTATGGCCCCAAAATCGTTCGTGAGAACAATGTTTCCATAAGCGGTTCTTTTTGTTTCCATAACAGCAACATTAATTTCAGAACAAACCGACTTTATGGCTTTAATCTCCTCTTCACGGACGAAGTGAGGTAAAATTACGCCATTAGAGTTGGCGCTGGCAAGCGCTCCAATCAAAACCGATTCTCCAATCATGGTTCGGATCACATCGACTTTTAACCATTCCTCAAGTTTTTCCGCTTTGTTTTCAGACACTATAGGAGGAATAATCCCCATTTTTTCTGTGATTAAGGAATAAACTCCTATGCAGGCGCTGCCAAAGAAGTCTAGAAGGAAGATGGACAAGCGTCAGTCTCCTTCTGCCAAGTAAAGAGTAACTGTTCCCTCTTTGTCTCTAACCGCTCGCACCCTTATTTTTCTTGGAGGCTTCTGAATGCTTCTCCTCCAAAGCCTTTCATTGACCTCATTGCTCATAAGAAGGGCTTCAGGTTTCATATGCTTTTGAACAAACGCCTTAACCAGCCGTACTGCACGAGGGGTACGTTTTTTTCTCGAGGAAATCCATGCTCTTCGCAGAGGAATTGTGTAGACCCTTTCTTCGACAATTTCCTCTTCAATTTCTTCCTTCTTCTCTATCTTCCGTGGTTCCTCTTCTTCTACGATTTCTTTTTCTTCAAGGATGTCCTCGGCTTCAGCTTCTCGAGTAATCTCTTCAGTTTTTTCTTCAACTGTCTCTTCTTCAGGAAGTTCCTCGAGTCTTGTTCCTTCTTCAGCCATTTCCTCTGGGGTCTCTGTGGCTTCCAAGGTTTTTTCGATTTCTTCTTGTTCCTCAACGCTTTGGGGCTCTTCGCTCTCTTCGATTTTTCCGCTTTCCTCTTCTTCCGTGTTAGAGTTCTTTGTGGCTTTCACGCTTTTGTCTTGGTTCGTCTCCACTGCCTCCTTTTAGGATTAGTTCGCACTTGACCAGTTGTTTTGGCAATGACCCATGAAGGCACTGCTTTTGCTTCTTTGCCTTTTTTCGCAAGTCTGCGTTTTTTTGCAGTCGGCTTGTTTCTTGTCATGATTTATCGCCTTGTGATTTTGATGTCTCGGCGGTGAGACTGCAACTGAACCAGGATCTGTTTGAGCGTTTCATCGCTTATTGGAATGTCTACCCTTTTCTGTTGTGCTAGTTGGATTAGTTGAAGTTCCAGCTGGTTAGCGAAGTCTCGCTTGACCATTTTGAGGTTTGTAAGGCGTTGTCTGGCCTTGGGCGTGAGAATTTTGCGGAGCAAGGCCTGTTTCTGAAGTTCCATTTGTTGCTGCGCTTGTGAGCTCTGCTGTTCTTGGGTTAGTCGCCTTTGGAGTTCAAGCATTTTTCTTCGCCGAATGTCCTCCATTTCAGCGTCTTCGCTCATGTTGCCTTCACCGTTTAGTATTTCTTTAGCTCAGGAAGCTGTTTCTCCAGTTCTTTTTTGATTTCAGTGGATAGACGGTCGAGGAGGCTTCTTCCTTGTTTGGTAACGACTCTACCTTGATTACCTGAGGATTTCGTTAGCTTTGCTTCTTCCAGTTGCTGTAATGTCTTGCGTATGATGGCTCCACCGCCCTTTCGCGCGTGCTCAGGTCTGACTCCTCTGTCTTTTCTTCCGCCGTATTCTGCACGTAAACGTTGAATGCCCAATGGTCCTTTCAAGTAGACCTTTCTCAGAACAGAGGCGCATCTTGTAAACCACCAATCTGCGTTTTGCGGTATTCTCTGAGCATGAGAGCTTGTTTTAACCACCGATGCCCAAGTTGGCGGTCTTATCTGGTCTACTTCGTCCTTTAGGTATTGGGCTAAGCGTTGAATCAGAAGATTTGCTGGCACATCATAAGGCGTGGGCATGATACACCTCTTCTTATGTTAGGTATTTCCCTCAGTTATTCATAAAGCGTCTTATAAAGGCTTTTTCGGCATTATAAATGCTTTTCATCATTTTCGCTTTTGGAACAGCATCAAATCCCGATAACTGCAAACGTATTCGAAGTCAGCCTCCGTCAACTTTTCCGCTTCGTTGACTACCTTAGCCACTGATGAATTGTATTCATTGCTCTCAAACTTGATGACCTGTGTGTAGATGCGCGCAAATAACTCACTATGATTTTGGAGTTAAATGGTGTAGGAAGCACATGTATCGGAAGTTGCAATATGTCAAATCTTGAGTGATGATATTTATAGAAAGAAGCAACATACTCTTTTGGTGATATGATCATGAGCACGGCAACCGGACTGGAAGAACTTCTGAGGGAAAAAGCACAATTGAAAGATGATTTGCAGTCCTTATGTAAGGATGAGAAACATTTTGCCCAAAAGCTTAGGTTAGTTGAAGAAAAAATCGCAGTTCGCGAATTAGAAGACAAGATCAGAGCGAAACATGTAGTTCTGAACAATCTCGTGTCTAAGAAAAGGAACCTAGAAGAAAGAGTGAAATAAGCTGGCGGAAATGCCCGTTTGAGTGACTCCCTCGTGCATTTATAGTGCGTAGAGCATTTCTCCTCAAGTTAATACGCACACACGACAGTCAGACATTAGGTTAAAGCTTACAACTCCAACATATGAACCATTGAGAATCTCCAATTGAGAGATGGTTTTGTCTGAGTGGTTTCAGAGAGAGGCTAAGAAGCTGATTAGAAGCCCTAGAAAGATTAGTAGAAAACCTGCTACTAGCATGGCGGGACCCCATTTCTGTTGAGACAAACGTCTTTCTCTCCATTTCTGTCTCTGGTCCCCAACAATGGCTGGATTGATTGCATGTTGTTTGGCAATCCTGTATTCGCTGTAACCATAGAACATGAAGCCTCCAGCGGCACCAATAAGTGATCCCTCCAATAGAAGAAGTATTACTAGAAACTCTAAGAAACTGGGAAGATTCCATTGACCTCTAGAGAAGAGAAAGACCCCTAGACCTATCACATTCAATAGCAGAATGACCCCAACGACTATCACTATGCGCATAAGAAAACGGAGAACAGGCTTAACATACTCCCTCCTAATGTATTCTCTCACTATCATTCCCACAAATAATCATACGACTGTAACAGAAAAGCCTTCTCTCGATAACAGATGTAGAATGACCAGAAGTTGAAATGCAAAGACCTAGACTCTGTGTCTGCACGTTCATCTTTCTACGATGAAAGCAATTTTAACATCAGCGCGGTACTCTACAATCTTGTTGTCTTCCACTTTTGCAGTGCATCGTTTAACGTGGACTCCCTTGATGTTTTTGACCGTCTTCGACGCTTCTTTTACAGCGTTTTCAACTGCCTCCTCCCACCCTTTTGGTGAACTTCCTATCAGCTCAATTATCTTCACAACAGGCAAGATTCCTCACCTCCAATAGCAGAGTAATGTCAGAAACACTTCAGTTTTTCGGCGTACGCATTGTAGATTCGTCTAGAAGCAAAGAACGGTAATCCACGCGGGTTTTGACCGGTCCTTACAGGTCTTGATAGCGTGGATAGTACAGATGTTCAATTCAGATTCTGACTTCATAGCTCTTTAATATGCTGGAAATCGAATCGGATTCAGAAATCGGGCTGAGTGTAGGTTTCGATCTTGCTTCCAGAGTTCTTTGCACTGCTGTCCGTGGACTTGTTTGCACTGCTGAGTATGTTGACTTGTCTCTTGGAGGACCGATTTCCTAAAGCCATATCCTATGTCTACGTGATTGGGGCACTCATGGGATTTGGTCACCTTTGGGTCAGCAAGGAGTTTCTCACTGTCTTTGGCGAGAATATGCGTTTTTGGTACAATGTCCTCTATCTAGCGATTGCATTGGCCAATGTCATAGCTATCAATGTCTACTTGGCAGTGTCAAAGAGGATGTGGACACTCGCTAAGGCATGGTCTGCCGCAGTAACGTTCCCAGCCATGTTCATTTCGATATTCTTTGTGTATGACTATGGGTATCTTCGAGGGGCTGCTTTCTCAATGTTGATGTTACAAGTACTCATTGTGGGCTCTGCTGTCATTTTGGGAATTAGTGTCGCCGTTCTCAGCCCTGCTCTATTGGAGAAATTGAGGAGGAGGTGACAAGATGGAAATAAGAAACCTACTGTCAAGAAAGTCGGCAAGGCTTTTGACGTTGCTTCTGCTAAACATGCTCGTAGTGACGGCTAGCGCAGCCATCTACTACGGAATGATTCTACAACCAGGCATCGCAACCACTGGTGCTGCAGTTCAGTTTGTCACGGGTGCAGACTGGCCAACAGGCTCATCGATGGGGAACAACGGTACATGGGCAAGTCTATCTCTCAACGCGTATCCAAACGTGACACTGTATTATGAAAAACCAATCAACGTGAGCAATACTGATTCTTCAGCGCATGACATTAG
>JAPUUO010000030.1 GCA_026967815.1 Candidatus Bathyarchaeota archaeon | reverse complement strand
TAGTCGATTGGGCGCCGAGATATCCATTACTGACTGACAAAGATGGCCAAGTTCTTTCTATGCCGCCCATCATCAACGGCGAGCTGACTCGAGTCACCTACAAAACAACCAACTTGTTCCTAGACGTTACAGGAACCGATTACATGGCCGTTGAAAGAAGCCTGAACGTTTTGACCACAACACTGGCAGACATGGGTGGCACAATAGAAAAAGTGCTTGTGAAATATCCCAACCGTACAGTTATTTCGCCCAATTTGACCCCTCAGAAAATGAACCTCAGAACAAGCTATGCCAACGAATTGTTGGGACTCAAACTCTCACAGGCTCAGGTTGTTGAGAGCCTAGCGAAGTGCAGGCTAGACGCCAAAACACTGAGAAACGGCATTGTGGAAGTAGCTATTCCAGCCTATCGAATCGACGTGCTACATGAAGCGGATTTGGTTGAAGAAGTGGCCATTGGCTACGGATATTACAAGCTTAAGCCTTCCATACCTAAGACCCTGACTATTGGAGAGCAACATCCAACGCAGAAAACTGCAAACGTTGTAAGGCAAATTATGACGGGTTTAGGCTTCACCGAAGTCATGAATTTCACTTTGACGAACGAAGTCGTTCATTACGAAAAGATGCGAGCATTACCACTCATTCCTGATACTATAATAACACTTGCAAATCCTGTCTCAGCCGAATACACGATTCTGAGAGAAAGTCTGCTCCCAATTCTGATGAAAAACCTCATGAACAACAGACACGAAAGCTTCCCACAACGCCTTTTCGAAGTCTCAGACGTTGGACGAATAAATCAGCGAGTGAAGACACGCTGCGAAAGACGACTGCACGTGGCTGGGGTCTCGTCGCACGCAACTGCAAATTTCACAGAAATAAAATCCACTGTCGAAGCATTATTACACAACTTAGAGTTAAAGCGTTGGCAAATCAAACCAACAAGGCACCCAAGTTTCATGGATGGCAGAACCGCGACTGTCCATCTGAAACGCAAGGAGATAGGTGTGTTAGGTGAGATCCACCCCGAAGTGCTAAACAACTTTGAACTAGAAAATCCGACGAGCGCCTTTGAGACAGACATCGAAGAAATCGAAGTCTAGTGTCAATTGGCAATTAACCTCATTAGGGCATAGGGACAGCATAAGACCTCTGTTTGAACATTTTCCAAGTATTCTAGAAGTCTTGCTTTGAGTAAAGCTAAAGCCTGCTTGTTTCGCTGGATTTCTTTCACATGAAAATCTTCGATTTCAAAGACTTTATCTTGGGGATGCAGAACCATGGCGGCAATAATCTGTTTATCGTCGTCTACGATATAGCAATGTTGAGGCACAATTTTTAGATGGTCCAGCGTGTGCTTTCTGGCTTCTTTGTAGCCTTTCGCAGGATCAGCGTCATGATCCAGAGCCACCATCTTCGCCACCGTTTCTGCATCTTCCACTCCCATGTTACGAATCTTGAGCATTAAACATCACCTCCTCAGAATTTAGACTCGGGCTTAGAAAGAAGCTCTTAAGTTACTGCGGGTAAGCTTGAACCGCCACTACGTGACTATAAGAATTTCACTTTGATCGCCTCTATAAAGGCATTAAACAATTTTCTGTTGGAATTTAAAAACTTGACGGAAATCACTTAACCTAAAATATTCGCGTGCCCTAATTAACATCTGGAAACGATTTAGTCCTTTAATAGAAAGGAAAAACTGCAGGAAACAGCGCTGTCATGCCTGAGTATGATATAAAACAGGTTCAGTCTATAGAAAAGTTTCTGAAATACTGGACTCAAGCCATGATTGATACGCATTGGTTCAAAGAACACATACTTTTCCATTATACTCGAAACGAGATGATTGAGGAGATCACAAAAGAATTCGCTGAGTTGGATAACCTCTATCTTGTAGCAACGTCTAAAGATGCAAAGGAAATTTTCGGCGTCTTAAGGGTGAAAATTAAAGAAAATATCGGCACACTTGGAAGATGGGAACCAGCCGTTCCCGTTAAATTCAGAAACACCGAAGTGGATGCAGCCCTTATCCAAAAGGCGTTTTCATGGTTGAGAGCAAACAATGTGCTTAAAGTCAAGTGTCTGCTGAGGTACCCATCTGACAAGCCAGAAACCGGAAACTGGCACATAATTCTTTACGAGAAATGCGGTTTTAAGCAGAAAGGACCTGAGGGTGTAATGTTATTAGCGGACCTATTCAAAACCGAAATGTTTCCTTCTAAAGTCAAGAATCTCCATCTCGTCAACCGCGATGAAGTGTCTTTGGAGGAATTTGTAGACTTCACCATGAAAGCCTATGCGTCTACTGCTGAAGACAGAGCCATCCATGGTTTTGATCCAAACGTGTCCAGACGTGAAAAGAACATAAAAGTGCTTCAGGCTATAAAGAGGGGAAATTTCGGGTTTTCTCCTCCAGAGTGCTGGAAAGTTGCATTGCTTGAAAAAGAAGTTGTGGGTTTCGTGATTGGGTTTGTGCCGAAGGAGAAATATCGACCAGCACATGGCGTAGTTGCCAGTATTGGCGTTTTTCCAGAATTTCGCAGAAAAGGAATTGCCTATGCTCTAATAAACGAGATACATAGTTGCTTTAAGAAATACGGATGCAGATACTCCTATGTAGGAACACCGAAAACGAATCATCCAGCGCTAAGATTTTATCAGAAGATTGGATATAGGCCAGTTTTCGAGCTAAGAAGCTTTGAAAAGACTCTAACGACGCTGGACAATTTTCCCAAACAATAGGAAACTCTTATTTTGCTGTGTCCATTTTGTTAGTGTTAGCGATGACTTTTGTGGAGCATCCCACTGGAACCCAAAACGGGCTCATGCAGACGGACTCAACCGAGAAAGGTGAGTCTTCACTTGCCGATGAAGAAGGGTTTACCCAGACATGAGACACAGTGGGCGCGGGCGCCTTGAAATCCCACGTCAGAGAGAGCTCAACAGAGAGGAGCGACATGCTCCAACTGTGAAGTTGTGTGTTAGTTTCGTGGGTAACAACGCCCGCGATAAACACTTTTAAGTTTGTCGTTAGCGAACATTACCAATTGTCTGGAGGAACAAAACAAGCATGGACATTGAAACAAAGATTGCTTTGATCAATAGACCGCCAACTGAGGAGGTTTTGACACCCAACGATTTGCGGCAGCTTCTTGAAGTAGAGGAACATCCAATTGCCTACAATGGTTGGGAGCCATCGGGACTCGTGCATTTAGGAACGGGTGTAATCTGTGCTTACAAGATGAAGGACCTTATTGAGGCTGGAATACGTTTCAAAGCTTATCTGTCAACGTGGCACGCATGGATAAACAACAAACTCGGCGGCGACTTAGCGCTAATAAAGAAGGCAGCAGACCTCTTTAAGCATTCTTGGATAGCCCTTGGAGTGCCAGAAGATAAGGTGGAATTCATCTATTCTGACCAGCTGTATGACGATCTAGGCTATTGGGCAAAAGCAGTTTCAGTTGCAAGAAATTTGACAATAGCTCGAGCGAGACGCACTCTCGAAATCGCTGGCAGAAAAGAAACTGAAGCCAACTATGTTTCTGATTTCCTTTACACTCCCATGCAGGTAGCGGACATATTCCAACTTGAAGTTAAGATATGTCAGTTGGGCATAGACCAGAGAAAAGCAAATGTTGTCTCCAGGGAGCTAGGTCAAAAACTCGGCTTCTGGAAACCTGTTTGTGTGCATCATCGCTTGCTGCAAGGACTAGAAAGACCTGCCATTTGGCCCATTCCAGAAGGGAAAGAAAAAGAGGCATTGGCTTCAGCTAAGATGTCCAAAAGCCAACCGCAAACTTGCGTTTTCATCTATGATTCGCCGGAAGAAATAAGAGGGAAAATTGCAAATGCCTTTTGCCCCAAAAAAGCAATCGAATTCAATCCAATAATCGACATTTGCAAGTACATAATATTCAGGGAAATGGAAACGTTCCACATAGAAAGGCCTGCCAAGTTTGGCGGTGCCACCGAGTTCAACAGTTTCGAAGAATTGGCTAAGAATTACAGAGAAGGCACACTGCATCCTTCAGACTTGAAAAGTGGTGTGGCGGAAGAGCTGATAGGAATTTTGGCTCCTGTCAGGAAATATTTTGCCACGAATCAAGAAGCAAGAGAAGGACTGGAAATACTTAGGAGAGCCCAAGTTACAAGGTAAGAAACTTGTCAGACAAATTGAGAAATCGGTTTGAGAAGATTTTGCAACTTTTGGAACAACTCGTCATGGAGGCAGCTAAAGACACTTTAATTGTCGTTGAAGGTCAAAACGACATAGAAGCTTTGAAGGAATTAAAAGTTAAAGGCAACATAATTTCAGTTAAAACCGCTGGAAAGTCGTTTCTCGACATCCTCATGGAAATTGAGGAGCAAAACATTAGTCAAGTTATTCTTCTTTTGGATTTTGACAGACGGGGCAGAGAATGGGCAAAACGCCTTAAACAGAGCTTGGAAGAGAAGAGAATAAAGGTTAACATCAACTTCTGGAATAAACTGCACGCTTTAGCAGGACGTAACATCAAGGATGTTGAAGGCCTGCCGGCTTACCTAGAAACACTAAGGAAAAGAATTGGTAATTAGCAAAATATAATAACAGGAACCCACGTTAAAGCCGTAACGGGTAAGTCACGCTTACTGCGTTATAGGATTTCACCCTTTAAACAGCTTCATCGGAGGTGACACTTACGGGATCATCACAAACGGTTACAGTAAAATATGTAATTTGCGCAAAATTCGAAGTCGAGGGAGTTGTAGAAAAACCAGACGTTATCGGCGCTGTTTTCGGTCAAACCGAAGGCTTATTTGGTTCAGAACTTGACCTGCGTGAACTTCAAAAATCAGGACGAATAGGAAGAATACAAATAGAACTGCAATCGAAGCAAGATAAAACCACTGGATCAATTACTATCCCAACAAGCTTGGACCGCGTTTCAACAGCCATTATCGCAGCCAGCCTAGAAAGCATAAACAGAGTGGGACCATGCGACTCAAAGGTTGTTTTAGAAAAAGTAGAAGACATACGAGATGCGAGACGAAGAACTATAATCGACAGAGCCAAGCAAATTCTTCATGAGTGGACCATACGAAGTCTTCCAAGCACTGAAGAAATCTTTCGAGAAGTCTCTGAAACTCTCAAGGCGCCAAAAGTAGAAAAATATGGACCAGAAAAGCTATCTGCAGGACCACGCATCGACGACGCAAAAGAAATGATCATAGTCGAAGGCAGAGCAGATGTAATCAACTTACTGAAATGTGGCATTGGAAACGTCATTGCCTTAGAAGGCGCCAAAATCCCTGAAACTATCATAAAACTAAGCAAAGAAAAAGAAGCCACCGCCTTTTTGGACGGAGACCGCGGAGGCGACCTCATCCTCAAAGAGCTGTTGCAGGTTGCCCGCCTTAAATATGTTGCTAGAGCACCCTCTGGCAAAGAAGTTGAAGAACTAACCTCAAAAGATGTTCTGACTCTACTTCAACGAAGAGTGCCAATTGAAAAGATCAAACCACGGAAAGCCAGAGAGCGACGCAGAATAATTGTTCCAAAGCAAATCGTTAAAGCCGCAAAGGAATTGAATGGCACATTAGAAGCAGTGCTTTTCAATGGGAAATTAGAACAGATCAACAGGCTTTCAGTAGGCGAACTCGCCGAGAAACTTCAACAGATCGACGGTGTAGACACTGTAGTCTTCGACGGCGTGATAACTAAGAGACTTGTAGATATTGCGGATGACAAGAAAATCAAACACCTTATAGCTGCTCGTGTTTCAAATGCAGTCAAACCACCATTAAACGTCAACCTATTGACATTCACGGACATAAACAGCTGAAAATAGTATTTGTTTAAATGCGCGCGCAGGTTAGACATCAGAAGGAGGTGAAAACATGAAAACGTCACACCTCCTTATCGCTATCGTTGTCGTTGCAGTAGTAATCTTTGTCTTCATCAGAAAGAAATGGGAGATGAGAATTCCTGAGACTTAGGCTATCAAAACTTTTTCGTAATAATTTTCTTTCCTCCTTTGTGAGACAAGTCTGAGAAGTAATTTTTCATTGTTCTAATGAGGTTATTGTCTCAAACCGTGTTGCGCGCATTTCAATTTGAAAGGATCATCACTTACTATTCATGCACCTATCCGCGTGCGCCCCATCAAAAATGCTAGAATGATCATGGGAAGATAGTTATACAAAACCAGAGATTAACTCCGCTGTCTGAAGCTATTGTACGAATGTTTGTGTCGGCAAGTGTGAGGGCATTCCCATTCTACTTGAAGCGCGTTGACCAGCTTTTTGAACATATTTTAGTTTTTCGTTCAAGAGTATTATTTATTGCTGTTAGGGCAATGCTTGCGCCGTTGTCTGCTATTCTGGTGATGTTCCAACATATCAACCTCAAATATGGTATGTCCGGAAGTTCCTGCATCAGTCTATCTCTTTCCAACTCGACGAATGTCAGCATTTCCAACAGGCTGTTTGCGATCTTGATGTCGCCAATAAAGAAGCAGTCTACAGATTTTAGAACAAGGTCGTGGGCAAGGTCATTTAGATTGCTTATTCTTTCAATTACCCATCGAGGCAACACGTCTTTGTATTTTCTTATTAGTTCAATAACTCGTCGGGCTATTTCTTCAGCGTAATCAGCGATCATCTCAAGATACCTCAACATCAACCCAAAGTACAGAATATGTAATGGGTCTGTCAATCCGATTTCGTCGGCTACTTCTCGTCTTCTTTGGGCAGTAACAAGTAATCTCATCGCAAGCAAGTACATCGAGTCGGCTTCATCTTCTCGTTTAATGGCATCTTCTGCAAAAGAGGTATTGGAATCTAGAAGTGCTTGTAGCGCTTCCTTTATGATGGTCAATGAAATTATGGAAAGCCGTCGAAGCAACATGTCCAACTGGAATTTTCTTGGGTCAACAGAACATTGGAGTGTAATACGATCTGGCGTCTCTTCTATGATCCCTAATCCGATAAGTTTACGCATTAACCCTCTGATCTCTTCGATATGCTCAGATTGCATCCTCTCAGAAGATATTATTGAAAAGAGGTCACGGCCGAGGATGTAGCTGCCAACAATTATTCGTTCCAGCATTTTTGGGTCGTCACATAAATCAGCGTTACAGATGTACTCTTCAAGACTTTCTTTTGGTTTAAGAATTTTGCTTGGAAACAGTTTGAGTGAGCCATCTTTTTCGGGCATTAGGAAGAGAGAGTCTCCTCGTTTCAGATCCATTTCCTTGATCCAACTGCTAGGTAGAGAGATCGATAGAGTTGAGTAGCCAACTTTTTGTAATTTTCTGCTCTCCATTTGATTCAACCTCAGTATTTATAGCATTTACTTGTCACGACAATATAAGCATTATGTATATATCACGCCAACGGAATAAATACACTTCCGTGAAAAGGAGGGCAGTATACATGTCTAAAAAATGGAAAGCTGTAAAAGTTCGGCAGGAACTAGTAGATAAAGTCAAAAGAGAACTGAAGAAAAGTCAGTACCAAAGTCTCTCAGAATTCGTTTCGGAAGCAATTCGACATCGCATGCAAACACTAGCCAAAGAAAGAGTATCAGAATACCTAGAGCGAGACAGGTATAGCAGAATCCCTCAGCTCCAAGCACAGCTATTTTACACGCCAAAACACGTCTGGACACAAGAAACTTCTCAAAGAACCGTCAAAATCGGAGTAACCGAATATTTCCACGACCAACTCAAAGAGATAGTTAATGTCCGAACCGACAGAGTCGGCGAGAAGATTTCTAAAGGTGAATCTTTCGGCGTGGTAGAAACTTGGTGGTTTACGTATGACCTGTTTTCCCCGCTAAATGGACGAATAGCCTCAGTTAACAAAAAAGTCCTCGAGGATCCATTCATACTGAACGCAGACCCGTACGAGTGGATTGTAGAGGTTCATCCCGAGTACACAGAGGTTCACTCGTGGACAGATGGACTACTGAGTCTAGGGGAGTACAAGATTCTAGTCGATCAACTTTCACGTGGACAACGACCCAATAGAGGAAAGCAGCTCTTGCGAGGTGAAAAACTTGGATAAGCAGCGTGTATCCGAATGGAAAACTATTCGCATCCGGCAAGAACTCGTGGCAGCAGCGAAGAGAACGCTTAAGGAAGGCCGCTACCGTAGTCTTTCCGAATTCGTCTCTGAAGCTCTTCGACTGCGCCTCGATGAACTGAAGCAGGGACAGAAGACTGCTGAGAAGCATGCCGATTATCCTGTGATTCGTGAACGATTGCTTCACAATTCTAATCATGTGTGGGTAATGGTGACCCCGGAAGGGAATGTAAGAGTAGGGTTATCTGGCCATGCCCAAAGACGTCTGAAGGGAATAGCTGGTATTCAAACCCACGCGGTTGGATATGAAACGAAGAAGGGAGAGCCATTCGGAGTTGTTGAAACGTGGATGTTTATGTTCGACCTTTACTCTCCCGTCAGTGGGAGAATCACCAAGATCAATAGGCTTCTCCAAGACGATCCTTCGATAATCAATAGTGATCCATATGAGACAGGATGGATCGTGGAAATCAAACCTAACAACGTAATCACGTTGGAAGCAGAATTGAGAGAGTTGATGAGACTACCTGAATATGAAATGTGGGCTAGCAAACAAGGTCCACCGCGAATCCTAAGCCTCTAATTAGCGTTTTTTTGACACGACCATGAGAGAAAAGGGGGATACTACGAAATGGCGACTGATAGCTGCGCGATCAAAAGCAAACGGAGGTTTCCACCATGTCGTGGCGCTTGCCCCGCCGGCGTCAACGTTCAAGGATACATTGCTTTGCTCCAACAGGGCAGATTCAATGAAGCCGTTGAACTCATAAGAAAGAGCATGCCCTTTCCAGCAATCTGCGGCAGAGTCTGCTTTAGTCCATGTCAAGACGCCTGTTCAAGAAAAAACGTAGACCAACCTGTGGGCATTCGTTACTTGAAAAAACTTGCCGCAGACATTGAACGGGAACAAGGTCGAATTAAACCAGATCCCATACCTAAGACGCGTAAAGAGAAGGTAGCAATCGTCGGCGCAGGACCTGCAGGGCTCAGCGTTGCATATGAACTTGCAAAACTCGGCTATCCAGTCACGGTTTTTGAGAGTATGCCTAGACCCGGCGGGATGATGCAATACGGTATCCCCGAGTTCCGCCTGCAAAAATATGTTGTTGCCAACGAAATAGCCTATATTCAAGATTTGGGCGTGGAAATTAAAACGGGAGTGAAATTTGGCAAAGACATACAACTTGACACGCTACAAAGCTCAGGCTATAAAGCCGTATTCATAGCCAATGGAGCCTCACTGAACCGAAAACTAAACGTGCCAGGCGAGGATTTAGAGGGTGTTCTTCCCGCGGTTGCGTTTCTAAGACACGTCTCTTTAAAAGAACGAGTCGATGTTGGCGAAAAAGTTGCAGTCATTGGAGGAGGCAACAGTGCTGTCGATGCCGCTCGCACGTCGCTGAGGCTTGGGGCAAAAGAGGTTACGATTCTCTATCGCCGCTCACGGAAGGAAATGCCAGCGCTTCCCCACGAAATAGAAGCCGCCGAAAGAGAAGGAATTAAATTCTATTTTCTAGTCTCCCCCAAACAGATTATTGGTGAAGGAGGCAGAATAAAGGCTATAGAATGTTTAAGGATGAAGCTGGGTGAGCCTGATGAAAGCGGCAGAAGGCGACCAATGCCTATCCCAGGGACTGAGCACACATATGAAGCGGATACGGTAATCCCAGCAATCGGCCAAATACCAGAAACTTCAGGTCTACCTTCTGTTCTTCTGGATGAACGCGCACGTGCAATTTTGGTTGACCCATCAACACTAGAAACTCGCATCCCGGGCGTTTTCGCAGGAGGCGACATAGTCACTGGTCCAGCAAGTATCGTCGAGGCCATAGGCGCTGGCAAACGAGCGGCTACGTCGATCGACCGTTATTTGAACGGCAAGGATCTAAGGAGTGAAAGAGAAGAGGAAATTGAGGAGACAACTTGGGTCAAAGATTGGGAAATGATAGCGAAAAAGCCTGAAAGGTACACCACTCCAAGTATAGACATAGGTAGACAGAGAGTAAGCTTTGAAGAAGCTGATGAGCTCTTAGTGAAGATTAAAGAGCGCGCCATGTCTGAAGCTCAGAGGTGCCTCGAATGCGGACCATGTAGCGAATGTCTCGAAGGGGAGGGGTTGTGCGAAGGTGACAAAGCGGTTGTTGATGAAACATTGTGCACAGGCTGCAATGTCTGCGCTGTAGTTTGTCCTTCTGGTGCCATGAAGAAGAATGAAGTGGGGATTGCACAAGTGGACGAAGAACTGTGTAAAGGCTGTGGCATTTGCAGTGCAAGTTGTCCCGAGCGAGCGGTTACAATGCGACGTATTACAAATGATCAAATCATGACTCGAGTACTATCCGTCTTAGGTGGAGGGATCGGATGATGTTTAGACCTAGAATCATTTGTTTTATCTGTAACTGGAGTTTGCCTGCTGGGGTGGATGTTGCAAGCCCCACCACAATACATGCTTACCCTAAGATACACGTGGTGCAAGTGATGTGTGTTGGTAGAGTCGACCCAGCTGTTGTGCTGGGGACCTTTGCAAAAGGTGCAGACGGGGTTTTAGTAATCGGTTGTCACCCGCCTGACTGCCACTACATCTATGGAAACCTTCAGGCAGAACGAAAAGTCAAGATGTTGAAGAAGCTCTTATCGCTAACTGGCCTTGAACAAGAGCGCCTTCGGCTAGACTGGGCCTATGCATACGAGATTGAACGCTTCCCGAAAATTATTGACGATTTTAGAAACCTGGTGATTGCGCTAGGACCATCTCCTTTGGCTGAAGAAAAAGCTGATTCTAACATACTTCTGAACATAAAGGCTGCTAAGGCTGCAGCAGAGGATTTTAGACTCAGAGTCTTGGTTGGCAGAGAAAGAGAACTGACTGAAAAGGAGAACATGTTTGGAGAGAAAATATCACAGAAAGAATTTGACGTTTTGCTACATGAAGTTGTTGAAGCTGAATTCATTCGACACAAAATACATCTTCTAACCAAAGAAAAGCCGATGTCGGTCAAAGAAATAGCGGCAATTGTTAACATGAAACCCGCCCTAGTGCTACGCCACATTGTGAACATGCGTAGAAAAGGAATGATTGCTTTAGACCATGTTGACAGAACGACTCTGCTTTACAAAGCGCTGGAGGTTCAATAAATGACAGAAAAAAAAATCGGCGCGGTTCTTGTAGTCGGAGGGGGAGTCGCTGGAATCCAAGCAGCCCTAGATCTTGCAGACTCAGGGTTCAGAGTTTACCTAGTTGACCAATCGTCAAGCATAGGCGGTGTGATGGCGCGGCTTGACAAGACATTTCCAACAAATGACTGCGCAATGTGCATCCTTGCACCCAAACTTGTGGCAACTGGAAGACACCCAAACATAACCTTGGTGACAAATGGAGAAGTCATGGGCCTGAACGGTGAGGCTGGAAACTTCAAAGTAAAAGTTCGAAAAAGAAGCCGCTACATAGACGAAGAGAAATGTAACGGATGTGGATTATGTGCACAAAAATGTCCAGTAGAAGCCGTCGACACATTCAATGAGGGATTAAGTAACAAGAGCGCCATCTACGTGGACTACCCACAGGCAGTTCCACTGAAGTTCATAATAGACCGTGAAAAATGCATAGGATGTGGAACATGTCAAGAAATCTGTAAGGCAAAAGCAATTGAGTACGACCAACAAGACAGTGAAGCAACATTAAGCGTAGGTTCTATTGTCCTGGCCCCGGGTTTTGAACCGTTTGATGCAAAATTGAAAAGTGAATATGGTTATGGGCTATTTCCAAACGTTGTTACAAGTATTGAATTTGAACGTATTCTAAGTGCTTCAGGCCCATATGGCGGACTTGTTTTAAGACCTTCAGACGGCGAAATTCCAAGAAAAATAGCCTTTGTTCAATGTGTTGGTTCAAGGGATGCCCAACTCGGAAACAACTACTGCTCCGCCGCATGTTGCATGTATGGCATTAAAGAGGCGATCATAGCAAAAGAACACGTGCCGACGAAATTGGACTGCGCAATATTTTACATGGACATACGCGCCTATGGAAAAGAGTTTGACTCCTATTATGACCGTGCCAAAGGAGAATACAGTATTAGATTCGTAAGATCAAGAGCTGCAAGCATTACAGAAGACCCAATAACAAACAATCTCCATTTGCGTTATGTAGAAAACGAAGACCCTAAAATCGAAGAATTCGGCATGGTGGTTCTATCCATTGGAATGCAACCTCCTAAAGACACTGAAAAACTGGCCGATGTACTGGGAATAGAACTCAATAGATATAGGTTCTGCCAAACAAACGTCTTCTCACCTGTCGAAACATCGAAAGCAGGCATATTTGTTTGTGGAGCTTTCTCCTCTCCGAAAGATATTCCTGAGAGCGTGGCACAAGCAAGCGGGGCTGCAATGAAAGCGGCTAGCTTGATTTCTTCTGAGAGAGGGACACTCACAACCGCAAAAAAGTACCCTTCGGAGAGAGACATTTCAAGTGAGAACCCGCGCATTGGAGTTTTTGTCTGCCACTGTGGCATTAACATCGGTGGAGTTGTCGATGTGCCAAAGGTCGTAGAGTATGTCAAAACACTGCCAAACGTCATTTTCGCGGAGCACAATCTATATACTTGCTCGCAGGATACACAAAAGAGAATAACGGAGATAATAGAGGAACACAACCTTAACCGCGTGGTTGTAGCGTCGTGCACTCCCAGAACGCATGAACCGCTTTTCAGAGAGACTCTACGAGAAGCAGGACTCAATATTTACCTCTTTGAGATGGCAAACATTCGTGACCAATGTAGCTGGGTGCATATGCATGAACCTGAGCAAGCCACTGAAAAAGCGAAAGACCTTATTAGATCAATTGTTGCCAAGGCCCGTTTGCTAAAGCCTCTAAAGAAAACCATGATTGATGTTACGCCTACAGGTCTGGTGATCGGAGGAGGATTATCGGGGATGACCGCAGCCTTAGAAATGGCGAAACAGGGGTTCGAGGTCCATCTGGTGGAGAAAGAGCACGAACTAGGAGGTCATCTACGCC
>JAPUUO010000029.1 GCA_026967815.1 Candidatus Bathyarchaeota archaeon | reverse complement strand
TCTAACTTCTGAGTAGACCCAAGTATTAGTCTTTTGGTAGTAGGAAGAGTTAATTTCCCAGTTAATTTATAAGCGCGCGCTTGGATACAATCTACGTCTAAAAAGTGGTCCTACCGATATGAAACCCAGAATCCTCGTTTTTTTCTCGGTTTCAATGATATTGCTAGTGCTCACTGCACTTGTTCTGTATGTCATGTCCAATCCCGAGAAGTTTCGCTTCGGACCTGTGCTTTGGGCTGAAACGCTGTCTACAAAGCCTGAGACGTACATGGTGTTGACGGACCCAGACCCGTACGTGGTAGAAGCTTTATCCAACCCTGGAAGCCTCGTGTTCGTCGGCTATTGGGACAACACAAACATTGACGAACTGATCGAGATTCACAGATATAGAACCAACAACGTGGAGTACAGCCAGGCCTACTACACGATTACTATGGGAAGTCTAGACCCTGTCTATGGATCATTCTTCTGGATTCTAATCTTCAGCTGGATAGGTCTAGGGGTCAGCTTCGTCGTCACTTACGTGCACGGGAGGGCGTTTCAGAAACGACCAGACGCAGCGAGAAACTGATAGACTAGTTGAACCTGTTCAGAATCTAGTTTTGTAAACCAAACAGCTCTTTTTAGGCGGACAACATCGGCAGGCACAAAGCCGAGAACATAGAACTTGTATTCTGGCAAAGCTTCGCCTGCAAGCGTGACTTGCTGTAACGGACGGTTTGAATTATGCATATACTCGATTGAAAACGATATGGAAACCTGCTACTTGTTGCGCATGCGCACGTATTCTCGTTGTAGTAAAGCCTGATAAATCCGTTAACCGCTCTTTTCTTTTGGAGACTAGGAAAATTGGAGTCGATAATGGTTTATTCTTTCTTATTGATAATAGGCTTCCTTGCAGCGCTAGGTTTCGGGATCGTCTACATACTTCGTAGGAGACGTATAACTAGGGAAAGAGAGAGGGCGAATCATGATAGGAAATAGTCAAGGTGAAGTCTATTTGCATAGGTTATTGCGCGCGCAGGTACGGGTCTGGCTGAGAGCACCGTAGAAAGTGCTCTATCTAGAATTTTTGAGCTTGCACCAGCTTTTCGTCCTAGACTTCAGAGGCACGTAATTGAGGATCAAAGAGGAAGGACGAAGGAATACCGTTTTGCTAAAATAGTTGAAATGATTTTTGAGTGAAATGAAGGATAAACTCAAAACATCAAGTGTACCCGCTCGGTGTAGGTGGCGGGCCCGGTGGGAGTTGAACCCACGGTCTCCGGCTCCGAAGGCCGGCGCCTTAATCCGGGCTAGGCTACGGGCCCTCCTTTTGAAGATAGTCTAGCGATCACGAGATAAAATGTTTGCTCAACTTGGCTTGCGCACGCGGGTCTTCGCGAAAACCAACGGGTGACTCAGAAAAATCCTTTAATAAATCATCCGTTTATTCTAGAATTGCTGAAACGGGCCGGTGGCTCAGCTTGGCTAGAGCGTTCGGCTGATAACCGAAAGGTCGAGAGTTCAAATCTCTCCCGGCCCACTCCAAATTGGCATTTTGGGCATGTTTTGTGTAAATGAATTGCCCAAATCTTGCTTTCTTTTTACACAGGTCTAAAATTTTGCAGGAAGGTCTGAATCTATCACTCCTGTGCGTGCAGGCAAACGTGTTTCTTAGATGTCTTTGAATTGTTTGTTATATAGTCGATGATACAACCCCTTTCTTCTCATGAGCTTCTTATGGTTTCCTTCTTCAACAATTTCGCCGTCGTTAACAACTATTATGTTGTCCGCATTTCTGACTGTGGAAAGCCTGTGAGCGATGACTAGAGACGTTCTGTCTTTTAATAGAACTGACAATCCCTTCTTGATTTTCAGCTCCGTATATGGATCGAGGCTAGAGGTTGCTTCGTCCAAAATCAATATCGGCGGATCGCGCAAAAGGGCTCTCGCAAAGGATATGAGTTGCCTTTGACCTACAGACAATCTCATTCCCCTTTCTCCAACCTCAGTTTCATATCCGTCGGAAAGACTTGTTATGAACTCGTGGGCTCCAACTAGCTTGGCTATGTTTTTAATTTCTTCAGATGTGGCGTCAAGTTTCCCGTATCTTATGTTTTCCATTATAGTTCCGGAGAAGAGAAAGGGCTCCTGCAAAACTACTCCCATTTGGTTGTGAAGCGACTTCAAAGTCACGTTTCTGACGTCATGACCATCAATCGTAATAGTTCCAGACTGAGGTTCATAGAATCTGCTCAAAAGCCTAACTATGGTGCTTTTTCCAGCCCCAGTTGGACCAACAATAGCCAATGTTCTTCCAGATTCTACACCAAAGTCAACTTCTTTCAAAACAGGATCGATTGGATTGTAGCCAAAGCTTACGTTTTGGAAAGCTATTCTGCCTTCTACACGTGGAAGTTCAATGGCATCCAGAGCATCAATTATCTGTGGTTTCGTATCAATAGTCTCAAATATTCTCTCTGCAGCGGCCAGAGCTGACTGTATAGTGTTGTAGAACGTGGTGAGGTTTACGATTGGTCGGAAGAAACTCGTTACGTATGCAAGAAAAGCGACCAATATACCCAGGGTTATTCCTCCGCCTACTGTCAATAATCCACCGTACCACAAGACGACGCACGTGCCAACTGCTCCAATTATCTCTATAACTGGCATCAACATGGCAAATATTCTGCCCGCTTGAACGTTGGCTTGGAGGTTTTCTACGTTTGCTTGACGAAATACTTCCATGGTGTCTTTTTCTCTCGTGAAAGACTGAATCTCTCTTATGCCCGAAATACTCTCTTGAAGCTTGCTTGTGACCTTCGCGATTTTCTTTCGAGTCATTCGGTAAGCTCTTCTCAGTCTAGACTGGAATACCAGAGTGGTCAACAGCAGAAGAGGAAGAACCAGTAGTGTTGCCAAAGTCAAAGGAATATTCAGCCAAAGCATCACCACTACGATACCCACCAGCGTGAGAATGTCACTTAGAACAGTTACTATACCCTGCACGAATATCATGCTCAAGGTATCTGTGTCATTAGTAACCCGCGAAATTATCCTTCCAGCCTCAGATCTATCATAAAAGCTGAAGGAGAGATCCTGGAGATTTGAGAACAGCTTCATTCGAATGTCATTCACCATGTTCTGACCCAACCACGAAATCTGATAAGTTCGTTGATAGCCCGAAAACCAGTTTATGACGTAAACTACCACAAGAATTATGGCTATGAAGGTTAATCCAGTGAGGTCACCCTTCCCTATGTAGTTATCAATAGCCACTTTGAGCAGATAAGGCGGCACAAGCCCACTCAAGGAAGCCACGAGTACAGCGGCAACAGCGATTGCCACTCTCCCCCTGTGTCTCAACATATACTTGGCTAGTCTCGCTATGAGAACCCTGTCAGGAACCTTTCTTACATGCTCTTCGTCCTCCTCACGCTTCAGGGCTTGCGTCATGTGATATCCAGTCACTTCATCGCGTCCCCCTTTTGCGGGATTTTATGAGCCGATGAGCTCTGTTTCGTTTGAGCCTCGATGACCGGTTTCTGGGCTTCATATAAGGTTTGATAGATTCGGTAGTAGGCACCCTTCTTCGCCATAAGCGTTTCATGAGTACCTTCCTCTGCAATCTCTCCATTCTCAAGAACAACTATTTTGTTAGCGTTTCTGATGGTTGAAACACGCTGGGTGATCACGAAGGTTGTTCTGTTCTTAAGCAAGGCTTGTAGTGCCCGTTGAATTTCGTATTCTGTCTCCACATCAACGCTGGAAGTCGAGTCATCTAAAATGAGTATCTTCGGGTCGGAGAGCAAAGCTCTAGCTATCGAAATTCTCTGCTGTTGACCACCAGATAGAGTCGCACCTCTTTCCCCTACCCTCGTGTCGTAGCCCTTTGGCAACACTGAGATGAACTCATGTGCCCTCGCAGTCTTGGCAACCTCAATGATTTCCTCCTTCGCTGCCTTCGGCTTGCCATAAGCGATGTTCTCCTTGATCGACATGGTGAAGAGAAACGTCTCTTGAGAAACTATGCCTATCTGTTCCCGGAGAGATCGAAGCTTGATATCTCTGACATCATAGCTGTCGACGGAGATTTTGCCTGAAGTTGCATCGTAAAAACGCGGGATGAGGCGGATAATGGTGCTTTTGCCTGATCCAGTTGCGCCAAGTAAAGCCACAGTCTCTCCTGGCTTTGCTTCTAAGTTGATGTTCCTTAGAATCTGTTTACTCTTTCCGTAGCGGAAGGAAACGTTGTCAAATCTTACACGTCCCTGCAGCTTAGGTAACGTTACTGCGTTTGGTTTCTCCTTTATCTCTGACTCAGTGTCCATGATTCCAAAAACTCGGTCTCCAGCAGCCATGCTAAGTTGGTAGCCTGAAACGAAGAAGCCTAGGAATCGCATAGGCATCACAAGCATTGCCATGTATGCGTTGAAGGCAACCAAGGCTCCTATGGTTAGGGTTCCGTTGATGGCCTCTGTTCCTCCAAACCAGAATATGACGACTGTGCCCAATCCTATGAGAAACGCTATGAGAGGGATGAAGAAAGCTCTGATCCGAACTGACGCAAGAGTTGTTTTGAAATACTCATCGTTTTCAGTTTTGAACCTTCTTCTTTCAAAATCTTCTCTTGCAAAAGCTCGCACTACCCTTATTCCTGTGATGTTTTCATGCAACACGGAAGTTAGCGTGCCATATTGTTCGCGCATCTGCTGAAAGAAGGGTCTTATCTTCTTTGCAAAATAGTAGAAGGCGAGGAACAATGGGGGCATAAGAAGTAGCAACAACGTAGTTAGCTTCAAATGCATAGCGAACATCGAATACAAGGTTGCTGCGAGTAGAAGCATGGAGTTTATGAGAAAGGTCAACTGCCACCCCAGGAAACCTCGTATCCGATCTATGTCGGTTGTGACCTTTGTCAAAAGCTGACCTGTGTGAACCTTGTCATAAAATGCGAAACTTTGGCTCTGCAAGGCTGCAAAGACATCATTTCTGATGTTATAAACCACCTTCTGAGAGAAATAGGTGTTAGCATATCGCTGGACGAAATGCAGTATTCCAACTATTATTGTGAGTCCAACGATTTCAACTGACAAAACTAGAAGTCGGCTTTTGCCCAACTCTACCGTGACTTCGTTAGTTAATAGGGGAAGAGCGTTGTCGATAGCATCCTTAGTTAAGAAGGGAATTTGAACGGTAACTAGGACGCTGACGACCATACAGACTACGCTGATTAGAAAAAGGTGCCAGCTGCCAGAAACGTATCGGATGATTCGTCCAAACGTGCCCATCTATCTGCTTTCCTTGAGTTCTTTCGAATCATCTACCTTCATGGCTCCTTTTAATCCTTGTGAGCGCGTGTTTATGGGGGTGAAAATCACTCCACCAATGAAAAGATAGAAAGGCTGTACGGGCACTTCAAAACTCATTGCGTTGCGGTTGGTCATTTCTCTTTTAGGATTTCCTTGTATAGATCCTCGTATTGAGGCACAATTTTGTCTGGAGTATAGGTCCCGAGAACTTTCTCTCTAGCATTTCTCCCCAATTTTTCCTGCAGTTCAGGGTCTTGCAGAATCTCAAGCGAGTAATTTGCTAGTGCTTCTGGATCTCCAACTCCGGTCAGATAGCCATCGACGCCATGAGAGATCAATTCCTTTAACCCTCCAACATTGGTTGCCACAACTGGAACTCCACAACTCATAGCCTCCAGTGCAGCAAGTCCGAAACTTTCATCCTCTGAGGGCAAGAGAAAAATATCAGATTTTCCAACGATCTCCTGAACATTTTTCACATTTCCCAAGAATTCCACGCTCTCGGATATCCTGAGATTTTTCGCCATTTCCTCAGCCTCATAGCGTTCAGGACCATCCCCAATGAGGGACAGTTTACAATCGATTTCTTTCGAGATTATTTTGAAAGCCCTAATGATATCAGGTATTCGTTTTATTGGTCTAAAATTGGATGAATGACATACAATCTTCTGTTCTCGATCTTTCTTGAACCTCCTGAACCTCTGCGGATCAACAAAGTTCGGTATCACTCTGATCTCTCTCGAAATGTCAAAATCAACCATTGTGCGATCTTTCAAATACTTTGAAACCGCGGTCAGTGCATCGCTCTGTTGCATACTGAACTGCGTCACTTCTTTATAAGACGGATGACTTCCAACTAAGTAAGAGTCTGTGCCATGAAGCGTGGTTACCACCTTCGTGGAGTCGTTACAGATTTTTTTGGCTAGGTAAGCAGACGTGGCGTTTGGAACAGCGTAGTGAGCATGAACTATATCTAGATTGTACGACTTTATGATCTCCACCAATTTTGAGATTAAAGCTAGAGAATAACAGCATGGAACACGCTCGAAAAGCGGGTATGAGAGAAGTTCCACCTTATGAAAGGAGAAGTCGATCTCCTCACCTAATCGAACAGGCTTGTCATAGCTGACCAAATGTAACTCATGTTTCTCTGCCAGCAAGTGTGCGAGTTCAGTAGCCACAATTCCGCTTCCACCATAGGTTGGAAAGCATGCAATACCTATTTTCATTTCGAGAAGACCACCGGATCATCTACCTTTAACGGAGTACTGCAGAAGAATGGTTCCCCGTGCTTAACCCCTATTTTTAAGCCATAAAGCTGATCTCTCAATTCTATTGATTTAAGAAGACCTTCTATTCCTAACAGTAACCCCATTTGGGATTTGTAAGCTTTGATGGCCTCTAGCTTCTTTCCATAGCTCTCTGTAACATCAACCACAAAAAAGGGCTCAAACGCCTCGTGTAACATATAATAGGCAACCATTCCAACTCGGTGAGCCTCGTGACCTGTTTGCATTTTTGCCAGTTTAGCAAAAAAAACCGCCTTATCAGCAAGCTTCCTGCTCGCGGCATGATCTGGATGACGCCCATCTCCATAAGGGGCTATCAGCACTGAAGGCTTGTATTGCTTAATTGTACCCGCCAATTTTTTTGCCTCATCATAGCCCGCACTTAGTCTGCAGTCTCCGAAATCCATGTTTTCACGGATTTGCACACCCAGTATCTCAGCCGCCTTAGCTGCCTCATGCTTTCTGGTCTCCGCTGTTCCTTCAGTTCCCAACTCACCCTTAGTAAGGTCTATTATTCCGACACGATACCCTTTGCTACTCATCTTTGCGATGAGACCGCCGCAACAGAGCTCCACATCATCAGGATGAGGACTAACAGCAAGCATGTCTAGCATTTAATCACCCTGTGCTCACCATAATCGGCTTCAAGGAAGTTCTCGTAGACCATTCTCAGAAACTCCGCTCCGAATTTTATGAGATACTCCAAGAGGTTTATCTGCCTTTCTTGCAGGTGACCATAAGGAAAAAGATTGTTGTGTGCTTTAGTGATCTGTCTTCGGGTAACTAAATTATGTTCCTTCAGTTTCGAAGCGATCTTGTCTTCCAGGACTTCGATGGTCTTGAGGATTCTACCCTTTGCAAGTGAACAAGGTCCAATGAGAGTCTCATCGATGGACTCAGCCTGCTGAGTGACTTTAGTCATGCCCGTGAGAACCTCACTCTTAAAGGAATTGAAGGCGTCATCAATCTTCTCCTTAGCCAGTTTTTTCAACAGTTTCTCTGGACTTTTTAGTTCTTGAATTTCTAGATTATATTTTCCCAGAACTTTGGAGATTTTTTTCTCGACTATGGTGGCCCCAAATCTGGGGAATATCACCGGCATCTGTAAGGCGAAAAAATCGTAGAGTCCCTTCAGTTGGGCTTGGTATGCTATCTCGTTTGGTCCAGCCACGTAGGTGAACGTGGGGAGAAGGAAATCCTGAGTTATGGGTCTCGTGAGAGCATTCGCACTAAACTTGGAGGGATTGTCATCTAAAAGATGAAGGAGTTCTCCCTGAGAGAAAGTCTCGTTGGCAACTTGAAATTTTCCGTTGTAGGTAACTCGTAGTCGTTTCCCATCGTCATTGAGAAGAAAAAAATTGCATAGGTTCGATTTCTTGTGGATTCTTGGCGAATAGCCAAGCTTGTTGAGTTTTGAACCTGCTGCATTCAGGAGTCGCGTGCATTCAGTTGGTCGTCGGATTAACCTGTCAAAAATTGGAACCATCAAATCCCTAAGATAGTGAGGCTCAGTCATAATAAGCCCTAACTCGCCAAAAAGGTAAAGCATAAACCTAGAGAAGAAATCTCCTATGGTGGATGACCTTTGCGAGATTTCGTTGATCTTCTTCAGTAGGAGCGCCTTAAACTCCGAGTTCGGAGAGATATCTGCTATAATTGTCAACATCTTGTTCAGTTCGGACTTGTCAAGGCTCATATGCGAAAAGGCTACATCACTTGACGCACAATCATAATGGATCTCAAATGGCTCATTTTCCCTGAACACGTTGATGTGATCAACTTCGGAAAGATCATGGTCCTCAGATGCATTCCAGAATATAGGAACAAGCGAGCATTTCTGGGTAGATAATCTTTCACATATAACAATGATAGAAATTGCTTTGTACACGGTGTACAATGGACCTGAGAACAAGCCAGGCTGTTGACCAGTTATCACGGCGTAGGTTTCAGGTTGTGAAAGAGACTCTATGTTTTGAATCACTCGTTTGGGAGCGTCTATTCTCTGGTTGTACTCCAGCAATTTGTTCACAATTTTCTGACGATCTATGTTGCATTTTCGAACGCTTGGCTCGCTAAAATGCTTTGGAAACACATGCTTCAGATCATTTGCATGATTAAGGTAGTCGATGGTTATCTTTTCTGAAGTTATGAATTCATAAGGTAAGGCCACAGAGTTCACTGCGAATCACTTTCTACTTCGTAAAGCTTGTCACCAAGATTATTTTAACATATACTCATTTGCACGCTTGTTTATCACATTTACCTTATATCCATGCTTTGCGTAGATAGAGAACATTTGTGTTGGACTAATTCTAATGAGACTACTTCGACAGGCATATATATTCAAGAGTCATAATTCACGGCAGTTACTCATGAGATGATTTAGATGTCTGACAAAGTGGAATTAATCAAAACGTTCGCTGAATTAGCCTTCGAGAGATTTGACTCAGCGATGGAAGACCTCTCCGAGAAGGAGATTGACTGGAGACCCATGGAAGAGACTAACTCCATAAGATGGATACTCAAGCATCTCGCCCAACAATGGAACGTGGGAATACACAGAATCTTGAAAGGAAACCCAGAGTACAAGCCTAAAGACTGGCCTGAAGACTACGTTGGCAACAGGGTCTACCCGCTTGAAAAAATAATGAGCGAAATAGAGAAGGGAAAAAACAGTGTCAAAAGCGGTCTTGAAAAATTGACTCAGGCAGAGCTCGAAGCCGATATTCCCTTCTGGAGAGGGACGAGGAAACGACAATTCTATCTCTTGATTTATCTTTCAGAGATCTTTCACCATGTGGGGCAAATCGTTTACCTCAAAGGTGCCATTGGACGCCGAAGACAAATCGATGAACATTTTCTCACCTAGGATGGTCTAGTACGCCTTTCAAACAGCCAATCTCAGCAATTTCGCAGCGTTTCCATAGAAAATCTTCTCGATGCTCTCTTTTTCCAGCCCAATCGATCGACACGCTTTAAGTTGCTCTATCAGATACTGGACACTAAAGCCTCTTGGAAAGTAACTTGAGTCGCTTCCGAAAACCAAGCGATCAGGGCCAACTGTGTCTAAAACCTTTCTAAAAAGCCCTTCCAAATCGATCTCGAAAGGCATCCAGCGCATCCACCGGTTTGAGCCTGATGTGTCTATGTACACGTTGGGGCACGACCAACATAGCAAAAGAAGCTCTCTGAGGTAGCCGGCGCCGAAGTGGGGGACGACAAATGGAATTTTAGGAAACATCTTCGCTACCTCCCAAAGTGTGAGAGGGTTCATGTTTCTCAAGTCCAAGACTGGTCCGCCACCTCCGCCGAGAACACCGAAATGAATGATCACAGGAATTCCCAACTTCTCCGTTATCTCCCAAACAGGATAGAGGATCTTGTCGTCAACAGAACTCGTCTGCGAAGACGCGATCACTTTGTATCCCTTAAGCCCAAGCTGCTTCACTCCACGCTCAAGCTCTGAATGCGCGTCCTCTGAGAATAAGCTATGGTGAGCGAACCCTGAAAACCTGTCTGGATGCAATCTCACCATCTTGGCCAAATTATCATTGCCGCCTCCAGTGGCGAAATTTACCCTTTCTACTCCTTTTAAATCGAGATCTGCAACCCACCTGGCTGCTTGCTCCTCATCGGAACGTGTCTCAGTTTCAGGGGGTGCAAAGCCCCATGCCCTTCTCATTTCTTCTCTATCACGTGCTGATTGCTCTATAATCAATTGGGCGTTCTCTTCTCCGTATTTCTCAATTAGTCGTTGCTTCCATGAGGCTGCCCACTTCGTCCAGCTTGCAGTTGGAAAATGAGCATGGAAGTCAATCACCCTCAATCCGTGAGAAACCATATGATTCCCTCTTTCACTTGATACTATCCGCCGTCAGATGAATGTTTTTGTCTTCTTTCAAACGTGCCTGCGCAAGCTGACCGCAATTCAATCGGCATTTCGGCTTATTGCTTCATTTACGCACGCCTACGCCTACACCACGGTAAGTGAAGCCAGCTTTCTCACAGTCGTCAGGATTAAAAATGTTTCTACCATCGACTATGACAAGGGTGGCAAGGAAACTTTTGAGCCAGTCTAGCTGCAAATCCAGGTAATCCTTATGTCTGGTCATAATCACTATGCAATCTCTGTTTCTAAGAGCATCCTCCAAGTCGTTCATGAGAACTACTCCTTGAAACTCTTTTACAAATGGATCATGCACTACCACTTCCTCGCAACGTCCTTTAAGGAAATTGTAAAGAGGCAACGTCGGAGTATTTCTGGTGTCGTCAGAGTTCTCAAGAAATGCAAGGCCTAGTATGCAAACCTTTGCATCTTGAAGGCTCACGTCCTTCTCATGCAATGCTTCCTCCACCAAGTTTCTCATATGTTGCGGCATAGAATCGTTTATCTTCCTGCTTTCTACGAGGAGCTCGGGAGTAAATCTGAGGCTTCCATAAACGTCGAAACCATATTTTAGCAACCAAGGATCTTTAGGGAGGCAATGTCCGCCGACACCTGACCCTGGCATATGCATCATTCTATATGGGTTCTTCAGGGGATCAGACGGATCATTTGGCAGAGAGTTTACGAATCGTCTAACCTCATGGACATTGATGCCGAGGCTTTCACAAATCAAGGCAATCTCGTTTGCAAATGCGACATTGACATCGCGGTAGGTGTTCTCGGTGACTTTAGCCATCTCTGCGGTTAAGCAATTTGTTGGAAACAAATCTGCCTTTACGATGTGCCTGTAGAACTCGATGGCCCGTTCAGTGCATTGGTTGGTGAGTCCTCCCACAATCCTTGGCATGTAGACTAAGTTGTGAAGCAGGCGGCCCACCGTGACACGTTCGTAGGAGTACACAAGGTTGAAGTCTCTGCCTGCCTTCGTCCCAGAAGATTCTTCCAATATCGGTTTTACGACATAGCTAGTAGTTCCAGGAGCTACCGTGGATTCTATAATAATCAACGCACCCTTTTTCATGTGCATTCCAACAGCTTGGGATACTCCTGTTAATGAATGGTATTGTGGCACATGGTTTTCATCAACTGGTGTTTGAACATCAATCAGGATCACATCAGCTTTCTGACAGACAGCGATGTTGTCTGTAACCCTGAAGCTCCCCTTTCTCACTGTCTTTTCGATGAGCTCAGCCAAGCCTGGTTCTTTTCCACTGATGGGGCATTTACCTGCGTTGAGATAATCAATCTTCCATCCTGATCGCTTAGATCTCCTCTGCACACCGGTAACGTTGAACCCTTCAACATCAGCGAGCATGACAGCAACGGGAATACCAGTGTACCCCATACCTATGACAACGATTTCCAAGTTTATCGCGTCTCCATACGTTTCAGCCAACCAATTTTTTTTCTCTGACATGCAAGTCCGTATATGACAATAGATAAATTTATTGAATAGGTTTCGGATGTGCTAAATTTTGGCTTATCACATATAAGAAAGAAATAATCTGTGTACAGCAACACATCTTGCCAAATGTTGCCATCTTCTATTTTTAACTAGAACTTCGTTGTTTTCTGTTAAACTGTTTTTACGGCTTCTAAGATCTTTGATGGACTAACTCTAAGGTCTTTCAGCGCCAATTCGTCAGGGCTGAGGCCCATAGCTAGTCCTAGTAGTTGTGGAAAGTGGAGCACAGGTAGCTCGAATTTTTCGTTGAACATTCTCTCTATCCTCGACTGTTGCATGTCAAACATTAAGTGGCAAGAGGGACAGACCGTAATCAGGGCTTGGGCTCCAGCCATTTTTATGTGTTGAAGCTTTTCACGGGTGAGTTGCAAAGCCACCTTGTCATCTATTGCAATAATTGTGTAGCCGCAACATTCAGGTTCATCCATATAGTCCAAGCATTCAGCGCCCGTTAACTCAATCAAATCTTTGAGAACTTTTGGATTCTCCGGGTCGTCCCAACCAAAAATCTCTGTTGGTCGAAGAAGATGGCAACCACAATGCTCAGCAACTTTAAGTCCAGTAAGCGGTTTTTTAATTGCATCTTTAATCCTGTCAAATCCAAGGTCTTCCTTCAAGGCATGAATGAAATGCTTAGCTTCCACGGTTCCTTTGAATTCCATGCCCACTTCATTTAGATACCCGTTAATTCTGTTCCTGAGTTCCTTATCCTCTTTCAGAGCTTTGTTTACTTTCCGCAAAGTTCCAGCACAACCAGTGCAAAGCGTAATAATGTTCAATTCTTGCTGTTCTGCTATGCAGAGGTTACGAGCTGCTAAAACAATCATCATTTCATGGCTGGCTGGATCAACTGGAAGCCCGCAACAATTAAAATCAGACATCTCAACCAGCTCCATACCTAATCTTCCAAAAACCTTTCTGGCAGAAACTTCATAGTTAGCGACTCTGTAAGGTATGGTACACCCTATAAAGAACAGGTAGCTCAGTTCCGACATCACTGTAACTCCTTAGACTTTAACAGCTTTCTTGCTCCAGCCAGCTCGATTAGTTTGTCAACCTTGTCTAAGCTGGCTTTCGGCAGAGGCGGTAACCCAAGTTCTGATCTCTTCCTCAGTCTCATCTCAGGAATCTTGTAGACATAACCGGTTTCATAGATATTCGAAGCAAGTTCAGTGAAAATTCGGGGCATCTGTCCCTTTTTGACTGCAAGATTTCTAAGGACTCTTAGGACACTAGCAACTTCCACATCTTGTGGGCAGCGATCTGTGCAGGTGAAACACGCAGTACAAAGCCAAAGAGTTGGACTTTGAAGAACTTTCTGGCGAAGCCCCAACTGTGCCATACGCAGAATCGTACGAGGACGATAAGACGTGCTAAAGCGAGCAGTTGGACAACTCGAAGTGCATGATCCACATTGAAAACATACTTTAAGCGTTTCTCCATCATGCTCTTTCATTACTTCATACTTGAAGGACGGATCGAGCCTCAATGGTTCAGCACTCGCCTTGGGAGCTTCAGTTTTTTCCGCCATCGCTCATCCTCCTTGCTAGAGATAGTGAGTGCACAGAGTTCATTAATAAACCTTATTTTTTTGGAGCT
>JAPUUO010000028.1:4747-13596 GCA_026967815.1 Candidatus Bathyarchaeota archaeon | reverse complement strand
CTGTGCGGTTGTGCCCTGAGGTTTCGGCGGCTGGCTTAGTCCCGTCCATTTTCAGAGCCGTCAGCCTCGGCGGGTGAGCTGTTACGCTTTCTTTAAAGGTTGGCTGCTTCTAAGCCTACCTCCCCGCTGTCTGAGGCTGACGACGTCTTTCAGTTTAACGTTTAGCCAGCACTTTGGGGCCTTAACCACAGTCTGGGTTGTTCCCCTCTCGGCATAGGGGCTTACCCCCTATGGCCCGTCTCTTGAGGTCTACGACGCCAATGTATTCGGAGTTTGAAAGAAAAGTGAGATCTTTCGACCCCTTACTTTCCAATCAGTGCTCTACCCCATCAGCTGTCTCGCTCAAGGCTGGGCTGCGACCCACTTCGGAGGGAACTAGCTATCACCGGGCTAGATTGGTCTTTAGCCCCTAGCCCCAGGTCTGAGGAGCGAATTGCACGTCAGCATCCCTTCGGTCCTCCACCAAGCTTTCGCCTGGCTTCGACCTGCCCAGGGTTAGATCGCCCGGTTTCTAGTTTCGCAGCTGTGACTTCGGGCCCTTTCAGACCCAGCGCCTCGCCAGCGTAAAGCTGACTGTGCGCGTTTTGGTTTCCCTTTGCTTGCAGGCTTTTTACCTTTAAGCTTGCCACAGCCGTGAACTCCCCGGCCCGTGTTTCTAGACGGAGCGTGCAACCCTAGTCGTCCTCCCTCGTAATGCCATGTTGCCATGGGTTCCTTCAGGAGGAGTCTACCCTTCCGGGCTGCACACGTCTGTTACCGTCTGGTTTCAGACACTTTTCACCCCCCTTCCGGGGTACTTTTCAACTTTCCGTCACCGTACTAGTGCGCTATCGGTCTTGAGACGTATTTAGTCTTAGAGGTTGATGTCCCCTAGCTTCTTGCACCAAAACCAAGGTACGATACTCTGGAACTCCAGCCCAACTCTTTTCAGTTTACACCTACGAGGCTTTCACCCTGTTTCGCGGGCCATTCCAGGCCACTTCGGCTTTGCTGACGAAGAGGAGGCTGGGTCCACAACTCTACATCTCCGGTAAGTTTCCTTACAGGATTCGGTTTGGACTTTTCCCAGTTCGCTCGCTGCTACTTTGGGAATCTCGTTTGGTTTCTTTTCCTCCCCCTACTAAGATGTTTCCGTTCAGGGGGTTCCCACTCCCATGTGGGAGCGTCACGAGTTCCGAAGAACTCGCAACTAGAGGTCTCATTCGGGCATCCTCGGTTCTACAGCTGCATGCGCTTACCCGAGGCGTTTCGCCGCTTGCCGCGCCCTTCCTCGGCGCTCAAGCCTAGCCATTCCCCAGACGGCGTAGCGTGTCAGGCCTACTTATTTGGGTTGACATCTGTTTAACGTTGAGGAGTCAGTTAGATATCCATGTTAATGCGGTTGGACTCTGCATGGTGTTCATTGTGAGCGAGAAAAGCTCACTCCACCCTTCATCCTTTAACTGTGAGGTCAAGGATTGCATATTAGATGGAGCGTTTTATGGCGTCATCTTTATCGCCAATTTTAATTCAAGACGCAGTTTGCAGATATAAACGTTACTGCGGCTCCTAATAAAGGTTTGACGATGTTAAGACTTCTGTTAAATCTTCGGCTCTTGAATGAAAGAATAAGAGCTTTCCATGTTAACCAACGGAGTTTCTACTAGTTAATCAGAATTCTCGATGAAACTAATTTTTGTTGGGATGATTTCAGGATCAGCAAACTAGAAGCTAGGTTCTGGCCGCTGCTTTCTCCAACGCAGCAACGCCAGGTAGCTCTTCGCCCATAAGAAACTCTATCAACGCGCCTCCAGCCGTGCTAATGTAGCCCATCTTATTTGCCAGTCCCAGTTCTTCAACAGCAGCTACGGTGTGGCCCCCGCCAACCAGACTAAACGCTTTCGAAGCCGCTATTGCCTCGAAAACTTCCTTGGTTCCGGCCAAGAATTCTCTATTCTCATAGACGCCTAAAGGTCCGCTAATTACAATGGACTTCGCGTTGCTCACTGTGGTGACGTATTCTCGAATCGTTTCAGTTCCTATGTCAAAGATGGGATAGTCGGTTGGCAACTCTTCACTTGATATCTCCTTTCTTTTCCCGTTATCGTCTACAGCGAGGTCAGTGGGGGCTTTGATTTTTCCGGGATATTTCTTGATCAGTTTCCGTATACCCGGCACCAAGCCCATTAGTTCCTTCTTTTGTAAAAGCTTCATGTTAGGCTTTCCCAAGTCAACGCTTTTTGCAACTAGAAAAAGGTGACCTGCAATACCTCCAGTCAATATGTAATCGGCAATGTTATTCTTCAAAACGTATTGCGAAATTCTCAGCGCATCGTCTGCTTTGGCTCCACCCAAAATATAGACACTTGGTTTTTCAGGCGCATGCAAGACTTTTCCCAAGGCTTTGAGTTCCTTTTCCATAATGCGTCCAGCAGCGCTTGGCAAAACAGCTGTGAACCCAACGATTGAAACATGTGCCCGATGAGCTGCGGCAAAGGCATCATTAACAAAAACGTCTGCCAAAGAAGCCAGCTTCTGCACAAACTCCGTTTTCGCATGGTCTTCCGGAGTTCCCTTCTTCTGCTCGCCAGCAAATGTTCGAACATTGTCTAACACCAGAATTTCGCCTTCTTTAAGTTCTCGTATGGCTTGCTGCGCCTTTTCATTGAACACACCATTCACAAATTTCACAGGTTTGCCTAGAATTTTGCCTAAGATTCGTGCGTGTTGCTGAAGTGAAATAAAGTCGGGTTCGCCCTGTCTGCCCTGATGAGCCAGAATCACGACTTTAGCGCCTTCTTCCATCAATTCTCTAATTGTCGTTTCTGCGTGGGCTCGAATTCTTGTGTCGTCTAAGACCCTTTTGGTTTGAGGATCAACTGGAGAGTTAAAATCTACCCTTGCCAGAACTATCTTACCCTTGAAGTCGAAGTCTTCTATAGTCAATATTTTTGGCATTCTCTCATCTCCTTATCGCAAAGAGCACACACATACGAGTTCGGAGAGATACCTGCGGCTTGCTGTGTTAGGAGTCAGGCTTTTCTACAGATTTTCTCTATCATCCGCACCATTTTGACTGAGTAGCCCCACTCGTTGTCGTACCACGCCAGCACCTTGACTAAGTTTCCGATGACCATTGTGGAAAGACCGTCCACGATAGCAGAGTAAGGATTGTGAATTAAATCCGATGACACCAAGGGCGCTTCACTGTAATCCAAGATTCCTTTCAGCTCATTTTCTGCTGCTTGCTTAAAGGCTGTGTTGACTTCCTCCTTTGTGACTTCTTTTTCCAATGTGGCCACGAAGTCAACTATGGATACATCAGGGGTGGGAACGCGCAGGGCTAGTCCATTCATTCTTCCCTTGAGTTCAGGCAGCGTCAGAGTAGCTGCTACTGCTGCACCAGTGGTTGTTGGTATCATGTTGAAAGCTGCTGATCTGGCTCGGCGCAGGTCTCTGTGTTGCATGTCGAGGAGTCTTTGATCGTTAGTAACGGCGTGGACGGTGGTCATGAGTCCTGCCTTAATGCCGAATCTATCGTTCAGCACCTTAGCCACAGGCGATACACAATTTGTTGTGCAGGAGGCGAGGGAGACAATATGATGTTTTTGCGGGTCATATTTATCGTCGTTTACACCATAAACTACGGTTAGATCTGCGCTAGAAGCTGGACTCATAGGCGCGGAGACCAGCACTTTCTTTGCCCCGGCTTGCAGGTGTTTTGCAGCGGCTTCTTTCTTTCTGAATCTTCCAGTGGATTCCACTGCCAGATAAACGCCCATTTCCTTCCAAGGTAGCTTCGCGGGGTCTGGCTGCGCCAAAACCTTCAATTGATGTTTAACAACGCCATCTTTCTTGATGATTAGGGTGTCTCCCTTGACTTCGACGTCAAAGGGTAGTTTGCCGTGTACAGTGTCGTTTTTTAGGAGATGCGCAAGAGTCTTCGAGTCGGTTAAATCGTTAACCACTGCAAAGTCAATTTCGGTTCCAGTTTCCAATGCTGCGCGGTACAAGAGTCTTCCTATTCTGCCGAATCCGTTTATAGCTACTTTTGTTGCCATTTCATATCACCTTTAACTTTCCAAACTGAAGTGAACCTTTTACTTAAGTAAGTTTCTTAGATTTATGTTTTTCATTTTGGCTGAAGAGTAAAATGGGAAGTGTAGAGTTGGCTGTTGTTATCGGAGTTTTCTAAGTGCGATTTCGGCTGCCAGCACCATTGGTTCCCAAGTTTCAGATACGGGCGGAGCATAACAAGTGTCGGCTTTGGCGAGTTCGCGTATTGTCATATGTTTTTGTATAGCAAACGACAAAGCGTTTATGCGTTGGGCAACCTCTTCGCCCCCGATGATTTGCCCCCCAATAATCCTCTGCGATTCCTTCTCAACAACAAGCTTAATCCGAATCGGAAGGGCTCCAGGATAATAGTCTGCCCTAGTTTTCGAAGATATCGCGCCTGTGACGGTATTAATTCCATTTCTTTTCGCAAAGAACTCGTTTAAGCCTGTAGCTCCGATTTCGGTGTCAAACAACTTTGTCACTCCCGAGCCCAAGACTCCTGAAAAGAGCGCATAGCCTCCAGCAGCGTTGATTCCAGCCACTTTTCCATGTCTAACGGCTACTGTTCCTAGCTGGACCAGTGCGGGACGTCCTGTGACCAAATTAATTGATTCTGCACAATCTCCAATTGCGTAAATGCTTGGCACATTTGTTTCTAGTCTTGCGTTTGCTTTCAGGGCACCTCCAACACCAGTGGCAATTCCAGCTTTTTTGGCGAGTTCGGTGTTGGCTCTTACACCAGTTGTGACCACAACCAAATCTGCAGGAATCTCCTCTCCACCAACCGACACGCCAGTTACCTTTTCCCCTCCGAGGATTTCGTCAACGCTTTTTCCGACAATGATTCTTAGTCCTTTTTGCTCAAGCATTTCTTGCACGAGTTTAGCCATGTCTGTGTCAAGCATTGCTGGCAGCACCTGTGGTATAAGTTCCACAACCGTGGTTTTCAGTCCGCGTTCCACTAAAGCTATAGCAACTTCGAGTCCAATTAGTCCACCGCCTATGACAACCGCTGATTTTGCGCCTTCCTTTATGGCTTTATCAATTTTTTGTCCGTCTTCTATTGTTCTTACTACGTATACTCCTTGTTTGTCTCTTCCCTTTATCGGTGGCACGAAGGGAAATGCGCCAGTAGCAATGATTAAGCTGTCATAAGGAAGTTTGTCTTGCTTTCCTGTTTTGTCTTGGATCTCAACTATTTTGGCTTCTGTATCAATGTTGGTTGCTGTGGTTTCAAATAGGAGTTTAAGCTTCATCATCTTGTAGAAGGCTGGCGGGAAAACAATGAGGTCTTCGAAGCGGGGTATGTGGCCACCCAAGACGAAGGGGAGGCCGCATCGAGAATATCCTGCGTGTTTTTCGGTTGTTAACAGTGTGATTTCGGCTGTTCTGTCGGTTTTTCTTGCTGCCGAGGCTGCGTCTACTGCTGCTGCGTGAGCGCCAATGATCACGATTCGTTTGGGCATTTAGTTGCCTCTCTATTTGAGGAGGCTCTTATGCCATTCAACAGACGCGTTGAAGTCCATGAGTGTCTTCAATTCCGCGTCGAGGTTGCTGGGCGCTACTACTAGGAGCCATCCCTTGTCATAGGGGTCTTCGTTTAGGAGTTCCGGCTTGCTCGTTACTTCCTCGTTGACCTGTTCGATTGTGCCGCTTAAAGGTGCTATGAGATCTGAGACCGCCTTCACGGATTCAACGCTTCCGAAGGGTTCGTTTTGTGTGATTGTTCCACCTGTGCTTGGGAGTTCAGCGAACACGATTTCGCGGAGTTGCTTCTGTGCATAGTCGGTTACTCCCATTCTTGCTTTTCCGTTTTCTATGCGAACCCAGAAGAATTCCTTAGAGTAGTGGAGGCCTTCAACAATTTCATAGCTGTCTACTTTAACCAAACATTTCACCTCTTTTGAAGTAGCATATTAATACAATGACACGTTTTAAAATTAACTATCACCTTCTTCTCAAACAGAAGGTGCCATATTTTTTCTGTGCTCAGGCACTCAACAATCACTACTAAGTCTGTCACGTGCCTTAAATAGAATATCTAGCTAGACAGGACTAGGTGATAATTCTCACGGTTTGCGGCGTCAGCGCAACTTTGATTCAATCATCAGTTCATGCAATTTCTAGTTGTCATTCGGCCAAGAACAACTCATCTAACAGCGAAAGATAAATCCTATTAGGGCGTATTAGAATCGGTGAAAACCTTTGAGAGTTGTCGCTGCAGATTCGGGTGCAGCAATTCTTAACGATGCTTTTGAGCCTTTGCAGGTGGTGGCGGCAAGCGCCATTTTGGTGGAACCTCCATACACGAGGGTCAGTTCGTGTTTGGCTGAGCCTATTTTCGCCGCTGTAGAAACAGGACCCTCGCTGGTTGTTCACGAATTGGAATTGTGTTGGAATCTTCTTAAAGAAGTTAAAGCTGATGTTGTTCATCTAGATATGTCCTTTAGAGGGGTAAGCCTCGAAGAGCTTTCGGTTGTTAATCTCTCTCAAATGCGTATCTCACGGAGGGCAAGGGGACATGTTCTAAAGATTCTCCCAAAAATAAGAAAAATAGGTGCGGACATTAAACGTGTATACGGTATAGACGTCTTGGCCATAGGAAAAGAAAGCATTCCAGTGAGAGTTGCGGAGTTAACTTCCGGCGCTTACGCAGTACTTTACTCGGCGAAAAGGGCGGCTCAACAAGAAGGCCGGTTAAGGCTTGGCTTACCAGCAAAATGCAACGCAAAAATCGCCGAGAACAACGTTACATTGCAGTCTTTGATACCCGCAGAACACGATGTCACTGGGTCTGCAAAAGACGAGAATGGGGTTTTGAAAGAAGTTGAAATTAAGGAGATGCTAAATCCCTGTGCCCGAGGCTTTCGAGTGTTAGAGATGGTTAAGAGCGCATAACTTGAGAACCTGCCTTGATTTGTTTGACTTATTGAGCTTTTTCGCTGGTTCACCTTCGTTTTTTAGTCCAAGATGGAGCATAGGAGATCGCTAAGTGAGCGACTTGATAGTCTCGCGTCGAAACGTAGGTTCATGGTTGGAACTCAAGAGTCTCAATCTTAAAGAAATTTTAGCTCTTGCCCCTTCTTACTTTCACAATTTCAAGGCTTATATCAAGGGCCTTTGCACTGTCAGTTATTTCTCCAAGGCTTATGATGTCAACTCCGGCCGCTGCGAACTCCAGTATATTCTGTTCAGTGATTCCACCGCTTGATTCAACCAAGGCTGTGTTTCGAAGACCTTTCTTCATCATCAACTCCATTGTGTTCTTTACTTGTTTGGGAGTGAAGTTGTCAAGCATGACGATATCAGCGCCTGTTTCAACTGCTTCTAAAGCTTCTTCTATGGTGGAGACTTCAACCTCGATCTTCTTGGAAAAGGAAACAGCTTTCCGGGCTCTTTTCACTGCTGTTTTGATGTCTTCGATAATTGCGAGGTGATTGTCTTTTATCAGAATCATGTCGTCTAGATGAAGCCTGTGAGTATCCCCTCCACCGATCATAACTGCCTTTTTGTCAAAGTAAGACAGCCCAGGAGCAACTTTCCGAGTGCATGCAACTCGAGTTCTATAGCCAGCCTGCTTGGTTTTCTTTACAAGGCTACTGGTTGCCGTGGCTATCCCGCTCATTCTGGACAGCAGATTAAGCATTGTTCTTTCGATTGAAAGCAAGGTTCGAGCGTCTCCATGTACTCTCAGTATGACTTCTTTTGGCTTCACCGTAGAACCATCCCCCAAGAGCGGGCTGGCTTGAAGCCCGAAGCTTTCTAGGAACATTAAGGTTTCTTCGATTCCAGCTATCATGCCATTCTCTTTCGCAAAAATCTTTGCTTCTACAATCGTTCCATAAGGGACAGCAATCAATGTTGTTAGGTCGCCTTGACCCACGTCATCCTTTACAAAATCAAGGAATTTTTTCTCTAGGACTTTTTTAGGAATCACATGTTTTCCCACCGATTTCTTTAAGCGCAACCTCTCCGCCCGGAGCTTTCTCCTCGAAAATTATGGCTTGAAAAGTGTAGATTTTGGTTCCATCAAGCAGCCAAGAATCAGGGGACAGTCCGGCTTTGATGCAGCATTGACAGAGAAAGGTTTCTTCGTCCCATTTCCATTCAACCGGCACCTGAGGAAGTAGCAAGCCTTTACAAAAGCTTCTTTCAACAATTAATCCATCTCGTCCCACGTTAATCTTGGAACAATATTCCTTTGGGTTCTTCGCTTCAACTTGCTGAGGCGGCGTTAGCACGCTAACTTCGAAGACAACATGATTAAGCTCTTCAATCGATAGAGGCGAAAAACGTGGGTCTTGCGTTGCCGAACTTATAGCCGACTCGATGACTGCTTGAACAAGCATCGTGGTTGGATAAGGAAAGCCAATGCAGCCTCTCAGTTTCTTCTCGCCATTGTTAACTCTGTTGATGGTTACGAAAACTCCACAACGCTCTTTTAGTTTTGGCGAAACATTGGAAGGCAAAGCCAGGGCTTTTCCGTTCTTCAGGTAGTTTTTTACAGCTTGGCGTGCAAGCTTTACAAGGAGTTTTCCCTCTTCAAGAGTCAACTGAAACTGCATAAGGTTGCCTCTGCTAACCGAAATTGAGCTATAGTTATTAAGACTTTGGACTTGGGCTTTTTATTTTTATCCGCACCAGTAGCAGGATTGCATTTTGATTAGACGTATGGCAAACAGAGGTTCAGCAAAAGAGCAAGATAAAGCTGTGTTGGAACAGTTTTTTTTATAGTATTGTCCCATATTTTTTTTTAAAAAAAAGCAAACTTGATATTCATTTGAGTGAGTAAAATGAAAATAAGGAAGATT
>JAPUUO010000028.1:0-4647 GCA_026967815.1 Candidatus Bathyarchaeota archaeon | reverse complement strand
AAAAAAAGCAAACTTGATATTCATTTGAGTGAGTAAAATGAAAATAAGGAAGATTGTGTAAATGGCAAACCGAGTTAAATTACACGCATACTTCAAAGTTTTTGCTATAGTGTTTCTGATTGTGTTTTCCTCTGTTTTCCTAGGTGTCTTTATGCTGATCCCACTCTATTATGGACATCTCCCTTCGTTAGTTCAAGGGCGACTAGAGAGTGGGGTTGCATTTCTTTTTCTAGTTGTCTTATTTTTCTCTTCATGTATTGTTGCAGGCATGTCAGTCATTCTTTTTAAGGTGTATAGAGCGGTGACGAGAAGGAGAGAGAGAAACCGAATTGATGAAGAAGAAGACATTGTCAGGTTCTAGTCTGATTCTGATTTTTCTAATGACGCTTCTGGCGGTTCCAAATGTTAATGCGGGAACTTTTACTTGGAACATGGACTCTGATCTAGCTTGCGATAATATTGTGGTTGATAGTTCATATTTGGTTACCAATGGATATTGGGATGCCAAAGGTTTTCAGTGGGATGATCCTGACACCACTTATCCTTCAAGCTTTGATTATACCTGGCAAGACGGAGTTGCGACAATTTGGATCGGTGATTGGGAACACGATGGACCTTGGCAAGGCTTTACCGTTGGAACAGTAAGACAAGGAAGCGTTTGGGACTTGTCGATTCCCCCTTGGTATGATCAAACTACACATCAACCAACACCACTACATTTTCTCGGCAAATCTGGTGTAAGTTTGAAAGCTCAGGTCCGAATTAATTCGCAACATAGAACTGCACTTGGATGGATCAATTGGCTCTTAAATCCTTGGTTCAGCGTGAAGTCCACATACAAGGGCATCACAAAAACAAGGAAAATGGTCTGGGATATTGTCTGGGCTTGGAACTCTTGGCTAGGAATCGCTACAGCATCTCCATTTGTTGATGGAGACGAAAACCTCCACCTTGACTTCTATGTGTCAGAAATGGCGCAAACTGGCGAATGGAAAACATATACCGTTGATCTTCTCGGCATGGCGCAACAAGCCATAGATCGTGCAGAAGACAATTTTGGCTGGAAATTTGCCGTAGATGATCTCTACCTCTGGTCTATCGAAGCTAATGTAGAAGGTTGGGATTATGAAACACAGTTCAGCGTTGACTTCCTTGAAGTCGCATATACAACACCACCAACATCTCTCCCTGAGGGTGACTTGGGTGTGTTGCTTAATCAAGGCATGTTGGTTTTGTTTCTTTTCATTCTTAATACTTCACTGTTGGCGCTCATCGGTCTGTTTTCGGGTTATATCCTCGCGAAACGAGTCAAAATTATGCACGTTGCGGTTGGTTCTGCTGTCTACTGGACGGTTGCTTTCATCAATCTTTACTTCCGCTATCTCTATTTCTATCATCATGAGTCTCTCTATCAAATTCCTGCATTCTACGCTCTAAGCAATCTTATTTGGTGGTCAGTGTTTCTGGTTCCGTTTTTGAATATAGGCTATCTTTTCAGAAAATACACACTCAAGCACGCGCACAAGGTGGCAAAAATGAGAAAGCAGACATGACGTAAAAAGATACTGTTAAGTTTGATGAAAGCTTGCTAGAATTTCATGGATTCTTCTTGTATTCCCTCTTTTGTGATGACGAGGAGATCTACGCCGTCCCCGCTCATCACGTCCCTGCTTATAGCAGATTTTATAGCCCTTATCACAAGGGCCTTTCCTTCGCTTGTGCTAATTCCATCCTTGTACTCTTGTTCCAAAACGCCTACAGCAATTGCTGCTCCAGAACCCACAGTTGCATACTTGTCAGGTAATACAGAACCTAAAACGTCCAACACGTATATGGATGGACCTTCGTCGTCCATGCCGCCAACAATGGTTTGAGTTATCAACGGAAACAGCCTTCGACCAAACAGCATGTTTGACATAACCTTGGCAGCTGACCTAACTGGCATTGGGCGTCCAACATCCATACGGAACAAGTTAGTGTAAGCTCCAACTTCTCTCACAAGAACCTGCATGTCCGAAACCAAACCAGCACAAGCAGCTCCAATGTGATCTGCAAGCTTGAAAACTTTCTTGCCAACTCGGCTCATGACCATATATCCATAAGAAACCCTTTTTTCAGAAGCCAGTATCACACCGTCAGAACAAACCAAGCCTATGGTAGTGGCACCTGGGACGAACATGTAAGGTCCTTGTTGTGTTTTTTCCAAAGCATATTCTCCTCTGATTTCAAGCATTATACACTGGGGGACTATTAAACTTAATCATCAGCCTTTAAATCTTTAGGAAGCTCAGGCGCCAACAACTAAAACCCACACATTCCATAGAATTATTCCACGAAATCGAATCCGAAAACTCCTAGGGTTTCTGAGTTGAGCTTCTATGTTCCCAAGCAGGTACCAGCTTTACGAACGTGCGCGAGTTTGTTCTATTTACTTACCCTTCTAAAATAGCGGGCAATAGTTGATTTCCAGCCTAGAACGCATTCAAGTGTAGGTGTATGTGAAAAGATGCCAACAACTCTTTGAAATCTCTTGGTCGCATCAGCCACTTCATTATGGTGCCTAACTTGCACACATATCTATTCTTTCAACTCGACCTTGCATTCTATGGCACGGTGTGCTAACACCTCCAAGAATTACCTTCGAAATTATCAGACGTTTGATCTTCCGTTGCTGTTGTGTCACAGTCACATAGACTTAAAAGCTCATGTTAAACGTAAATGATGGAGGCGTCTGGTTGCCTTTCTGTAAGAAGTGTGGTGCGGAGCTGAAGGAGGACACGAAGTTTTGCCACTCCTGTGGAACTCCTGTAGGCGTGGAGAGAAGGCCTAGGTCGACGTATGCTAAAGAGAGGGAGGCTTGTTTTGGTCCGCCCGGGTCTGGGGGAGGCATCTGGGGCGCCGTATCCTTCGGTGTGTTCATCATTGGCCTTGCGATCTTGTGGCTTCTTGATTGGGTTTGGCCCGGAATCTTAATTCTAATCGGGTTGATGGTTATCATAGGCGGCTTCGTGGCTCTTTCGCGTAGGTGAAGAGAAGGAGAATCAAATGTCTAAGAAAGGATTCGAGCAGCTAAAAGCAAACACACACGCCATGAGTACTCTGGCTATCGTTTTGATAGTCATCATTGTAGTAGGAGCAGTTGTGGCGACAGGGGCTTTTCTTTGGTGGTGGTGGCGAGGCGCGTTCGAGCCATCCGGTCTGATTGCGGGTTCTGGAAATGTGATCACCGAAGACAAGGACTTCAGCGATTTTCAGATCGTTAAGGTAGGATGGGCCTTTGAGGTTGAGATTACTCAAGCAAGTTTATACAGCGTCAATGTAACTGCGGATGATAACCTGTTTGATTATATCGAGGTTTCTAGAACGGACCACACATTGACAATAGGTCTCAAATCGGGCTACAATTATCGCCCCCAGTGGCCGTGGACCCGACTGACATTGAGAGCCGAAATCACAATGCCCGATCTTTATGAGTTACAGCTATCGGGAGCAACACGAGGTACCGTTGAAGGGTTTAGTTCTTCTCATAAATTCATTCTTGACCTATCAGGGGCCAGCTCTCTCACCGGCGACTTTACGACTAGTGAGGATGCCCAGTTTACCGTATCGGGAGCAAGCACAGCTGAACTTGAAGGCGCAGCCAATAACCTGACCATCAGCGCTTCCGGGGCAAGCCATTTGGAACTGCCTGATTTCCCAGTTTATAACGCAGACGTTACCCTTAGTGGAGCAAGCCGGGCAACCGTCAACCTTGATGGCAGATTGGACGCTGACGTTAGCGGAGCCTCTCAACTCTTTTACATTGGAAATCCCACTATGGGCGACGTTAACACTTCAGGTGCCTCCACCGTAGGCAAGAAACAGTAGAGCAGTTGAAGTAGTTCCTCCAGTCGTCTTCGATTCCTCGACACAGTTTCTCTAAACTCTCGCAAACATAAGAGACACAACATAGCCATCAACATTCATTGCGATACGTGCCTGAATCTGAAGATATCTAAAGAAAGCATAGAAATCAAAGTGAATGGCAAAAGCTTATCTCTTTTCTCGATCAATTTCCTACGAAAGACTGGGAAAAAATCTCGAATCTTCAATGGAGTATACGCTTTATGGTTAGACGCGGTCTCTTTGTTGGCAGGTTCCAGCCAATTCATAAAGGGCATTTGAAAGTCATAAGTGACATTCTGAAGCAGGTAGATGAGCTCATAGTCATAGTTGGCAGTGCCCAGTACAGCCACACAACGGATAATCCGTTCACAGTCGGTGAGCGCATAGTAATGATGCGGGAAGCCATGGAAAACAAAGGCATCTCCTCGGCCCGTTGCTGGATTATACCAGTGCCCGACGTCCACATACACATGATATGGGTTGCAGAAATAATGGGTTATACTCCGAAATTCGACATGGTATTCACAAACGAGCCTCTCACACGCAGACTGTTCATTGAAGCAGGTTTCAAAGTTAAGCCTGTGCCCTTCCATAAACGGAAAATCTACTCAGCCACAGAAATCCGAAAGCGCATGTTGAACAACAAAGGCTGGGAAGAGTTGGTTCCTGAAACCGTGGCACAGTTTATCAAAGAAATCAATGGCGTAAGAAGAATTCACGACTTGGCAAAAACTGACAAGGTTTGACGCCGTCAAGAGTCAA
>JAPUUO010000027.1 GCA_026967815.1 Candidatus Bathyarchaeota archaeon | reverse complement strand
AGTGTCACGGATTCACTCTATGCAGATGGTTCGTCACAGATTCCAGTATTTCATGATGTTTCTTTTCATCGTTAGCGATGTGTTGCAGAAGCAATTTCAGTCCTTCGTCCTGTGTCTGCTTTATTTCTTTCTCGACATGCCTTATCATTTCGGCTTCTCGGCTCATGTGGTTTTCAAGCTCTCTCTGCACCACGAAAGGGTCTATGTAACTGTCCACTTGGTGTTCCCAAAGAGTTTTGCCGGGTGGGATTCCGTCTAGAACCTGCATGATTCCGTTTAAGATTTCCATGTGTTTTCTTGAGTCAAGGCGTATTATATTGAGAAACAGTTTTGCAGCTGCAAATCCCACTTTTTTTTCGGTTTCCCCGACTTCTTTAACATTTGTTTTTTCTACTGCGACCTGTTTTTTTAATAGCTCGATCAATTTTTCTTTGCTTTCCATCAAGTACAGCTCCTTCTATTTGTCTAGTGGTTATTACACTCGTGTTATAAACGTTTATGCGCGCGTGTGCTCATGTCGAAAGCTTCGTGGCAATTGTTGTGAAGTGCCTCCCTAAACCTCTTGCCAACTGTAATTCATTGGATGTTGGCATGCGCGTGTAGGGTGGACCTCCTCCTGCAACAGTTGAAGCTCCGTACGGTGAGCCGCCGGTTATTTCTTCCATCGTCATCTGCTCTTGGAAAGAGTAGGGTAAGCCGACCAGAACGCAGCCATGGTGCAACAGCGTGTAGTGGGTCGATACGATAGTCGTTTCCTGTCCGCCGTGTTGAGTGTTAGAGCTGGTGAAGACCGCGGCTGGTTTGCCGATGAGAGCACCTTTCGTCCATGCGCTTCCTGTCTGATCCCAAAAGTTTCGCATCTGCGCGCACATATTGCCGAACCGGGTTGGAGTGCCGACAATGACTCCGTCGATGCCTATAAGATCCTTTTCAGGGTCAGCGACTGGAATGTCCTTCATTAAAGCTTTGACCTTTTTAATATCCCCGGTCCACAACTCCTCCGATATAAGTTCAGCAACTTGTTTAAGAATAGGTTCGCCCCCAGCCTCGCGAATACCTTCAACTACTCCTTCGGCCATCCGGTAGATGTGACCATACATCGAGTAGAAGATAACAGGAATTTTCGGTCGAGTTTGGCTCATTTTTTCCAGATTCCTCCTAAAGTGTGGGCTCGTAACCCTATCATGCTAACGCCTACTTCTATGGATCTTGAGCCTTTTAATGGTATGTGACTGTGGCACCACAGCAGCATAAGTTTAAATATACAACGCGCGCGCAAATAGCTTGGTCGTAACCTGAGCGAATAAACCTTAAGATGTTTGTGTTGGAAGAACACTAAGCAAGAGCGGATAGGTGAACTTGAAGGCAATTAATCAAACACGTTTTCGTCTTTCTCCCACCCTGGTAGTTATTTTGACTATCTTCATAGACATCACCGGATTTGGAATCGTCATTCCTCTTCTCCCCTTCTACGCAACAAGCTTTCAAGCCGGATCCGCGGCTTTGGGAATTCTGGTTGCCTCATTTGCCATAACGCAGTTTGCGTTTGCTCCATTGCTCGGAAGGCTGTCAGACAGGGTTGGGAGAAAACCTGTTCTCATGATTTCTATTGCGACCTCTGCTGCGAGCTTCATGCTTTTTGCGCTAGCAAACTCCTTCCTTATTCTTCTGTTTTCACGGTTGGTTGCGGGTATGGCCACCGAAACCGCTGTTGCTCAAGCCTACATGGCCGACGTAACTCAGGAAGAGGACAGAGCAGCAGGAATGGGCAGATTGGGTGCAGCATTAGGGGTGGGCTTCATCATCGGTCCAGCCATTGGAGGGGTGCTGAGTGTCTACGGGTTCTGGGCACCTGGCGCTGCGGCAGTCATCTTGACGTTGCTGAACCTGTTGTTTGTGTTCTTCTTCCTTCCGGAATCACTTGACCGTGGACGGAAAGGTCTGCGGAGAGAGTCGTACGTAACAGGTGGATACTTCGGTGGATTGAGGAGCGCTCTTGCGACGCCGTTGATAGGTGCCACCTTGACTATTGTGTTCATCATAATCCTGGCATTTTCAGCCATACCGGTGATCGCTCCGCTGCTCGGTGTGTCCTTTTTTGGTTGGGGAGCCGTGGAAATGTCGTACGTTTTTATGTATATTGGTCTCGTCCAGATTGTCCTTCAAGGTTTCTTGTTTGGAAAGCTGGTGAGGAAGTTTAGCGAAGACAAATTCATTGTGTTTGGACCGTTGTTGATGTCGGTCGGAATGTTCACGATGCCCATGGTTCCGAGTATTTTGATCTTTCTGGTCTCAATTACGATGATCGCGTTGGGCATTGGAATACTGGATGCGGCGATTCCGAGTTTCATTTCGAAAAGAACGCTGAAGAGTGAGCAGGGGGGGATGTTGGGGGTGTCGCAATCTGTGTCGAGCATCGCGCGTGTTCCAGGGCCGCTTATTGGAGGTTTCGTTTTTGAGTTTGCCGGGCTTGTGGCTCCTTTCCTGTTGAGTTCAGCTCTGCTGATTGTGGCCTTCACTCTCGGCTGTAGGATCTTTCATGCGTGTCGACGCCAAGCGTCTTTGTAAACGCGTTTGCAGGAGAAGTGGTTTGTTCTACAAGTCCTATTAACTGAGGCTAGACAGCAACAGTGTTTGAGTAGGTTCCTCTTAAGGCTCGTGTGTGTTCCCAACGGTTTTTATAAGCTACGAGTTGAAACGTATGCACGTGCAGGAATGTTTGAGATGAGAATTTCGTTTGATTCTGTGGCGCAGGTTTATGACAGAACGAGAGGTCCGCCTGGGCATGTTATGAAGCAACTCAGTGACACGTTAATTGGAGAATTGCGGGGTTACAAAACGGTTTTAGATGTCGGCGTGGGCACGGGGCGGTTTGCGAAGCCCTTGCAAGCTAAGGATTTTGAGGTTGTTGGCGTTGATATTTCTAGGAAGATGATGGGTAAAGCGGTGGAGAAGGGTGTTGACAATCTGTTTCGTGGTGACGCGTGTTTTCTGCCTTTTGTAGATAATTCTTTTGATGTTGCGGTTTGTGTGCATATTCTTCATCTTATTTGTGAGTGGAAAATTGCCTTGCGGGAGATCTGCAGGGTAACTCAGGGCATTATGGTTTCAACAAACTATGTGCGCCGAGATCCTCTTCGAGAGGCGTATAATCGTTTGCTCAAGGGCTACGGATGTGAGAGTCGTCGGCTTGGGAAGGGAGAGTGGGAGCTGAAAGATTTGGTTAAGCCTTTGAAGACCGTGTTTGTGGCTTCTTATGATGCAAGTGCGGACAGACGTCTTGTGTTCTTAGGTCAACGGGTCTATTCGAGTCAGTGGGAGATTCCAGAAGAGGTAAATAGGAAAGTTGTGGATGAATTGAAACGCCAGTTTGCTGGCAAGGTGTCTCCTCAGGAACTGCAGATTTTGGTTTGGGACATAAAAGACTTGAAAGATTTCTGTGTACGCTTCGGCAACAATCCGGTGTAAGGAAGGTATGAGTATGGAATTGATTCGCACAGAATTTTGCGATGAAGTAGCTGTGTTGAAGTTGTCCCGAAGTATTACGAACGCGCTGAATCTCCAATTGGTTAGTCAGTTGGCTGAGAATCTACAAAAGGTGAGCGATGATTCAGATGTGCAGGGCGTTGTCCTCACAAGTTCTAATGAGAAGTTCTTTTCCATAGGCTTTGATATTCCTGAGCTGATTAGGCTGCCTAAAGATGACTTTAGAGTCTTTTATCAAACGTACAATCGCGTTTGCGTCGATCTGTACACGTTGCCTAAACCGACAATGGCAGCGATAACAGGACACGCTGTTGCAGGCGGGTGCATTTTGGCTCTCTGCTGCGACTACCGGTTCATTGCAGAAGGCAGAAAGCTGATGGGGCTTAACGAGATCAAGCTGGGAATACCGGTTCCCTACCCAGGCGACTGTATCCTTCAGCACGTGGTTGGAACTCGAAATGCTCGTGAGATTATGGGTACTGGTGAGTTCTATGATCCTGAAGTGTTGCTTCACATGGGAGTGGTGGATCAGGTGTTGCCTTTGAAGCAGGTGCTACCGGAATCGATTGAAAAAGCTAAGTTGTTAGGTGCTCTTCCTCACGAAGCCTTTGGGATGATTAAACGCAATCGGGTTGAGACGGTTGAAGCACACATTCTAAAGCGCTTGGCGGAGAAGGAGGAGTTTTTTATAGAGTGCTGGTCTTCCGACGAAGCCCGCAAACGGTTGAAAGAGGCAATTAAGAAATTCTAGGCCTCAAGAGAGATCACACCTAGCGAGACAAACACTCCTCACTGATCATTTTTGACTTCTTTATGGAAGAATTATCCTTATTCGACTAGGAGCATGGATAGGCTTTTGAGTTTATAACGTGAATGTTTGTTCTAGTTATCTGAAAAAGTTGTTAGATATGAATTGTTTGGGGGCTTGTTTGGATTGGTGAGTTTGACGTTTTATGGCGGAGTGGATGAGATTGGCGGCAACAAAGTTTTGCTCAAAGATGGTGATACCCGGGTTTTCTTTGATTTTGGGCAGTCGTTTACGATGGGTTGTGAGTTTTTTACCAGCTGGCTTGCACCCAGAGGCATCAACGGGTTAGGGGACTATTTTGAGTTCGGTTTGTTGCCGAAGTTGAAAGGCTTGTACGCGAAGGAGCAGCTGGAGTGCACGGATGTTCCTTATGTGAAGCCTCGGTTTGACGCGGTGTTTTTGTCTCATGCGCATTTTGACCATGTGACTCATATTCAGTTTTTGGATCCTGAGATTCCTGTGTTTCTCGGAGTGGGCACTAAGCTGTTTTTGGAAGCAATGGAAAAGACTAGCAGTTTCACCCGTTACGGTGAGCATGAATATCGGACGTTTCGAACGGGCGACAAAATTAAGGTTGGAGGCTTGGTCGTTGAGCCAGTTCATGTTGATCATTCGATTCCTGCGGCTTACGGGTTTTTGATTCACACATCTGGTGGCACGGTTGTGTATAGTGGCGACCTTAGAGCTCATGGGCCAAGAAGGGACATGACTGAGGAGTTTATAGATAAAGCTCGTGATTGTGAGCCGGTGACTATGGTTTGTGAAGGCACGAGGATGGTTGAGAAGGAAAAGCGAAAGAATTATTCTGAGCAGCAAGTTAAAACGCTGAGCAGCAAGGTTGTATCTTCGACAAAGAAGATTGTGTTTGTTACTCGTTACAGTCGAGACATGGATCGGTTTAGAAGCTTCTATAACGTGGCTAAGAGCAATGGCAGAAAGATTGTTGTTTCTCCGAAGACCGCTCATCTGCTGAGCAGGCTTGTGGAGGACAAGCGTCTTGATCTGCCGGATCCATTGAAGGATGAGAATATTCTGGTTTACTATAAACGCAAGAAGTCTGGAGAATTCGAGCAAAAGGACTATTATGTTTGGGAGCGAGAGTTCATGGATAAATTGGCAACGTATGAGTTTGTGCATGAAAACCAAGGCGAGCTGGTGATGGATTTGGATTTTTATCAGTTTGCAGAACTAATCGACGTTAAGCCAAAGGCAGGTAGCCATTTTATCCACAGCATGAGTGAACCTTACAGTGAAGAAGACATTGAAGATCAAGTAATGCACAACTGGCTAGACCATTTTAGAATGCAGTTTCACCAACTGCACGCTTCCGGCCATTTAAACCGACCACAACTAACACATCTAGTCAACGACATTAACGCGAAGAGGATTTTTCCGGTACACACGGAAAACCAACAACTCTTCAAAGACACAACCAGCAACGTTCAAATGATCAAATACGCGAAAGAATTCGCGTTATGAAAACATGGGTTCTGCAGACATTAGATCTTCTGTGGCACATGTTGTTGTCGTAGAGCCCTTAGTGACAACAACACACGAACAGCTCCAAGCCGCAAAGACATAAGTGAAAGCCAACAACTCATGATTAAGAGGTCTGTAGTTCCAGTTGAGAAGTAGTAGTCTCTAGGGGCTATGGGACTACTACTTCTAGAAGCCTGGTTATTCGTCGCGGCTAGCTACCTACGTCGATAACAACAGAAGAGCCTTAAGTCATAGAGCTCGCACATGCACGTCCTGACCAGACAATCGGAGCACACCAAAGAGAGGTATTTATAAACACATGCACACACTTTCTAGTCTCCAAGCTTTATCAATTAACGATTCTATAAGGAGAAAAAGCTATGGCGAAAACGCAAGCTGGAACCTTTTTTTGGCAAGGAAACCAAGCATGCGCCGAAGGAGCACTAGTCGCCGGATGTCGTTTTTTTGCGGGCTATCCGATTACGCCTGCCAGTGAGATCTTTGAGCACATGGCGCTAAGACTGCCTCAGAACAGTGGCATCGTTGTTCAAATGGAAGACGAAATGGCCGCGTTAGGCGCGGTAATCGGCGCCAGCTGGACAGGAGCAAAGGCGATGACTGCCACTTCTGGTCCTGGCTTCAGCTTAATGCAAGAGTTGATGGGCTACGCGTTTATGACTGAAACTCCATGCGTAATCGTCGACGTTCAAAGGGCAGGTCCAAGCACTGGCCAGGCAACCAAGTGCGGTCAAGGCGACGTCATGCAGGCACGGTGGGGCACCCATGGCGACTATACAAGTGTTGTTTTGACGCCCAATTCTGTTCAGGAAATGTTTGAACTGACAATTCAAGCGTTCAATTTAGCTGAAACCTATCGAACCCCAGTTGTGCTCTTGGCCGACGAAATCGTAGCGCACATGAGAGAAAGAATAACTGTGCCACCGTTAGAACAGCTAACGATTGTCAACAGAAAAAGACCGAACGCAACAGAGACCCAGTTTTTCGGCCAGAAAGAAGTAGCACCTATGCCTTCGGTTGGGGAAGGATTCAACGTGGCGGTAACAGGCTCAACCCACAATGAACAAGGATATCGCTTCACAGCAGACCCACTTGTTCACAAACAACTCGTCGGAAACCTCATCGAAAAAATTCGAAGCAACGCCGACAAAATAGCTGACTATGAAACCTACAACACTGACAACTGCGACGTTGCCATCGTCTCCTTCGGATGCACTTCGAGAGCCATGTATGAAGCCGTAGAACACGCAGAACACAAAGGAATCAAAACAGGGTTCATAAGGCTAAAAACCATCTGGCCCTTTCCAGAAAAGATCGTACAATCAATAGCTCAAACCGCTCACACTGTAATTGTGCCCGAAATGAACCTCGGAGAAATCCTCTACGAAGTGCAACGAACTGTCAAAGACGCAGCTAAGGTTGTCCCGCTCAACAAGATCGGCGGAGGAGAACTGATCACCCCCGAAGAACTGCTGGCTGAAATTGAAGGGAGCGTAAAAACAAATTGACCGAACCCTTCACAATTCGCAAGTACCTGAGAGACCTACCCCTCCCATTCTGCAGTGGTTGCGGCTGCCTCACAGTGATGAACAGCTTCCTCAGAGCCGTACACGAACTTGGCCACAAAGACCTGAGCAAATTCGTCTTCTGCAGCGGAATAGGCTGCTCAGCCTGGATTCCCTCACCCTACTTCAAAGCCGACTCCATACATGCAACTCACGGAAGAAGCATACCCGTAGCAACAGGCATCAAACTCATGCGACCCAACCTCAACGTCGTCATATTCGGCGGAGACGGCGACATCGCCGGCATTGGACTCAGCCACCTTGTCCACGCAGCTCGAAGAAACATAGACGTCACTGTTGTCATGGTAAACAACATGATCTACGGCATGACCGGCGGACAAGTAGCCCCAACAACACCATTCGGGATTAAAACCACAACCACGCCGTATGGAAGTTTCGATCCTCCCCTAGATACGACCCGCCTAGTAGCCACAGCAGGAGCAAGCTACGCGGCACGATGGACAACTCTGCATTTCAAACAACTAAAAGACGCCATGAAAACAGCAGTGACCACAAACGGATTCGCCTTCGTCGAAGCAGTAAGTCCCTGCCCCACAACATTTGGAAGACGAATTGGACTAAAAGACGCCGCGGAAATGCTCAGATGGTTCAAGCAAAACGCCATGTCGAAAGAACAAGCGGACAAAATGACGGAAAAAGAGCTGGCAAACAAAATTGTAGTCGGCAAATTTGCACACCGAAAGAAACCTACTTTTTCAGATCACCTTCAAAAAGCCCTAAAGGAGGCTGAAAAAACTGCTCAGTAAGACTGAAATAAGAATCGCGGGACTCGGCGGACAAGGAGTAGTTCTAGCCGGACAAATTCTCGCAAAAGCCGCAGTCTACGACGGGAAGCACGTGGTTCAAACCCAAAGCTACGGAGCAGAAGCCAGAGGAAGCGCAGCAAAAAGCGAAGTCATCATCTCAGACGATACAATAAGGTACCCAAAAGTCAGACAATGCGACATCCTGGTCGCAATGAGCCAACCCGCCCTAAACCAGTACCTAAACAACCTAAAGGAAAATGGCGTCCTACTCGTTGACAAAGACATGATCAAAACCATCCCAAAACTAAAAGCAAAAATCTTCCAAGTCCCAGCCACAAGCGCAGCAGAAACAGAGCTAAAACGAAGAATCTACGCGAACTCCGTTATGTTAGGTGCTTTGACCAAAGCAACAAAGATAGTTAGCCAAAAAGCCATAGAAAACGCGATAGAAAACAGCGTGCCAAAAGAGATGCTCAAGGAAAACCTTCGCGGATTCCGGTTAGGTCTTCAACTCATAGAGGACAAGTAGCATTAATGTCACGTTCAACACAGTAACACACGCGCCGCTACAAGCTAACGTTCAAAATAAGCTTCGGGGACCTCAGTGTTTCCTATTTCCCCAAGCACTCCTTTGAAAATCGTTTTGTTCAAATTTATAAGCTCTTTAAGCTTTCTTTCTCCGGTTTTTGTCCACATAGGGCCAAAGCGCCCTTTCTCAACTCTACTTAAATATTCCAGAAAAGACTCAACGTTTTCTTTTAAATCTTTCAGATTAGAAAGGTTAGCCTTTTCTCCGAAGAGCAGAATTCTGAAATAGCCAAACCTGTCTAAAGTGTCAGCGTCCTGCAAGATTTTGGCTTCAACAGTTTTAGGGTCAAACTCTCCAACGTGGCTTTTAACCGCATAGACGATATCCTCGACAAAACCTGCAGAACACCTCTCTTCCAACAGGAAATCTTTGGCGATTTCAGCACTTCTTACTCCATGTTTACGATAATCTTCTGAAGCAAAATGCGAAACATCATGCAACAAAGCCGCGACAATACATTTTTCCACATCAGCTTTTTCTTCACGGGCCAAAAGCCACGCCCAGTGAGCAACACGCAAAGTATGCTCCCATCGGTACGCAGGACCCCAAACATCGTCCAGATGGTCTCTACCGCTCTCCATCAAGTAATCATGTCCAAAACGTGATACCCGAGCTATCCTTTCCCGCGTCAGCCAAAATCCCACCATGAAACTACTAAACATCGAAGGCATTAAAGTCACTTGAGCTTAAGTAGTTGTCTGTCGCAATTTTTGAATGAAATCTTCGCGCACGATAGAAAATGTCGAGCATGACAAACGGTTCCTCTCCAATGCAGGTGTCGCTGTGCGGTACATTAGCTGGAATGCAGTAAAAATCACCCTTCTTCACAGTGCGCTCTTCATCTCCAATTCTCAAAACTGCTTTGCCTCTGTAGACCACGCCGATCTGTTCATGCACATGAGAATGCAATGGCACACTGTGACCAGGCAAGGTAGCATTCAGAACCATCATCATCTTCTCTCCACGCAATCCTGTTAAGATTGTTGTTTCTACGCCTTCCATCTGCTTTATTTTTGGGGGGTTTTGCAGGTTGATAAAGAAGGGAGCTTTCTCCAAAACTCTCACCTAAGCCTAGCTAGTGTTTGTGTCACCTTTTCCATTTTTTGGCGCACACAAATGCACATTTGAAACAATGTTGGAAAAGCATGGAAAACTGATATGAATACTGTAACTAGAGTTTTTGTGCGCGTGCGAAAGAAATGTTGGATCGTTTCGGTCGGCAAGAATTAAGATTTTGGTTAGGTGCGTCCGAGAAGTGACCGGAAATACTCGAATCAGTGGGAATGCCTGAATGCCAGAATCTCACTTATCTCTTTCCACACCTCGATAAATTTGCCACCTTTCGCGGTTGCTTGATACCTGATCGGGCTGTGGTGAATTTCCAGAAGCCGAAGTGAGCGCATTTGATCAAGATACTGATTTAGCATACTCCAAGACAGATTCGCCTGATACAACAGTCTTGTCTTATTTTGAGGTTGTCTACAGAGACTCAGTATGTCTGCAATAATTTCTAACCTGCTTCTCTTTCTCATGAGTGTTGAATGCTGAAGTAGAATATTTAAATCTGTGTGACTGTGACACAACAGCAACATTTCTGCAACTGCGCGTGCTTATCTCTCCCTTGTTTTGGGCTCCTTAACCGTAAAAAGTATTATCAAACTCACCGTAATGCCCAAAACTATCGCAAAAACGAATGGATGAGCAGGGTCAACACCATAGAGGAAGCCACCGAGAGCCGATGCAGGAACGGTAGCTAGAATATTCAAGGTCACAATGGTTCCCAGAATTCGACCTCGCTTCTCCCGCGGAATCAGATCGGCCAACAAGGCATTGTACGCCGGCATGATCAAGCATCCTCCGAAGCCAAACACCATAAAGACCACGAGTAACTGGACAAAGCTTCGAGAGAACAAGAAAAAGACGCTTGCCGGTATGAAGAGAAGATTCGCCAAAATTATAGACCTCTTCCTTCCAATCTTGTCCACAACCTTGCCGAGAGGAAACCCAAAAACCAATGTGATGGCAACGGAAGCAGTATTCACAAGACCCCATTCTATCTCACTGACTCCAACCATATCAAACACGTAAAGCGACGTGAACATACGAAACATGGGCTCCTCAAAAGCACTCACCAGAAACGCAATCGTAAGGAACCTCAGGGTCCTCGGCATTTCTCCCCAAGCTTCCGCTATCGCACCCAAGGAGTTCTTGAAAGCAGCCTTCATCTCTCCAAGCTTGATTTTCTGAGGGGTATCAAGCGTTTCCCTGAGGAAAAGCAGTCGAATAACAGCTGCAGCCATCAAACAGAAAAACACAACCGTGTAGACGATGCGCATGCCTGGAACTAAGCCGTAAGTCTGAACCATGAAGCCTGCAGTTGCAGGTGCAAATATCGTTGGTATGTTGGGAATCACATTAGTTGCAGCATATCCCATTCCACGTTTTTCAGGAGGAACGGAGTCAGCAAGTATGGCATCGAGAGCAGGCTGGTAGATCAGACTCAAATTAGAGATAACCATTCCTATGAGCACAAATCTCCAATCTGGAGCGAATACATAGAATAGAAAAGAAAACGCGATCATAAAAGTCATCGTCACAATTATTTGTTTTCTGCCGTACTTGTCAGCTATGTAAGCCCCAGGAATTCGAACCAAACCTAACACACCGGCTCCAACAGAACCCATTAAGCCAATAACAAAGGGAGGAGCCCCAAGCTCTCTGAAATATGGAGATTCGAAAGAAAACACAAGCGAGAAGGTAAAATAGACAAACAGCCAACTTACAATCAAAGTGAGTAAATTGCCGCGCATGAAAGAGAATTCACTCTTGATCCTTGCTAGGACAGCCTTCGACATTTTCGACTCCTACTCGTGAACGCATTTTATTGTTCAACATAAGACCACTGACTTAAAAGCTGAGCTATTTGGAGTCTAAAAACGAGACTCACTTGTTGCAGTCTCAATTTGTTACTATAGGGTGAGTGCTCCTTCACATCGGCATGACCAGGTGGTCAGTGATAGAATCTTGCATACGTGCGTATCCTAGACGTATCCATTCCACTTTAGTATGTCTTCAAGATTCCTTTTAGGGACATGCAGCACCTCGGCATCATCAAGCCAGTATTTGATGTCTCCATCTTTCAACTTGTCCACAATCGGCTTTTCAGCTGGATAGCCAAGGGCAACAACTAGGACTATTTCAAGGCTTTCTGGGATGTTCAGAATACGCCTCAACTCTGGTTTGTCAATAGCACCTAAAATACACGAGCCTAATCCCTCTTCGCAAGCAACCATAGAGATACTCATGGCGGCTATGCCGGGGTCAACACCATAACTCTTACGGATTTCCTTGTCCAGCAAGATGATGATGTACCCTCTCGGCATTTCGTCTCTGCTAGGTTGGTAATCAGGTAGATATCCAGCCCATTTCAGCGTGGAGAATACTTTTTCCAGCAATGTTTGATCGTTAACGATTAGGTATTTCAGGGGTTGAAGGTTCATCGATGAAGGCGAAAGCCTCGCAGCATCGACACATCTGATGAACACACTTTTTGAAATATCCTTTCTTGTATACTTCCTAATCGTTCTCCGGCTCGTTATTTTCTCATAAATCATGGTCTCAAATCCGAGGTCCAACTAGGCGCTCACATCATTGTCAAGATAGTGGATAAATTTTTTGCGCGGATATTTCCATCTTAAAGCACCTTGACGCCCATGCTTTCTGGTTCCGCGTGCCTTTTAACCATCGCATGTGGGCTACATGTTCGCTTTTAACATTTTGGCCAGCCGCTGAATGCCTTCAACTATCTGTTGTTCTGATGGGTACGAGAAATTAATCCTCATAGTGTTCTGTCCTGCGTCATCGCAGTGAAAGGCTGACCCGACAACATAAGCCACCTTGTTTTCAATAGCTTTCAGAAACAGATCGTTTGCACTCATTCTCTTTGGCAATTCGATCCACAGGAATAATCCTCCTTTTGGCTTGGACCATTTTACACCTTTGGGCATATACTTTTTCAAGGCGTCCAGCATAATCTCCAGTTTCCTGCCATACAGCTTACGGATGTTCTCGATCTGCTTTGGCAGCAGTCCACGCTTCAGGTATTCAGCCACTATAAGTTGCGTATAACTGGGAGAGCACAGGTCCATGCTTTGCTTGGCCACTATCATTCTGTCTGTCCATTCTGTGGGAGCCATTATCCAAGCGAGTCGTAGACCAGGGCAGAGCAGCTTAGAGAAGGTGCCCAAGACTATGACGTGGTTTTCAGAGTCTAAACTGTAGATCGCGGGAATAGGTTTCCCTACGAAGCGCAGGTCTCGATAAGGACTGTCTTCCACAATCGGAACTTCATACTGATACGCCAAGTCGAGCAGTTTCTTGCGTCGTTCCAAAGACATAGTAACACCGGAAGGATTCTGGAAATCCGGAACAACATAGATGAATTTTGGCTTCTTGTTTCTTTTGGCAAGTTTGGCAAGTGTCTTTTCCAGCAGATCCATCCTCATCCCCTCATCGTCCTGGGGCACGCCAATCATCCTAGCTCGGTAGGCGTTGAAGGCCTGCAAACCTCCGACGTACGTGGGCAATTCCACTACCACAATGTCATGTGGGTCCAGAAACACTTTGGAAATGATGTCCAAACCTTGTTGTGATCCAACAGTGATCAAGATGTTCTCCGGCTTTGTGGCTTTCTCGCGGCTCATCCATTTCGCAATTTCTTGCCGCAACGGAACTTCTCCTTCGGTGGGTCCATACTGCAGGGCAATAGCTCCTTTGTCCCGCAAGAGCTGGCATGAGATGTCTTCGAGATCTTTTACTGGAAAAGTTTCCGGGTCAGGAAGGCCACCGCCAAAAGAAATGACGTCAGGCCGCCGGGTCATTTTGAGAAGCTCTCGGATTTCTGAACGCTTCATGTTGAGGGCCGCTTTGGAGTAAAAGGCTGTTAGATCTTTAATCATGTGAACACCGTCTTTTCACCATCGCTTAAGATAAC
>JAPUUO010000026.1 GCA_026967815.1 Candidatus Bathyarchaeota archaeon | reverse complement strand
GTCATCTGTTAGAGGCTTGTTCCAGATCCACTTAGCCTTCACAAAACGCGGACCGAGCACTAGGACCTAATTTCAGCCTGATCCCGTATGCGGATAGTAGTACGCTCATTGGATGCGATAATTCTGAGTCACATCCAAAACCAAACTATCTTCGAAAGCGCAAACAAGTTTAACGTTCTTGTGCCAATCCCTTTGATACATAAACGGGTCATCTACTACTTTTTCAGTTGGATCCACATGCACCCAACTTCCATTTAAGAACACTTCTGTCCAAACATGATCCCCGTAGACATCTACCACAAGCCGCGCTCTATAACTGTAGGCAAGACATAGAGCGTTGTAAAGGATTGAAAATTCTCCACATCTTCCTTTGCCGAAAGCCAGTATTTCGAGAGGGTCATCATACCTTGGAATGTTTTCCTCAGTATAGTTGAGTCGGTGGTGTTCCCAGTCTAAAAGCTGAGGTATGAATATTCGGGAGAATCTAACTGAGCTCGAAGCTCTTTCTGTAGAGTTTCACTCGTCAAGCTCTGAGCGACCTGTCTGTGATAAGCAATGTCTGGATGCTCATAGTAGATTACTCCTTGGGCTTGGTTACCTATTGAATATCCTACGGCGAAGGAGACTAGCAAGGCTATGATTAGAAACACTACTTTTAGGTACATGAATCTGATAGCTCGATCATACATCTTTTCTTCAGAGTTCATTGTTGTCACCTAGATGTCAACAATTCATAGCGTCAATGGACAATGTTGCATTCTGCCTAAATTATCGATTATTTCAAGTTCTGATACATTCCTAAACACAATCCATAGACATACCGGAGAAGTGACGCGTAACGTCAAATAAACATCTGAATTCATAGAAACCGATTTGGAATGCAGAGCATGCAGTTCTTTTGCGACAACAAAATGTTCGAAAACCGCGAGTGCTCTGGTTTCTTAGCATTTATGCGCCTTGATGCTTGCATTTCTCGAGCTATTGCCCTCTTTTCGTAGACAAGCTTGCGTTTTCTTCCACAGGGGTGGAAATGTATATTCTCGCCAAGTGGAAGATGTGTCGTCCTTCGACTTCGGAAAGGGTTTCCATCTCCCTCAGGGTTTCCAAGGTCACTTGTTCTACTTGCGTTTCCATCACCCCAATGAAGGCGTTCGAATCACGAATCTTGAAGATACAGCGCACAATAGGCTACAAGGGAGAAGAGGATTAAGATGAATACGACGAGGAGCAATCTGGCGGCTGAAGTCGCCATTTCTTCAAACATGGTGCAACCCTACTGAACAATGTGGATAAAGAATTCTAAAAGGGAAGTTGCGAGTACGAAAATAATAGGCAATCTGAAGTATGTACAGTTTGGAAGTGATTGTCACTTACGTTACGGCTGCCATTTATGTTGTTGCGTTTTTTGCTAAAAATCTCACTTTTCAGGGTCTATATCCATTCAACGCAGCAACGGCCAAGACCGCGACTGTGAGGTCTGCAGTGGTGCCAGGATTCAACCTATGCTTGGCGTCTCGAAGTCGATCATCAAACTGTAACAGTTGTTCTTTGCCCTTGCGCGTTGTTAAGGCTCCAGCTTCTAGAATTTGCTTGGCTCGGTTGGAAATCTCCTTTGCTTTGGCCGACCCTGATTTTCTGGCTATCAAAGTATCTGGAATTTCTGAAAGAATTTTGAGGAAAGTATGCACTGTAGCTATGTTTACATCGCTGGTTTCTTCAAGCATTCCGAGAAAATAGGGATAGCCCAAGTCAAAAGTGATCGAATAATTGGTCACCCATTCAGAGGAAATGGAGTCCCAAGAGGTAGAAATTCTAAACACATCGAAAAGCGAAACATTGTCCTCTAGTATCTTCTGCCTGGAAGTCATGTCAGTGACGTCAAGTTTTGGTGCCTTTCCCAAGCCGCCGGGTTTGGCAATTGAAATTGCATTGTAAACGTTAATAGCATCTATTGGCGTAGTTGACTCTACAACCCGCATGATGTGTTTTCTGAGACGGGAAACAGAAAATGGCTCTTTGGTAAGAGTGATTCCAGCAGCTGAAGCCATTGGCATGAGCAGAATTATAGTCCCTAAGACTGTGTTTCCGCCGCGTTGCCAACTTTTCACATGCCCTACAGTCTCCTTAATCAACTTCCCCATTCCAAGCTCATCAGGGCTGATTTTTCCCTGACCAACGAAGACCCCATTTTGAGCAGCATCTCTAAAACAGGGCGCCAGAGCAACAGCGGAAGCCAAGAAATGTTCATACATTGTCTCTTCGAAATCCGCCGTTCTATGCACATTGCCCGGTTTAGGGTAAGCACTCACTTCTAGAAGAACCGCAAACTGAAGACACTCAGCAACATGCCTAGCTACGTCAAATTGTGTTTCCACTGTCATAATTTGACCCTTCTCAACCTGAGACATGAGTATTTCAAAGCCACATCACAGTAAAAGATTACGCTTTCACTAATGCAGGTTAGAAAACGCACATGCTACAATTCAGCAAAACTCAGCAGCAAATTATGCTAATATTGGTACGCCGACCACGTGTGTAGGACTCACAATTTGTGGGTAATAGACTGGTCACTTTTTCTCAGAAGATTAATCTAAAGTGTTCAATCTCAATTTAGAGAGATAAGAAGTCGAGGTTGTCATATGAAAACACAAGCCAACCAAACTACATTTACAGGCTACCTGACCTTCTGGTCAGGACAATTGGTTTCAGTACTAGGATCATCTATTGCAAGCTTTGTGATAATCTGGTGGATAACTCTAGAAACGGAAAGTGCTTTATATTTGTCAATTGCATCTTTCGCGGGTTTTGCTCCTATGGTGATACTAATGCCTTTTGCTGGCGTGCTTGTGGACAGATGGAGTCGCAAAGCATTAATTGGTATTGTAGACCTTTTACAAGCCTTAGCCACAGTAGCACTCATCTTTCTGTTTTGGCTGAATATGATCTCGATTTGGTCAGTTTTGGCGCTACTGGCACTGAGGGGCATATTTCAAGCCTTTCATAACCCTGCTGTGTCAGCTATTGTACCTTTAATGGTTCCTCGCGAAAAACTAAGCCGTATGAATGGCTTAAATTACCTTCTTTCTGGTGCCGTTACTTTAATGGGACCAGTCATAGCAGCGCTGTTATTGGAGTTCTGGAAAATCGGCCAAATTCTTTGGATTGACGCTGCTACATTTATAGTAGCGTTGGTACCGCTCTTGATAATCAAGATACCATCGGTGAGAAAGAAGCAGGATAAAGATCCGGCTAGATCTTCTTTCAAGAAGGATTTTGGTGAAGGCTTAACGTTCATAAAGGATGCAAGAGGGCTTCTACCTTTTATTGTTCTGGCGACTGCTTTGAATTTCCTGCTCACGCCCTTATCTACCCTACTCCCGTATTATGTAAGATTTGATCACTTTGGAGGGGCCCCAGATTTGGCTTTAGTTATGGCTCTTTTCCAAGGAGGAATTCTTGCTGGCGGATTGCTGATGTCGGTGATGAAAGGGTTCAAAAGGAAAATGGTCGCAATCACGTTTTCGGTATATGGCATCTTCCTGGGATATGCCGTAGTGGCTCTTACTCCCACAGGATTGTTTTGGTTTATGGCGATAGGTGGATTAATCATGGCTTGTTGTGTTCCAATAGCTAACGTGTCAATTCAGACCATAATCCAGACTGTTGTTCCTATGAAAATGCAAGGGAGAATAAACTCAGTTATCGGGGCACTTGCTTCTGCTGCGTCACCATTCGGCATGATTCTTTCAGGAGTCATAGTGGGATTCACAAGAACCTCCAATGTATATCTCGTGTGTGCGGGGTTAGGGATATTGACGTTGACGCTTTCTTGGTTCTTTACTGACATGAGACATGTAGAAGAAATCGAAGAGAATGTAAAAAAAGGAATAACTGAAAAATGAAAGCCCAAAATTCGTGCTTCAGTGGAAAAGAATGCCTTCGATAGTGTGAAGCGCACGCAACTGTACATAAACGTTGTTTTTAAACCCAAAAAAGAGAGGATCGCGCATAACTGTATCAGAAGCAGTGCGAAACCGTTGCCTCAAGCGTTGTGAGATCCGCAGTCATGTCGAATACATGTCCTATGTCATTTTCGTCGACGCCCCAAGTATAATGTGCTTCTATTTGGGTATCATCAAAGGTCAGGGTATCCAGTCGATGCGTAACATATTCTCCCATAACCACGATGAAAGTTGTCCCTACAATCAGCTCAGCTTCTTCCTCAGTCACCCCATCGCTTATGTCAACGCACACATGCACATCCACGGTCTTCACCTCGTTGATAACAACCTTGAGCTCAGTCACATCTGTATCTGAAGGATTACCAGCAGCGTCTGAAGTTACGGTCACTTTCAGTGACGATTGGCTTGGTCCGTATCCCTCTTTTTGGGCTGTGACAACTATAGTGTAGGTTCCTTGTTTGACAATTGAAGTATCGATTGCTCCTTGATAGTTACCATCTCCTTGGTCCGCGAGAAGAAAGAGAATTTCCAAATCTCCTATTGTCGCCGTTACTGTTGCTTGCCCAATCGGTTTTTCCGCTTCGTCCTCTACCAAGGCGAATATTGTCACGTTATCTCCCCTAGCTATGGTGACAGAAGATAGTTGCGCAGTAACCTGCAAGCAATCATTTTCGGCACGCGCGCCTTCATATGTAGCCCAGGCGTAAGCTGCAAGAGAAACGGCGACGGTTACCATCAGCGCCACAACTAGCAGTTTCTTCCTCAATTTCTTCACCAAACAAGAAGGAGACCAAAGAGTATTATAATTCCACGCAATAGAACAAGACGTTCTAAAGTTAGAACAAGCAACCAACACACGCGCGTGCTTCTTCTGTTGCTTCAGATCGCTAAGCTTCACGTTCTCCAGCTTTGTACATGTAAAAAGGGAAGCTTTGCACTCGCGAACTATTATTTTTACCTTTCTCTCTCTACTCCGCTTAGAGGCGTTGCAGCACGTGTCTTTTATTGCTATGTCATCAACGGCAAGTTGAGATGAAAACTTGACAGACTTCACAAATGAAATAATAAGAAGACTTGACCACATCCAACAGCTAGCCAAACAGAAGAACTACGCTAAGATAGAAAAACTGCTTGAAGAAGGCTACGTTTGACAGTGCGCCTCGGTGATAATCTTGGCTTTCAACGGGGGAAAATTTCGGATCTGCATTCCTCTAGTTTCAGGTGTACGCATACGTGAACGGTTTAGAACTGTTGGAAGAGCCGTGGTGAGAATAGCCGAAACAGTTGAAGCAGAAATCGAAGTCTCTCAGAAGAAGCATCTCCTGTCAGTTTGGGTTTACTACACGCATTCAGGAAAAAAGTGGAGTACGGTATACTTCGACTATGGCAAGAATTGGCGTGAAGATGAGGTTTTCAACTCTATAAGAGGCGAAGTTTCCCGCTTATCTCCACATCATGAGAACCTTATCCTACAAAGTGAACAAGTTAGATGAAACGACGCGTACAGAAGCGAACTGGAAATTGACAAGATGTGGCCTCGAGTTATCTTTTGCCCCGATAAATCCTGAAGGTACAAACGTGGGTGACGTGCAATCACACGGATCTACACACCATGTTTTTCAACAAAAAAGGGGAGATGGGCGCGTGTATTTCAGATTTTAGATTGTCTTACCTTGGTCGATCAAACATTCGCTGGTACATTAGTGCTTCTGCTTTTTTTGACTCCGCTTTCAAGGAATAGTTATTACGTGAGTATGCTGTTGCATATGGAGCAACAGCGGAAACAGAAGTAGGTAAAGAACTGTCAGAGCTTTCCATTCCTAGGCCTCTAACTAGTTCGAGCAGCTTTTCTTTAGCCGAATGAAATTTTCCTTTTGTTCCAAACATTTTCCATTCCATCATTACCACCACCATATTACTATTGAAACGTACGTTTTAATAACATCACAGATCTCAGTTATAAATGTTATGATTGATTAAAACGTACACATGTCAAGTCAACCAAAAGAATGATATATGAGTAATATGAATGTATTAATGGGGTGAAAAGGTGACTTCCTGCAAATCAGAAGCTAAGAAGCCAAAGGCAGCCGATCCATGTCCATGTGGAAGCGGAGCCAAATATGAAGACTGCTGTGGCAAATAGTCCACAAGATTCTTTAAAGTCCTCCCCCCTCTTTTTTTGTGTGTGTACAAGTGGTGATGTGATTGAAGCGAATAAAGGAAGTTGGACCTAAAGCTTTCAAATTACTAGGCGACGAAACTAGAAGGAAAATGATCTTTTTACTCAGAGTGAAAGAACTGACAGTGAGCCAGATCTCAGGAGAATTGGGCGTAACACCGCAAACCATCTATCATCACATTAAGAAGCTTGAAAAGATAGGCTTAGTGGAAGTTTCACGAGAAGAACGGATTGATCATATCGTTGAAAGTTACTATCAAGCAACAGCGGAGACTTTCACCTGCAGCATTGGATCACTTCGCAAGGAAACGATCAAAGTTGATATGGTGGATGTCCTTGAAGGATTGAGCAAGATTGGCTTCAAAATAAAACGTGACGACAAGATTGTACCCGAGCTGATTGGTTTAGAAACAAAGATGATAAAATACAAGGGTGCAAAGAAACTTGAAGATGAGCTTGTGAAACTCGAGAAAGACCTGGACTTTATGACCCTTCAGTGGATAAAACACTACGCAGATATTATATTGATGTCAGAGGAAGAATTCGCGAAAACACAAAAACTTAGCAGAGAGATTAGACAACGTTTACTCTCAATTTGCAAAGAAACGCCCAAATTTGCTTAGCTAGAACATGCGCCCGCAGGAGACTGCAGACAGAACGTCGCCACGCACGCACGCGCATGACGTCACATTCTCACCAAGACAAAACCGCTACTGTACTCTTGTTTAAAGAAGTCTAAACAAACCATACGAAATACTTATCCCAGCATGTTTTTTCAAATAGCTCGTACCTACCCAATGGACATGACAACAGAAACTCCTGGTGCTTTGCCGTGGAAGAAGCTAGAGCCTTTTCGCCGGGGCACATTACAGGATTTTTTCAGATATGGGACCAGCCGGACGATCCTTTGTTGAAAGGATCCAGAGGTGCAGGTGTTTCAATAACTCGCGGGGTCACGACCGAGGTGATGGTTGAAAAATCAGTCAGAAACTCCGTAAGAATTCTGACGAAGGGCAGTGCCACAAATTCTGCTCTGGTTTCCAAGCGTGTCGCAAATGCTTTCCTTTCTCAAGTTGAGCAGAGTTACAGAGTGCTCGTCGAACACGATGTTAAGGTGCCAATTGGATGCGGATTCGGTTCAAGTGGCGCTGGAGCCCTAAGCTTGGCTCTAGCTCTGAACGATGTTCTTAGTCTTGATCTATCTCGCTTAGAAACAGCGCAAATAGCGCACGTTGCTGAAGTTGAATGTAAAACCGGACTTGGCACAGTCATTGACGAAGCTTTTGGAGGACTCCAAATACGGGTGAGACCCGGAGCGCCAAACATAGGAACAGTGAAATCAATACCGACAAACGAAGATCACGCTGTAGCCTGCCTAAGCTTTGGTCCGATACGCACAGCAAAAATTCTCACAAGCCAGACTTTTCGACCGCGCATAAACGAATTGGGCGGAGACCTTGTGGACGGGTTGGCTAGACAGCCGTCAATCTCTAATTTCATGGAGTTTTCCCGCAAGTTTGCAGAGCATGTTGGGTTGGTTTCGAATAGATTGCGAAAGGTTTTAAGAGAAGCTGATCGTGCTGGTCTGAGATGCAGTATGGCCATGCTTGGAGAGACTGTTTTTTCTATAGTCAATCGAGACCAAGTCAAAGAGATTCATGAAATTTTCAGCAAGCATGCACCTTCTGAACGCAACGTGATTATAGCTGACGTGGACTTTGAGGGAGCGAGACTTCTATGAGGGAAACAGAGATTCCACCAGAGCATCCACGAGCTGAATCTCTGCAAATTAGAGAAAGACTTGTCAGGCATTACAAGTCAGGAGTTGTTGCGGATGCTGGCTTGTTTGCGCATGGAAGAGGAGAGGCTTTTGACTATCTGCTGGGTGAGAAAACTAGAGAAAACGCTTTGAAAGCAATGGAAGCTGCTGTAGCGGCTTTGCTGACTGCGAGACGTCCGGTTATTTCTGTTAATGGAAACGCAGCGGCTCTTGCTGCAAGAGACATAGTGAAACTCGCTCAAGTGACAGGAGCCAAGATTGAGGTTAATCTTTTTTATCGTTCAGCTGAAAGAGAACTCGCTATCAAAGCGCTGTTGGAGAAAGTTGGTGCTGAACAAGTCTTGGGCGTCGGCAAGGCAGCGTCTGCGAGAATCCCTGAGATCGGCAGTGAAAGAAGACGAGTGGATCCAGAGGGTGTTCTTGTCGCTGATGTGGTTTTGGTTCCGCTTGAAGATGGAGACCGAACGGAAGCACTGGCTAAGATGGGAAAGAAGGTCATAGCCATTGACTTGAACCCCTTGTCAAGAACCGCTCAGTTCGCGACAGTTACAATAGTCGACAACATCGTAAGAGCTATGCCTGCCTTGGTCAAGATTGCTGAAGAATTCAAAAAAGAAGAACGAAGCAAGTTGGAAACGCTCTTAGCCAATTTTAGCAACAAGAAAAACCTGGGCGAAGCCATCAACCTCATCAACCAGCGACTTTCAAAGCTTGCCGAAAAAGGATGCTACATTTCAGTTTCGCAGAAGGGAGAAAGATGAGTTTCAACAAAATCTTCATCCTAGGCGCAGGCGCAATCGGCAGCGCATTTGGAGCTTTGCTCTCGAGAAGAAATGATGTCACTTTGATAGGCCGCAAAGACCATGTAGACGTTGTCAACAAAAGTGGCTTGACCCTTTTAGGTGATGCCAAGGGCAAGTTCTTCGTAGAAGCCGAAACTGCAATAAGAGAAGTCCCTTCTGATAGTCTGATTTTTCTAACCACAAAGGCATATGATGCTGCAAGCGCGGTTACGGGCATAAAATCTATCATAAGAAACGACACGGTAATACTGGTTCTGCCAAACGGGCTGGGAATTAAAGACATTGCGGAGAAGGTTGTTGAGGACAGAGCTGAAGTCGTAAGAGGCCTGGTCACGTCGGCAGCAGAATTCTTTGAACCTGGGAAAATCTCTTTCTGGCAGGGAGAAACCGTACTGGAATCAACTCAAACCTCAGAAAGAATTGCACGAGTTCTTAGTGAATCCGGGTTGAAAACCGTGATTTCAAATGAAATGCAAGAGGAGATTTGGAGGAAACTGACTGTGAATTGTGTGCTAAATCCGTTGACCACGATTTTGCAGGTTAAAAACAATGAGATTTTGCTTGAGAGCCTAAAGGAAATTCGACATGAGATTATCCGAGAATGCATCGACGTCGGAAAGGCTGAAGGAACACGATTTGAACGGAATCTTGAAGAATGTGTTGAACGGAAAATTGGCAGATACACGAACTACTCTTCTATGTACCAGGACATAATGAAGCGAAAGAAGACAGAAATCGACTTTCTAAACGGAAAGATAGTAGAACTGGGAAGAAAACATAGCATTCCAGCGCCTGTAAACGAAGCCTTAGTTGGCTTGATCAAATTCTTGGAGGTCCAGCGAAAATGAAGCTTAATGCGCTACGGATGAAGAAGGGCAAAGCGAAAATCATCATGCTGACAGCGTATGACTACCAAATGGCGAAGATACTTGACGAGGCTAGAATCGACCTCATACTTGTGGGCGACAGCCTAGGAATGGTAATTCAAGGATACAAAAACACAAAAAGCGTAACGGTGGAAGACATGCTTTATCATACGCGAGCCGTGGCACGAGGAGCAGAAAACACTCCGATAGTCGGCGACATGCCAATCAAAAGCGACAGAACCGTGGAAGATGCTCTAAGAAACGCTAAACGATTCATTGAAGCTGGAGCACACGGAGTGAAAATCGAGGGAAACAGGTCCAAAATAGTTAAGACATTGTTGAAAGCTGGAATCCCCGTCATGGGACATGTAGGACTCCTACCTCAAACAGCAGAAAGCTATCGGGTAAAAGGAAAACAGCCCCCAGAAGCCCAAAAAATCTTTCATGATGCATTAAAGCTGGATGAACTGGGTGTTTTCTCCATGGTATTGGAATGTATGCCTGAAACTCTTGCCAAGAGAATCACAGAAGCAGTGATGGCACCCACCATAGGCATTGGAGCTGGAAAATATTGTGATGGACAAGTTTTGGTGATCAACGACATGCTTGGATTCGACGAAAGCTTTGCTCCCAAATATCTGAAGAGATATGCCAGCCTAAACAAGATTATAAAAGAGGCAATTGCGAAGTTTCAGGAAGAAGTTTCGAGTAGTGTCTACCCAGATAAAGAACATACATACCATTGATGATTAACGCAAAGGTTCAGTGGACAAATTGAACGAAAAAGGCTTGCCAAAGACTTTGGTCTTACAACAACTTATGTCAAGACTTAGAGAAGATTTCACCTATGATTCTGGACAGATTCTCGGCTCAATGTGCACAAAACCCCTCGAGTTGGCCACACAGATCTACACGACATGCCTTGAGAAGAACCTAGGCGACCCAGGGCTTTTTCCTGCCACCGTGAAACTAGAGAAAGAGGCCATTCAACTCCTTGGCTCACTGCTTTCAAATCCAAATGCATGCGGCCACTTTGTTTCTGGGGGAACTGAAGCAAACATCACAGCGTTATGGGCAGCCCGAAATTTGTCTAAGGAAAAGCGAAACGAAGTCATCGTTCCAGCTTCAGCACATTACTCCTTCGACAAGGCAGCAAATTTGTTGGGGCTCGAACTGATCAGAGTGAAGCCCAATGAAAGGTTTCAAGTTGATACGGCGGCGGTAAAAAGGGAGATTACGTCTAACACTCTTGCAATTGTTGGGATAGCTGGCACAACTGACCTAGGCATTGTAGACCCAATACCCGAGCTTTCTGAAATAGCCGTGGCGCATGAGCTTTTCCTTCATGTTGACGCGGCTTTCGGAGGTTTTGTGCTCCCCTTCTTCAAAGAATTGGGCTATGCTAACTTGGATTTTGACTTCAAATTGTCTGGGGTCTGTTCGATTACAGTAGATCCTCACAAGATGGGGTTGGCTCCTATTCCAGCTGGGGGAATATTGTTTCGAAACGAGGAAATTATGAAAAGCGTTAGCGTTGAAGTCCCCTATTTGGCAGGGGGAAACACGGTACAGAGCACTATAATAGGAACACGTTCAGGAGCGTCTGCCGTGGCTGTTTGGGCTTTGTTGACGCATCTTGGACGGGAAGGCTATAGGGCAGTAGTTAAGCGGTGTATGGATTTGACGTGGAAACTTGCAGAGGCGATAGAGAACATGGAAGAGGTCAGCCTTGTAACCAAGCCGGTGATGAATATTGTTGGCATCAAATCAAATGGTATAGACGTTCACTTGTTGGCGCAGAAACTAAGGGAAAGAGGTCGGGCAGTGTCCGTTTTTCCCAATCACATTCGAGTCGCCGTGATGCCTCATGTTAGGCTTGTACATGTTCAAAGTTTCCTCAAAGATCTAAAGAACATTGTGAAGGAAATCACGTAGATGGAGGCTTTTGGCTTGGTTCATCCTTCGAAAGACATCCTGCGAACAAGAGGAGAAGAGCTGAAGGAAAAACGCATAGTTTTATGTATCACGGGAAGCGTCGCCGCAGTTCAGTGTCCAGAAATTGCCAGGCAGCTGATGAGACACGGTGCTGAAGTTTTCGCTGTAATGTCGACGATGGCTCAGAAGATTATTCAGCCTTACCTTATGGAATGGGCCACTGGAAACCCTGTTGTAACCGAGCTGACTGGAAAGATTGAACATGTAGCGTTGGCTGGTGCCCACGTTCACAAGGCTGAGTTGATTCTCGTTGCGCCGGCTACTGCTAATACTATTGGCAAGATTGCGTCAGGAATCGATGATACAACTGTGACATCGGTTGCGTCAACGGCTTTCGGCTCAAAAATACCAATTGTTGTTGTTCCTGCCATGCATGAATCTATGTACAGACATCCCATTTTGGACGCGAACGTTCAGAAACTCAAAACCTTTGGCGTGGAATTTGTAGGACCAAGGATTGAAGAAGGAAAAGCGAAGATTGCTGGAACCGAAGAGATTCTGCGAGTTGTCATCCGTAAACTCTCGGCATCTAAAGACTTTGACGGAATGAAGATTTTGGTGACAGCTGGTCCAACCTTGGAGTATATCGACCCAGTGAGAATCATCACAAACAAAAGCTCGGGTCTAATGGGCATAGAGGTAGCAAGAGAGGCACTGTTGCGAGGCGCCGAAGTCACCGTGATTTATGGTCCCGGAACGGTTACTCCGCCTGCTGAAGCTCGAGTGATCCGTGTGGAAACCACAACGGAAATGTATGAAGCCGTTGTTTCAGAGCTGAAATCCCAGAAGTACGATGCCGTAATAGCTGCAGCCGCGGCTACTGATTGGGCACCAAAGAAGCCCTACGATTTCAAAGTGTCGACGCACAAGACCTCTGCGCTTGACGTGAGACTTGAAACCACACCGAAAATCATAGATGTTGTGAAAAAAACTAGTCCAAACGCCTTTCTTGTCGCGTTTAAGGCAGAATACAACGTGTCTGATAAGGAGCTCGTTCAGAACGCTTATCAACGATTGAAAGAAGCCAAGGCCGCCTTGATAGTGGCAAATGATGTGGCTAGAAAAGGCGTCGGATTTGGAGTTGAAACCAACGAAATTTTCATTATAGACGAGAAGCGAGAAGTTGTTCATGTCCCTCTTATGACGAAACGAGAAGCCGCCCAGACCCTTCTAGATGTAATTGCTGATAAAATCGAGGCAAAATAGCACGGTGCCTACTTCGCTCATCTCGTTCCACAGTTTTTCAATTGGGCTTAGTGATCGACTCACAGATTTCTCCTTTATAATCTATGTTGTTAGCAGAGAAAAACTGGCGCTCAAGGGCGACCGAGAATTTAGGATTTGTCCAAGGCTGCCAGGCAACTGATTTTCTTTTTTCCTCAGAACGTCCCATAACATTTCTGAAAGATATAAAATTGTAACAGCCCCCAGGAACACGGCTAGCCTTAGCTTCAACAACTTAGAAGCTCGGTGGAAGATTAATCTAGAAGTAGTAGTACAGAATCGTGGGAAAAAGACTACTACTTCTAAGCAAAATCTCAATTTTAAGCTAATTCGAATGACAAACTAAAGGCACATAAGTTGCTGTTCGCAGGTTCCTAGATTTTAGGTGAACAACAACTTTCTCTCTTGATAAGAAGCTTCTGATTCCGCTGGATTCCATGTTTCAACTGCCTCTCCGTAATCGGAGTTGTGGTGGAGGAGCACACAGCTCCCAACACCACCACAACTGCACCCGCAGACAAGAACGCGATTTGGTGCGTGGACTTTTCCCATCTTGACTGGAGCTATCGTTGAGGCTTAGGAGTTTAGACTTGACAGATTTGAGAGCATGCAGCTGAAGGTGTTGGTCCTGACAAAACTTTTGTGCGAGTCCTAAATAGATATGATTGCGCAACATGAAAAGAAACCTAGTTGTGGCGGATTCATTGAAGTTGTTGGTCAGCGTTGTGAACGAGACAGAAGCCTTAGAAGCTGTTAGAGGAAGAGCTCACATAATCGATGTCAAAAACCCGAAAGAAGGCTCGTTAGGTGCCAACTTTCCCAGAGTAATCAGGCGAGTTAAAGAAATCGTTCCAGACAATGTGGAAGTAAGTGCAACGATCGGCGACTTGCCGAACCTGCCTGGAACGGCTTCTCTCGCAGCTTTAGGGGCTACTGCCTGTGGAGCAGACTATGTTAAAGCAGGGCTTTTCGGGGTGAAAACATCTGTGGAAGCGACGATTCTGATGAAGGAAGTATGTGAAGCAGTAAGAGACTATGGCGATGCTTCAAAGGTCATTGCGGCAGGATATGCTGACTTCAAAAACGTTGGCTGCG
>JAPUUO010000025.1 GCA_026967815.1 Candidatus Bathyarchaeota archaeon | reverse complement strand
TGCGATTATGACCGCGGCAGGAGCTGCGAATGCTGCGATGTATGATGTAATTGCAACAGCAAAGTAATAAAGAATCTCCAATGCCTCAACCTGCAAAAGTGGACTCCATACTCCTCCGCTTCCAGCAACCATGAGAGCAATTGTTGCTATGAGAAATGGAGTGATCTCTTTAGCTGTAATGCTTCCAGCGATTCCGATGATGATGCCTAAGATTAGCATGATCAGGAGGACGTAGCCATGCATATCTGCAACTGATTGGGTTGCGTAGAAGCCGCCTTCATTAAAAGCCATGTAGCCGATCGCTAGTCCAGCTATGATTGCTATGACCAGGAAGCTGATGTATGCCCATCGTGCTATTTCTTCCGTTTCCATTTTAGACCCACAAAATCTTAGTTAACGTTTTTTACGCATTATAAGTCTTACGCATGAAATTAAGACGCAAAACCGCGTTTTGAGCTGTTTCTTGGCAAAAATGCCCTACTATGACGTCTGTCCAATTCATTTTTGAACGCACATTGCCGGCGCGCAGAACAAGCATATGTGTTCTCTCCAGAAGCAAACAGGGGCATATCTGAGATCAGTATTGCTTATTCATAAGACATATTTCTAATAGGTCGAATTTGCAATTGGAGTTCGTGGAACCGAGAGTTGGATGTCTTGGCGGACGACTAGGAAAGGTGAACTAGTGTGGAGCAAGAAAAGGAAGAGAAATTGCCTTGGGAAACTGCTCGTGTCGTTTTTGGCAGGCTAATTGGAATCAACAAAAATGCAAGCGAGATTACAATAGAAACTAAGGGTGACGATGACGAATGGTTTGAAGAAGATTATGATTTGCCAAGAGATTTTCCGCAAGATCAATTTGAAGAATTAATAGACTATCTTGATTTAGATATCCGGGTTGTACTGCTTGACAGTACAGTTGTCAAGATTGTGCGTGGTGGACGGCTGAGATGAAAAGAGCCTGAATGATCTTAGGATTCGGAACATGCTCCGTGCTGTATACTAGTTGTCCTGAATGCTACCTTGATCTTTCAATGAAAAGGCTGATAAAATGTGAAAGTATTGTTGCAGTTCTTGAAGAAACTGGTTTTACAAGATTATTTGGGCAGTAACGCCGTCAAATTTCACCGTCTTCTGTTGGCCATTTTTCATGTTTTGAAAGCTTACGTTATAGATCGGGAGGTAAATCACCGCTCGATCTGAAACCTCAAATAGTTCATTAGTTATGCGTTTGATTTCAGCTGGTCTCCTAGCAATTTTGGACCGGAGAACTTGCACCTCTTTGTTGGGGTCAAAGTCAAGCTTTCTGGCGCTTTCAAACTCCGCAAGAATCTTCTTCGGATGTTCCTCTTGTGGAGCCGAAGGTATGCGATTCGGTGAAACTTCGCGTCCATTTGCGTCTAAGACTAGATATGCTTTTCCTTCATGGATTAGGCGCTCTTCCCCTTCTATCTTCACTGCTTTTCTTTGTCGCACTTCCCTTGTTGGTTCGGGCTTAAGCGTCTGGTCTAGAAGAATAAGTTCCAATGCGTTCTCGTTTATCGGTATTGTGTAGGTGCGACCCCGATAGTAGTCGATTGTGTATTTTCCCTCAACAACAAAGTAGGGCTCATAATCCTTCTCAAAAGACACTTGTCGAATTTGACCAGCTGGAGACTTTAGAAACCCATATCTTAGGAAAACTCTACTCTTGGCCTTTTCTGCGGCGAGCTTAATTATTGTGGGATCAACCTGGGTTTTGTAAACAATGACTTTTCTTTCAACGATTTTTTCAGACATAGGCGGAAGTAGATCGATGCTCATGACTTGCACCTAGTTAAAAGCATATTGCTTTGAGATTAATGGTTTATGAATTTAGAATAATGATGCATGCGATATATTTTGCAGACTCACTTTTGTTTATCTTAGAATCGCACTTGCGTAACAGTCGGATGTGGAAATATGAAAGTTACGGGATGATTCGTCTTCTAGACTCCAGCACCTTACGTCTTTATTTTAGAGAGCCAAGCTCAAATATCCTAGACAGCTTCAAGTGAGGCAGCATAGCGAGGAGTGAACATGAGAAAGTGGCTCTTCAATAGCCCGCGATTCAGCACTTTTGTGTTAGTCTTAACTGTAATGTTATCTTTAATGCTTGTTCCAATAAGTATAAGTCAAAACTCTGAAGAAATTAAAACAAAACTAGGAGACCTTAAAGAAGACGTTTCACTGTTGCCTCTTGATGAAGCTTTTGAGAAAAACATTCACGCGGCGCGAGGGCAAAGAATAGGGCTAACCAACAAGATCAAGGCAGTAATTCATCAAATTGAAGCTGGAGCCTACAAAGGCGCCATAAACAAGTTGGAAAACGACCTCAAAAATACGATAGAAGCTTGGATTACTGAAGATTATGAAGTTAGCCTTATCGAGAAAATAGATGAAATCATAAAACTGATCAAAGGAGAGCTCCCTCCTCCGCCGTTCCCTGATTTCTCCCTAGAAGCCTCACCCATCACGTTGGCGATTGCTCTAAGCGAATCCGACATTTCAGTCATAACGATAGAGTCTCTGAATGGCTTCAAGAAATTGGTTGATCTAACAGTTCACAATGTGCCCGCAGGTGTCACAACCACTCTCGACCCAGAACAAGTTGCCCCTCCAGTAAATGACACGGCGAGTTCAACCTTGACAATTTCCGTTGACATGTCCGCTACAATTGGCACATACGTCTTAACCGTCTACGGAACAAGCAACTCACTGCAACACAGCATATACATCACTTTAGAAATCACGGAGTTTCCCCCTCCCCCAGACTTTTCCGTGGAAGCTGATCCTCCCTCTCTGATTATCGTACGAGGCGGCTCAGACAAGTCAGCTGTTACAATAAGCTCCATCAATGGCTTCAACCAACAGGTTGACCTAGCCGTTACGTCGACCCCAATTCTCGGCGTGACCACATCTCTAGATCCCGTTCAGGTCACTCCCCCGTCCGACGATTTCGCTACATCCACTTTGGAAATAGATGTGGATTTCTCCGCTACTCTAGGAGCGTACTTGCTTACCGTAACAGGAACATGTGGGATGCTTGAACACAGCATAAACATCGATTTAGAAGTCACATTGTCACCGCCTCCTCCAGACTTCACAGTTGAAGCTTCTGTATCATCTATGCAAATTGAGCAAGGTAGCTCTGCGACATCAACCATTCTCGTAACCTCTCTTCACGATTTCAACTCACCCGTAGATTTGAGCTTTACAGGTGTCCCACAAGGTGTTACCGCCACAATAGACCCTAACACAGTTACTCCGCCGCCAGACGATACCACAACCGCAACCCTTGCAGTTGATGTAGATGTCACAGCCACACCAGGCACCTACGTACTCACAATTACTGGAACAAGCGGCGCAAGAGAACGTAGCGTGGATATAATCCTTGAAGTCACAAGACTGCCTCCAACACCTGACTTTGCAATCAGCGCTTCTCCAACAACGCTAACAATCGCCAAAGGCGATTCTGCAACCTCAACAATCACAATCTCTTCATTCAACGGTTTCAGTAAATCAGTTGAACTAACGGTTTCTGGTGAGCCCATAGGAGCTACTGCAACTCTTGACCCTACACACGTTACTCCAACAGCCGATGGTGCAACCACTTCAACTCTAACAATCACGGTTGCAGAAACAGCTGCTCCAGGAACTTACGAACTCACTTTAACCGGGAAAAGCAACGCCTTGCAACATAACGCAACTCTTTCACTAGAAATCACTACGGTGCCTGTGCCTCCAGATCTCGAGCCTCCAACGGTCAGGATAGACGAACCAGCAAACGGAAGTTATGTGGCTGGTCTGGTGAACATAGGTGTTTTCATATACGATGAAAACTTCAAGATTGCTGAGTTAAGAATAGGCAACACACTTATGGCGTCTTGGACACTTGGAAACGTATCTACGGGAGAACATGCAATCCTTTGGGATACAACGCTTCCAGAATACCCAGATAATTTATACAATATCACGTTGAGCGCAGAAGACAAAGCTGGAAACAGCGAAGAAACCTTCGTGACAATATTCGTGGACAATACCGAGCCTACAATTGAAACACCTCATTGGAATCCGGAAGAGCCTTCCGTCGACACGCAAGTGAACATAACCGTAAAAGTAAGCGACGGTCAAGCAGGTAGCGGAATTCAAAACGTCACGTTGTGGTATCTGAACACCACCGTAGATGATTGGCAACCCATTTCCATGAGTCTCAATGTCACAAGCGGGAACTGGACAGCCACAATTCCAGGGCAGTCTACGGAGACAACAATTGAGTTCTACGTTGAAGCCTTCGATAACGCTGGGAACAAGGCTGTAACGGACGAATATGAATATAATGTAATTGCACCTGCAGGCATTCCGTTAGCCTGGATTGTTGCGATCATTTTTCTCATCTTTGCGGGAACTGCAGCCGTAGTCCTCTTGCTGAGAAAGCGTAGGGGAGAGAACCAAGGCATTAGTAGTAGGGCTTAGTCATGTCATTTCGAGGGAGGGAACAGGATAAAGAATTCCAATTGGAACTGCTGCGAATTCAACTGAAACATGAACGAGCCATTGTTTTATACACTGTTGGAATGGCTATTGGAGCTTCCTTGTTGGTTTTTTCATTAACTGTAGGACTTACTGTGGTTCTAACAGAAAAAACGATTCCAGTCCTCTGGGTACACATGATAACTGCTTACCTGCTTGCAGGTGGGATGCTTTTGATTGGTTCTGCAGTGTTATTTGCCAATCTTAAATATTCTGAACGAAAAGACATAGAAAGACTAAAGAAAAAATATTCAGAGTGGTGACTTCATCCATAAGCGAACAAGTTGAACGGCGTTTTTGAGATATTTAAGTAGGCTGAACTTTGTCTAGGATCACACTCGTAGTAAGCCCTCTTTTGTTCGTCAGGAAATTTTAGGCACACGCACTTTTTTTGCTAATTTTTTACTTGGTCCCGACGATCATGGCGTGGGCTTTGTCGTATGGTTCCAAATGCACGGTTTGTTTGACATCGAATCCTCGATTCTGCAAAGTCTTTATTTCTTGCTTATAGATTTGAGTCGGCTCCTTTGTTACGTCTATACTTTGGGCTTTGATGGCTAGCATTATCCAACCGTTTTTCAGGAGAAACATGTCCGCATTGTCCGCTAAAACTTTAGCTTGTTCCGGCTGAGCTATGTCGCTGTAGATGTTGTGCACTTTGCCAACAATTGTGGAGTAACGGTCAGGAAACCTCGCATCCGCAAGTATGGGAGACATGTTAGCTCTAAATGCACAAACATTGTTAACTAGTTCTCGAATGGAACGCGACGCAAACTCTACACAGAAGATGTGGCCAGTCTCGCCGACCATATCAGAAACATGACTCGCCGTTGTGCCAGAAGCAGCGCCTAGATACAAAACCTTATTGTTGGGCTTTATAGGAATGGTTCCCAAGCCCTTCAGGATTGCAGCTGCCAACTTGCTACGGTAAGGATCCCAAATTCTATACTCTACACCCTTCGACTTTACTAATCGTTCACCATACACGGTTCTTCCAACAGCAAGGTTTTTTGTAGCCAGTCTTTGCGACGCGTGTTCTAGAGTCGCCGTGTAGATTGCGGGAAAATGGGGATGAGGTCTAACGGCTCCGGTCACGTTTTATTCTCCTAGAACGTCTCGTTGAGGGCAATGGCTTTTTCATTGGGGGCTTCTCATATTTTTTATGAATCTCTTCAGTTCTGCTTTCAAGGTTTGCTTTCAAGCTATCTCCTATGTATTTGCCGCTGAAAGCGTCTGTTCGGGCTGCTATAGCTAGTTTTCCTGCGAGTGCTCGAGCCAATTTTCCTCTTTGCCAGCGTTTGGCTTCGTGAATGAGCGTGTGTTGAAAGATTATCCCATGCTTGGGAGGGCGGGTTCCAGTTTTTAACGCTCTGAACAGAGCTTTTTCTGCGCCTAAAACTTGAATTGTGCTTGCAGGCATTTTGGCTATGTTGATTAATCCGCCTGACATAGCTATGAGTCTTGCGCCTAGAAGGGAGCCAGCTAAGGCTTGAATGTTTGGGGCTACTTCTCCCATTGCTGTGTCCAAATAGTTTTCTAGGGTTTGTCTTGCCTTGTAGAGTTCTAGTGTGTTTTTGCAGATGGCTTGTATCTGGTTTAAATCGGTTTCTGCGAGGTCTGCACCCATAGATGCAAGGGCTGCTTTAGCTAGCTGTTTTTCTTTGGTTGTTGGCAATCCTTCTGCTTGTAGATTTTTCAACGTGAAGTTTTCTCTTTGCCCGAGATTTGCAATTAGGCGTGCGTAGGTTTCATGTTTTTCTACGAGGCGACTGAGTTCTGGAAAGTGGAGGCCGTACCATTCGCGTATTCGGTTCATGAAGAGATTAATGGTTTTGTCTAGATCGTCAATAGTCTGGATGGCTTGTGCCACAACTAGGTCTCGTTTTTCCACAGCTTTCTTTACGCGTTTTTTGGTTAGCTCTATTGAAACTTTATGGGTTAAGTTTCGAAGCTCAGCTTCCTGCTTTGCAAACCCCGATTCAACGGCGATTTTCTCAAGATTTTTGCGTAGCAAGTTGCCCGCTTTTGAAGGTGTTTCAGCCTCTGCTTTAATTCCTAGCTTTTCGCGGGCGTTTCGGGCCATGTCGGGGCTTTCAAAAACGAATTCTGTGTAGCCTTTAGCCTGCAATTTTTCAACAATTTTTGCTATTTCGTTGATTACTCTTCCGGTTTCAATTTTTCCAAGTTTGTTAGCGATTTTTTCGGGGTCTTTTGTGAACAGAATTTTGTCTAGGAGTTGGTTCTTTTCTCCGAAGCTGAAAACGCCCATTATACACTGAACGATTGTTGCCTTCAAGGTTCTTCCTCCATCATCGCATGTTCTCAGCACTGTTTAATCTTTGCCTTAATCGGTGAATAACTTTTTGCTTTATCAACCGGCATTTTAGTTTGTCATGTGCCGATGAAGAGTTCTGCACCGCGGCCAGAGCTTGCACAATAAATTCCAGAGATCTTCTCTGTTTAAACTCCGGGAAAACATCTTAAAGCTTTTTCTTTAATCTGCTTGGAATTAAAGTCCAGATGGACGTCACCCATTTCCTCCTTAAACTCTTCAAGTAAATGCTCGCAAAGGTCTATAGTCAAAGCTTATCCGCCAGTTTGAAGGTGACACAAATGTCAAATCGGATTTTTTCATTCCTCATCCTTTAATTATTGACTCTTGAATGTTATTAAATCTAGGCAATCCATATGACAATTGTTTTCCGTGATGCCACCGAATCCGACTTTGAGATTCTCTCTAGGATTTATGAGAAGCCCTATGATGGATTGGAAACAGCAAGGAAGTTCGTTGAGTTGTATCTTGGTCATTACTTCTGGAAACTGGTTGAAGCTGATGGGAAAATTGTAGGCGGATTGATATGGTTTCCGAGAGAAAATCCTGAACTGGGTTGGGCAGAAATCCTAGATGTATGGATAGATGAGAGCTACCGGAGGAGAAGGTTAGGTTTCAGATTGATAATAGAGGTCATCAAAAATATAGAGTCACATTTTGAATCGTTTGGACACAAAGCTAAATGTGTTATTCTGTTCACGTCTGAAAACAACATTTCAGCCAGAAGGCTTTACGAAAAAGCTGGGTTCAAGAAGGTTGGATATGGCGGGTACGTTGCAGATGATGGAACACGGGAGCTGCTTTACTCTCTAAACTTCTAGTGAGATACTGAAAGGTAGCACGTAGTCTTGTCTTTTTTGGGGTTGCTGCGGAATGTTTATATGAGTGTATGCTATATTAAGATTTAGGATACATAGGTCCATAATCGGACATATTGTATCTCTGTGTAACGGAAAAACTGTTGGACACAAGTCCAGAAGGTTTAGAACATGTTTAAAAAAGAAGATAGACAATCGAAAAAAAGAAGACACATGAGTGTCTGGAACGCCGTTATCTACCAAATTGTCTACGCGAAACTTGCTTGAGACGCCAGCGTATTCCAACAACAAACATCACCTTTATACTACGAGAAACACCCAGGAGATTCAAAACTCAGCTTATAGTCTAAAAATAGCATGTGCAACCACTCTAACATAACACGGTAGAGCCCAGACAAAAGACAGGCTCAATCACGTTATGAAAATGAGTCTTTTCACATGATAAGCTGTTTATTTTTTTTGTTTTGTAGTAGAGCCTCGGGCGGGATTTGAACCCGCGACCACCGCCTCATTGGATTATTCTGTGTTTACCAAGGCGATGCCCAAACCAGGCTAGGCCACCGAGGCAATTGCCAGAATTTATTACAGAACACGCCATAGTTTAAAGCATTTTGTTAGCCACTACAGGACTTGCTAGCAAAACATTAATTGAATCCTAGTTCCGGGAGAATAGTTGAGAAAAAAACTGGGTTGATCGCCTCGGTCAAAAGGGGCGACACTTTTGTCTCTCTGTTGTTATCCACTGCTCCACCGTTTTGGGCTAGGTTGGTTTGCTCTCCCTTCCATTTCATTTCTTCATTCTGCACACGAAACCTACTAAGGCTTGAACAGGATTATAGTCTCATCAAACAAGTCGTAGAGCCATAGGAACATTATCAAAACGCGTGCAAGTTACGAATCACAATAGAATTATCATAGCAATTCAGGAACAACAACGGAATAGGTGGCGACTTCACACTTATGGTGCTGTTGGAACGGCTGAAGAAATCAAGCGTTACTTGTTGTTTGAAAGTAGGCAATACTGCAAGGACAAGCCGATTCTTAACTTTCCCTTTCTTGGATGTTATTCAAGTTTCTCTTCAATGAAGTTGGCAAGACCGACCCCTAACAGAAGAAAACCAGCAACGAAGACTGAAATGAGCACAAAAGAATACGGCGAGATTTCAACGTACACTCTGGTTTCTGAAGCAATGAAAAATACGAGAGCACCTAGAACCAAGAAGATGAGTCCTGGAACTGCCAAAAGGCTTTCTCGCATTTCTTTTTAACCGTACAGTTGTTCAACTGGCAGAGAGAAATAGTTTATGAACCAATGATTACAATTCTCAATCTACATTGACCTGAGCTCTGCTCTTAACATCCCTCTTTTTCTTATGGAATTAATTTCGAAATTGGGGATTCATAATTCTTTTACATCCACTTCTTTTAACATGACTACTGAAACTCTCAGGGTGATGAATATGGTTAGATGCCCAGAATGTGATGAGCCTTTAGCAAGGTCACGAGGCAGTAGATACTATTGCAACAATGAACGTTGTTCTGTGATATTTGTGCACCGCCCGTACCAACCAGCCCGGTCACGAGTAGTCCGCTCATCATTGCCTGATAGAGAGAAAGAACAAACTCTACCTTAGCTTTCCTCTTTTTTCTGCTGTTGCTTTCTCTTGACGAGCCCCAAGGATAAAAAAGTAGGACGATCAGGCGAGGAAGTAACCACTGTATGAAGAGGCTTGTGGATATGACTGATGCAAGTAGGCTTTTTTGGGAGCACATGGTTTTAACGATCTGCAATCCACAACAGAATAGCCTAACTCACCAAAACCGTTAATATTTCACCTTTCGCATTGAATGGTGTTTGACGAGCACCGAGCGGGGTTGTCCGAGTCTGGTCAAAGGAGTCAGGCTTAGGACCTGATGGCATAGGCCTGCGTGGGTTCAAACCCCACACCCCGCATACCGGCCTACCGCTCGAAATTTAAGCAATAAAACTTACCTATCTCATCGCACATACCATGTTCCACAACATTAACCGACGGGGTGCACAACCATATTTGATAGCCTAGAAAAATGTTTAGAAACAAGAACTGTGAGCCAAGCTGATTTGGCGCATCTGCGTGGTCAAAAACGAGTAATGACCACTTGTATGGTCAAGAACGGCGTTGTCGAAGATTTTTCAGACATTTCGCTGAATGGCGTTTGCGCAAGAGTTTTCGCTGACGGCAAATCTTGGGGCTTCAGTTCAACCAACATGCTTGACTTTGAAAGTGTGAATCAAACCTTGGCAAATGCCCTAAAATTGGCTAAGGCTTCTTCGAAGCTGAAAAAGCAGAGAACAATTCTTGAGCCTGTTGAAGAATCAACAGCGGATGTTTCGGCACCTGTTAGGAAGAATCCTCGAGATCTTTCCGTTGAAAACATTGTGGAGATTCCTTTGGAGGCTTGCAAAGGTGCACAAGAGGCTGGTCCAGAGATTGCGGATGTGAAAGCGACGTACATCACCATAGAGGACGACAAGTATTTCCTGAGCTCGGAAGGCGCTCGCATCCATCAAACTGCGACAAGAGTGTCACTATTTGTCAACATCATAGCCAAAAGCAACGGTGTGCTCTGCCCATCATCAGAAAACCTTGGTCACACTGGTGGGTTAGAAATCTTCGACAAAACCTCACCCTATTCTTTAGGAAAAGCTGTTGCGAAGAAAGCAGTTAAACTTCTGAAGCTGAAGGCTCCGCCTTCAGGGAAGTTTCGTGTGATTATAGATCCGACTTTATGTGCGACTTTGCTTCATGAAGCCATTGGGCATCCATTGGAAGCAGATTTGGCGATGGTTGGCGGCGGTTTCGGTAATCGGATTGGCGAGGTTGTCTCGTCTAAGCTTGTTACGATCTATGACAACGGTTTAGTGCCTGGTGGTTTGGGCTATTTTGCTTATGACGATGAGGGAGTGGAGTGCAAGCGTACAGTTCTCATTGAGAACGGAGTGTTAAAGTCGTTTATGCATGACAGAACAAGCGCCACGGTTGCAGGTGTATCTCCTACAGGTAATTCTCATGCGTGGGACTACAGCGTTGAACCTCTAATCAGACAGACTAACATTGGCATTGAGGCGGGTGACCAATCGTTGGAAGAGATAATTGAAGACATTGAAGCAGGCTTGCTACTTGAGGGGACTTTTGGCGGTCAGGCAGATGTCAACGGTGATTTCACTTTTGGTTTTCAAGACGCTAGATGGATACGACATGGAAAACCTGTTGAAGAGCTACGTGGCGCCAACGTGGCGGGAAATGCTATTGAAGTTTTCAAAACGATAGATGCAGTGGGTGAAGAGGCGGTTCTTCGTCCAGGTGCATGTGGGAAGTCTCAGTTTGCGGTTCAAGGACGGGTAGTTCCAGCGATACGATGCGAGATTATGGTTGGAGGAACAGGAGGTTAGCGTATGAGCTTGGGCGAAAACTGGGATCTTCTGAAGAGATTGGTTCATAAAACTATCAGGGCGCTCGAAAAGAAGGAAACAGCACACGCCGAAGCATTCTTCACAAGCACCCAGACCACCGAGGTCACAATCAGAAATTCCGAAATCCTGACCCAAAACAGGATAGATGACTCGGGTGTAGGCTTTCGAGTTGTTGTGCCAAGGAACAAAGTCGGGTTTGCATGCACCAACACCTTAACCGAAAAAGCCATTCAAGAGGCTGGAGAAAAGGCCTTCACCATTGCCCGCGTCAGCTCTGAAGTACCTAATTTTACTCTCCCTGAGGCAAGTCGACCACCAAAGGTGAAAGGACTGTTTGATCCGCTCGTTGCTGAAATCACCGTGGAAGAAGCAGTTGAGATCGCAAGAAGAGCGATAAATGCCGCTGAAGGCTTTGATAAGCGGGTTATAGCGAAGGATGGGCGTCTCCTTTTAGAGTCGGGCTGGCGAGGAATTGTAAATACTTTAGGCGTAGATTTTGAAGAACAGGAAACCCAAGCCGTGATCTATCTCGGAGGAAGCGGAAAACAAAATGGTGAAGTGACAGGCAGCTGCTACGACTACATGTTCAACCGAACAGCAGACATAGAACCTGAAAACGTTGGAGAAAACGTTGCAAGGATGGTGATCGATTTGTTCAAGCCTAGGTCTCTGAAGAGCTTTCAAGGCACCGTGATTTTTGGGCCAGAAGCAGTTTCATACCAACCGGTTAGTGTTTTGGTCGATGCCTTGAAAGGTGAAAACGTAGTCGCACAGCGGTCTGCTTGGACTGGAAAACTTGAGGAGTTGGTGGCGTCTGAGAATTTGACAATAATCGACGATGCTATTCTGGAGGCGGGATTTGCTTCCAGGAGCTTTGACGATGAAGGTTGTGCCTCGCAAAGCACGGTTCTGATGAGAAGGGGCAGACTTGAGAGTTATCTCCTTGACGCGACTTCAGCGAACACTCTGAAAAATCGAAATACCGGAAACGCGTCACGTTTTCCCAGCGGATTTGACATGGTTCGAGCGATTATCGGCAACGGTTACAGAGCTAAACCCGAAATCTCCCCGTCAAACCTGATAATCCAACCGCAAGACAAGACGAAGGAAGAGCTTGTGTCCGAAACCGAAAGAGGGATCTTAGTTGAATCAATGGCTGGCTTTCCCCAAGCGGGGTCTGGAATTGTCAGTGCTCAGCTTTCTCGAGCATTCTTAATCCAAAACGGCGAGATAGAACACTCGATAAAGGGCGGAATGGTTTCCGGCGTTGCCTTCGACTGGTTCAAACATATCTCGGGCATAGGCAAAGATTCTAAGAGGTTTCCAAATTCGATCGTCCCATCGCTACGCGTCGAAGAAGTGAGGGTAATCGGCGCCTGACACCTCACAAAGGACAAAGAGTAAACGAAATAGTTGGCTAAGGTACTACTCTCCGGTTCGTCAGCCATATGTTTGTCTCTGTTCTCCACGCTTCTTGCTTCTTTACCCCCGACTTCATGTAGAAGCCTATGAGTGTGAAAGCAACTCCAATCACAACCAACGGAACTGCGCGCGCGTCCAAACTAGACGAGGCAGATGCTTCCCTTGATTCAGACGGCGATGACCTCACTAACCTCGAAGAGTGCCAAGAAGACACAGACCCAAATGTCTCTGAAGGTGAAGCCTTCCCCTTATGGATTGTTGGCGTTGCTGCCTTATTGATAGGAATAGCTGATGTAGTGACGCTCTTCTGGAGAAGACGAAAATAGCCCTCACCGTCGGTCATTTGCACATGAATGCATGCATACAGATCTGCATCTGGAAGATGCGAACCAACCTCACCAAAATCAATCATTAAATCTTGTTTCACCCTATTTAGTTCTAAGCGGGTCCGCATCCCTTGAATGGTCGAAGCGCAGACTTTCGCCAATCGGACAGACGTTTGAGCACTCCATGCACCATAGCGCAGAGTATTGTGAAACCTCTTTTAGGTTGCTCTCACAATAGCTGAGGCAAGTCTCTCTATCGTATTGTCCAGTATCAAATGCGTCTGCGGGGCAGGCATCAACACATTTGCTGCATTCGCGGCAGAAGTCAAGGCTTTCAATAATTGGGTCGGGTTTCAATGATGCGTTAGTATTAACAGCGCGTAAGCGTATTCGAGGGCCATACTTCTCTGTTACAAGAAGATTGTTTTTGCCAATAAAACCTAAACCTGCAAGAACCCCTGCACCTTTAAGATAGATCCTGGGCTTATAAGGTGCGGGTTCGGCCCAATATCCTTCTCGTTCAAGTAAAAGCGAAAGACGTAGTGAGACGCCACGCAGGATTTCATCTTCAAATGCACGGTCTGGCTTTCCCTGTTTCTTCCAAGAAGGAGGGTGAAGCCACAGATCCAAAATGGGATCTTCCATCCAGATCGCTAGAACAATAACCGTTTTGGTTCCTTCGGGAGGACGGTTTCCCTCTGGGTACCGCTTGAAGCTCTCAACATCTGCAAATCCGACAAGGTCAGCTCCCCACTTGATGGATTTTTTCTGAATAAGACGCTTAAGCTGATCAGGTTTCATCACTGAACTATTTCCATCAGGCAACTCGACACTTTCTCCAGGGGATTTGTGCACCGTTTAAGCATTGAACCCCATATATATAGATAGTCTTGGCAAGTTGAAGCTTACAGAGTTCACTGAGTTCACAAAATATGTCCTTCTAAATCATAAAAAAAGGGAGTTTGCGCGCCCCGAAGATGAATATGTGGTGAAGGCTGCTACAACCGTGAGAGAAGCCATATCTCTGTTAGAAGCTGGTTTTCAGTGTGTGGCTACTACGCCGCAAGATGTGATGATGTTCCGCAAGCCCAAATAGCCGGGTGTAGATCCCGGTTTCACTTCCCCTCTTTTCTTCTTCGGTTTTCTGATAAGAAGTTGTCAGAAAATGCTTAAATGACCCTCTCCTACCTTGGAGTAGTAGCAGGAACGTCTTGAGGTAGTGATTTAGGTGGAAAAAGAAGAAACTAAAGAAAAGGCTAAACAAGCTTGCTGCCAACCAACTGAAGAAACTAAAAGTGCAGAATCTTCATGTTGTTAAAGGATGACATCTGTTCAGAAAGCGCAAATACCCAAACTCCCCTCTTTTTCTGTTTTATAAGCAATACTATTGAAGGGATATACCGCAAATATTATTCTCGTATTCCGTCCTAGATTACGAAAGGTGGTTTCATGTCAAGAAAGAATACCTACACATGGGAGACCCATGAGCTCAGGTGCAATACAGAGGATCAGCGAGAAATATTAAATGAATACTTAAAACGTCTGACAGACAATAATTGGGAAGTCTTCTCAGTTTCTCCATTCATGCGTGGAACCGTTTTGTGTGCCTTTCTTGTCTACAGAAAACGCAAATAGTCAAAGGCATTAGACAATTCCCCTCTTTTTTCTATTCCTTCTCTTTTTCTATGCTGAGAAATACGGTAGCGAAGCTCAACGCTACAATAAAGATCACTAGCAAATCCCTGTTGTTTCTAAGCAGTCTTAGGATAAAATCTCCAGGATCGTATGGTAGCATTGCCCAGAGCAAAAATGCAGCTACACCAGCTGCGAATATTCCCATGCAACGCCAAATATTGAATTTCACCAAGAACCCTTCTTCTCTGGCTTCCTCTTTTTGCATCCAAACTATAATAGCCTATTGTTCTAAGCTATTCTTGAAGGTGAGGCTGAGTTGAAAGAATGGCAATGCGTGCAAGTGGGCCACCACAAAAACGTTGGCGAAACAATCGAGAAGTGGCAAAAGAATGGCTGGCGTC
>JAPUUO010000024.1:12367-14986 GCA_026967815.1 Candidatus Bathyarchaeota archaeon | reverse complement strand
CTACGGTAGCCGCGGCGCTTTTTTGGCGCATGTCAAACATCATCTGACATGAAGGGCAAGCAACAACAAGTGCATCTGCACCACAATCTTGAACAGCCTTCAGCTTTAACCCGCTAAACGTGAATGCAGCGTCGGGATGCGACAACAAAAGCATGGCTCCGCAGCAGTCCAGTTTCTCGGGGTAAGGCACGCTACTTGCACCCAGCCACCCAATCAATTCGCCCATTTTCCCCGGGTTTTCAGGGTTATCAACCATCTGAAGTGTGCTGGGTCTTAAAATGTGACAGCCATAATGTACAGCAAGTTTCAAATCGTTTAGGGAATGCTCAACCGCCTCTCTTATTCTTTCTTCTTTAACAAGGTCGTGAAGCAAGTTGATTGTGTGCCAAATCTTGATCGAGTCATCATACTGGAGGTTTTCTTCTTCAAGTAAGGTGTTAATTTTTGCTTTTAGTTTTTCATCTTGTCTAAGAAAGTGTTTGGCTTCTGAAAGAGATAGGTAGCAACCATTGCATGGAAGAAGTAGATTGTTTAAGCCTGTTTTCTCGGCTATGGCTAGGTTTCTCGCCGCTAAATACAATGCTGTAAACATGTTTACGCTTTGAACTGGTGTTCCGCAACAAGAGACGTTGTTTAAGTCTACGAGTTCTATGTCAAGTTGAGGCATAATTGCTCTAACCGACATTTCGTAGCCGTACTGAATTGTTGGAATGACACATCCCCAGTAAACGGCAACTTTCAACTTGGGCTACTCCTCCTGCGATTGTTCCAAGACCTTGAAAAAGGCAGCTTTAAACTTCTCATCAGGCTCGCAGAACTTCGGCAAACCCAGCTTTTCTCTGTTCATTCTTTCTAGCTTGCGCGTCACAGTGTTTTGCGGTTTTTGAATGAATCCAGTTTCTAGAATGGCGCTTAACGAGTGAAGAAAACTTTCAGGCACTTTGGCTTCTTTTTCAACAGCTATGTTTCTTAGAGCAATGATGAGATCAACTGGCGCTACTGCTTGGGGGCATCTTTCCTTACACTTTAGACAAGTTGTACATGTCCAAGCAATACCTGAAGTGATTAGTTCTTCAACGAAGCCAAGTCTTGCTAAACTTACTATTTCATGAGGCTTCAGCTCCAGCATTTTCATTGATGGACAACCACTTGTACATCGGATACATTGAAAACAATTGTAGGGTTTCTGCTCTCCAATTTTGCCTAATATTTTGAGCCGAAGAGCCGAATCAGGCTTTTTGGTAGTAGTAAGGTCTGTGATGGACATAGAAATAGGAATAGTGACTCTTACCCCTTATAGGCATTATTATTTCGAACATTCAGCAGCCGAAATAACGAATTTTTTCGATTAATATACGCATGCAACAGAGCTCACCAAGCTAGGCTACTTAGATTGAGCGCACGTTTATTCAATAAAAGATCTCTATCATTACAAAAATGTAGCGATAAAGATTTTTATTGTATCACATTAGAGTTTACCATCCACAGATGCGCGATAAAAGAGGTTGGAGCTGGGTTTATGTCTATTAAAGCGGCTGTTCATAAAAAAGGAACCTTGTCAATATCTAATTTATTGGAAAATACTAGAAAGAAGCCAGATTTCTACAAGGTTGGTGCCATAGCTACGTTCATCGGGGTGGTGCGGGGCGAAACCAAAGAGGGCAAAACCGTGAAAGGACTAGAACTTGAAGCTTACAAAGGGAAAGCAGACGAAGTGCTACAGAATATTTGCAAGGAGTTGCAAGCCAAAGAGAGCATTGTTGATGTGCAGATTCATCATTTTACAGGCAAGTTTCATGTGGGCGAAGAACTGGTCTATGTTCTGGTTGCGGGAGGCCATCGCAACAATGTTTTTCCAGTTTTGGAGGAGGCTGTTGAACGGTACAAGAGGGAAGCACCAATTTTCAAAAAAGAGACCATAACCGACAAGAAAGGTGCCGTGAAGTCTTATTGGGTGAACGAAGGAAAAACAGAATGAACATCGCTATTTAGTATTCTTCATTTTAAATTCCCATTCGCACCAAACATCTGGTGGACGTGCACCTGGCGGACAGATGCGGCATTTCACTTCAAAGTTTGGGTTAAATTCTTCCACAAATGCTTTAAGGTATGTGAATCTCACGTTTTTGCATGGGAAAACTTCCAATCCTTTGCGGATTCTTGTCAGTTGTGTGTGACATTTAACAACGCGGAAAACTCCTTTGTTTTCTGAAACTTCAACCTCTTTGTTTCGGTGGTCTAGTGCCCAACTTGTATTTCTCAAGACGTACATGAGCGAGGAAATATTGTTCTGCTTTATTTTAAGCAAAGCCTTGAGATCGCTTGCTTCAAGTTTGCCCATAAGTTTCCAGCAGTTGGTATCAATTTCTGCGGCGGCTTCTGTTCCAAACTTTTTCTCGATACCCAAGAAATAAAGACCGTCAATCCTCCAAAGATTTCGGATATGTAAGAAGAAAAGGTCAAGCAATTTCTCCTTGGGCATAGCTTCAAGCATATGGCGATCTTGATTTGAGGTGTTTTTCATTTTGCTCACCTTTGAAAGATTAGATAGAATCTTGATTGCCTAAATCGTTTTTCTTTCAAAACGCAAACAGCTTTGAACGCAGAAAATATTCAGCA
>JAPUUO010000024.1:0-12267 GCA_026967815.1 Candidatus Bathyarchaeota archaeon | reverse complement strand
TAAATCGTTTTTCTTTCAAAACGCAAACAGCTTTGAACGCAGAAAATATTCAGCAGTCTCTCTTTATTATTCCATTTCAACAGTTGCTGGAGGCTTCGGTGTCACATCGTAATACACAGCGGAAACGTTTCCGCAAGCATCCAATATCTTGTCAGCTGTTTCATTTAATGTTGACCATGGAATCTCAGTCACCTTTGCCGTTAGGAAATCGCTTGTCTGTATTGCTCTCAACGCTACAACGTAGGGCTGTTCCTGAGACGATTCCTTTACAGTATAGAGTATCCGTGTGAAGGATGGGTTTTCCTTGGTGATTTTTGCTTGTAGGGAGACAAGACTTGATATGGAAGGATTGTAGATGCCACCTTTTGCAGTTTGAACTTTGATAGCCGCAATTTCACCATACAATCTTTTTCCACTTTTTATGCCTGTTGCCTTTGCCTTGAAAACTTTGACAGCAGCATTTCTTACAGGGACATTTAGCAATCGTGCGGTGTTTTCTTGAATGTGCATGGTTCTCGTGTGAGAGACTGTTTTGTTGTCAAGGACCGCGGCAAAATACTGACTTGGTTTATGTCTGGAGAAGGTTTCTTCCACAATATCTGTTGCCTTCTTTTCTGAATCAAGCTTGTCTACATTAATCTCTTCGACAACTCGAACAGACAAGCCTGGGCCTGGAAAGGGTTGCCTCTCTGAAATTTCTGAAGGAACTTCGAGATGACGTGCTACCATGCGAACTTGTTCTTTGTAGAGTGAAGCGAGAGGTTCAACAACTTTGAAGCCGTATCTTCGGATTGTGTTGATTCCCATCTGTTCAAGCACGTTGTGTTGAGTTTTCACGCCTCCAGTTGTTTCCTCAATATCAGCTTTGATAGTTCCCTGAACAAGAATTTTGCAGCCCTCTTTCTGAGCAGTTTCGCCCAAAACCCTGTAGAAAGTCTCACGGAACCTCTTGCGCTTCTCTTCAGCATCCTGCAAACCCTTGAGTGCTTTCAAGAACCGTTCCCGGACATCTAATATTTTTATAGGCAGTTTTACAGGTGGCTTCGACACCAAATCTGCGACGTGTTGAGGTTCATTTTCCCTCATGAATGCATCGTCTAAAATAACGCAGAGAAGGTTGTCGCCGATTGCTCGATAGGTCAAAACAGCACTTGTTACGCTGTCAACACCACCTGAAACGGCGATTAGAGCCTTTTCACTTCCAATGAGCTTTCTTATCTCCACCACTTGTTTTTCGATAAATTCTTTCGGATTAAACGCCTGCAACCAAACAACCTCACATGATTAGCTTTTTGGAGCTCGATCTTTGCTTAAATATTTGCCGCTTCTGAGATTTTCCTCTATAAAACTTGTCTATCCATTTTCAGAGGCTTATGGCTTCAGGAATAACCCTCTTGAATATAGCATCATTGTTAACAGAATTGGAGGACACAAACTACGAAAGTTGTCCCACGATGCGTAAGATGCGGTTCTACTCTGCTCAACATGAGCATCCACGGCTTAGTCTACTTTTTCTGCCCAAATTGCGGCTACGAAACGGTTTTCACAGGGTTTCCGACAAGTGATAGCTGGAAAGAAAACACCTAGAAGCTAGCAAACTTTTGCGTTTTTGATTGAAACGGATTATAGCCCAATGCTTCCAGACCATATTTCCATTTTCGTAATATTCCGTTCTTGAAGTATCTATCTTATAGATGCGGCTTCTAGAGTTAAATAGTATATAACCGAGATTTCGGGATTGCAGATGAAAAAGAGCCTTGCGGTTTGGATACTTGGTTGTTTAACATTCTTCGCTGGCTTGCACACATTTGATGCGGCTTTATCCTTTGCATCTAGCAGTAACAATACTGGTTCACTTCTACAGCTTTACCCTTTTTCTGACGAAATCAGTCAAATAGCTGGAAAACTAGATGTAGTAACGTATTTTTGGCTTGCCTTAATCTCTACACTTGCTCTCATGGGAGTTACTTGCTACATCGCGTTTTACGATCCAATCTTGTCGTATGTCAAGAAGGTGGTTTCAGATACCAAAATAGACGATGTTCAAACAGATGCAAGGCTTGATTCAGAATTAACCGCGTTGTCAATGATTAATGAGTCTTTAACAAACCAAGGAATACTACTAAACAATGTTAAAGGCGAATTAGGCGACCTCAAAGATGGTATCACCTCAATGAAAATTGACATGACACGTCTAAGAAGCAAAATGGAAGGTTTGGAAACTGATCTTGCCAAGCTTAGAAAATGTCCAGCGTGCGGAAAGAGTGTACTTCCTCAGTTCAGATTTTGTCCTCATTGTGGAGAAAAGTTGTCTCTTTACGTACTAGTACGCAGATTGCCAAAGCAGGATTTACAGTTGATGAAGAGCATATCGAGTCAGAATTAGCGCTCTCTTTTGTCAGAAATAAACTCTTCGAACCATCGCTCTGCTACGTCGAGGGGTAACAGTTGGGGCGGGTGTTTAAAGGCATAAGCAGAGGCACTAAGGAGAGCTCCTGAAACCCTGCGGTCCATAGCAATTTTTGTCGCCCTTATCACATCAAGCAAGACTGAACCAGCGTTAGGTGCATCTACTGTGCCTAGCCGCATATCTAGCCGCATTGGGACTCGTCCAAAGTACAAGCCTTGAATCCAGAAGAAACTGTCTCGGCGGTTTTCCAGAAAGTCTACGTAATCGGTCGAGCCGGCTACAATTGAGGCTTTGTAGGGTAAGGTGGTTTCTACGGATTTGGTTTTCATAGCTCTTTTTACATCTCTTGTTCTTTCCAAAGTGTCCAACGATTCTGTTCCTCCGCCCACATCAAGCTGGTAGGTCTCAGATATTTTCACACCTCGGTCTGAGAGAAGTTTGAGCAAAGTCTTGTGGAGAACTGTAGCGCCTACTTGATCCATTAAATCGTCACCAACGAGGGGTAGGTCAGCATCTTCAAAGCGTTTGTTCCATGCCGCGTCGCCTGCAATAAGATTCGGCGTTGCATTTATGAAAGCGCAGCCTGCTTGAAGTGCATGTTGAGCGTAGACGCGAGAAGCTTTTGTGGCTCCGCTTGGAAGCAGATTTATCACGATTTCGGCTTTGCGGTCTCTAAGTTCTTGGGTTACATCGGAGTCTAGTGACGGGCTGATCTTGACTATTTCTTTCAAATATTCGCCTACTCCGTCTAGGACTGGGCCTTTCAAAACTGGCACATTTAGCTGCGGCACATCGGCGAATTTTAGGGTGTTGTTAGGCGGTGAAAACATGGCTTTTGACAAGTCTTTTCCTACCTTACGTTCCTCAATGTCAAAGGCGCACACGAACTCTATGTCCCTGGGATGATAACCTCCGAGGTAGAGATGCCTCAAGCCTAATGCATCTTCATTCTTGTCGATCTCTTTATAGAATTGGATGCCTTGAATAAGAGCGGAGGCGCAGTTTCCAACGCCTACAAGCGCAATTTTGATTTTTGTCATGTAACTTTCACCTAGCTGAGTCAGCATTTGTGTGGTAGAATGTTCAAACTGTTGCGTCGCTTATTTTATAATGTTTGGGTACACGAATTGCTGAGGTAAACATGATGAGTGAGGAAGCTTGGCTTCACATAGCCATAACTCAGTGCCCAAACTGCTGGGGCCACTATGCCGATGCTTCTGTCGAGTTGAAACAACTTCTGCCAGGACCTTCGGAAAAGTTCAGCTCCTGCTTCTGTTGCTTGATGAATTTTACGTGTAGCCAGAAAAACGACGTGACCTTTAACGATGCAGTTTTTCCAAGGCGACATACCTTTCCTTGATCTTTGACCGCTGTAGGACATCTCTCCAGAGTTCTAATCCCCTCTTGGTTCTCCACTTTTCTGGTGCAGAAATCCCTATGACCACAAGCTTGTCTCCTTTCCTTATTTTTTCCGCAGTGATGCATTTGCCGGTTTCCGGATGCACCGCTGTGATAATGTCTGGAGCAATCGCGGAAAGTTTTCCATCTTCATAGGCTACGAGGATTTCGTTCTTAGCTTTGAATGTAAACTTCGACCCGCTGCTTTCATGCACTCTACGGAGCGTGATTGCGGTCCATGTGAAGCCTCCTTTAGTTTCTCTCTCAACATCATTCACGATGCCTTCGAAAAGTTTGAAGCCACTTGTTTCCTTGAGAACAGCAATTATAGGGTCAACAGCCTTTCTCAACAGCATTCCAATTCTCATCGACTTCGAAAGCGTGTTCAAAATTGGCGATGTTTTCACTTGGTCGCCACTTAGGACTCTGCGTGCAGTATACGCGGTTTGATCCCATTCCGCCGCAAGTAAGCGTGCAATTCTTTCCGCAGATTTTGAATCATGTGTTTGCTTCACAAGGACGATGTTTTCGGCGTCATTGTCAGCTATAACCATAGGCGTCAAGGGAATATCATCAATAGTATAGACTTTCAAGTGTACCTCAGGGACGGATCTTCCCGCGCCGTCTGCATCCACAACTGGTATGCTACGTCGAGCTGCGACGTCTACTGCTGCCAAGGTGTTGAAGCCTCCAAGCTCAACTGAAATCGCGGCGTAGGCTTTTTTACCTATGTATTTTTCAAGAATCTCAAATATTTTCACTGCAGCCTTGCTATGGTATGCAACCGAGGAAGTAGCACCTACGCATGCAAAGTTAATTACGACAGCGTCGTCTGGGATCTCAATTGGGTCAACAAGCTCCACGATAGAGCTTTTATTCACAAGTCTGTCCACAATGTTATACCCGACTTCCGGGTCGCCTCCTCCACCAGCAGAGAAAATTGCTGCTCCATCAACCAAATCAATTAGGTCTTGCTGATTCAATCGCCTCAATAAATCTCACCCAACTAGCCAATAAACCTGTGTTAACAGATAGAAATTTCTATCCATCTATATTTTGACCATAATCCTTTGCCAAAAAAAAACCTACGCTTGATTTATTAGTTGAATAGCACATTAGGGTTTGATAAAATCATTGTTGATAGGAGAGAACTGAAGCCTTTGAAAGGTTCAGATAAATTTGAAATCATTAACGAGTTAGCCAAGCGTAGAGGCTTTTTCTGGCCTTCTTTTGAAATTTATGGTGGAGTAAGCGGCTTTGTCACGTTTGGTCCGTTAGGTGCCATATTGAAAAGAAGAATTGAGGACAAGTTTCGAGAATTCTATATCAGACCACTTGGCATTTTTGAAATGGAGTCTTCCGTGATTTTACCAGCCAAAGTGTTTGAAGCTTCAGGTCATGTAGAACATTTTAAAGAACCCATGGTTGAATGCGGCAAATGCAAACGCAAGTTTCGAGCTGACCACTTGCTACAAGAGCTTGCGGAAATGAGCGACACAGAAACCGAAAAGCTCAGCCTTGAACAACTCGGTCGTCAAATCAGAAAACATGAGATCAGATGTCCCGAATGCCGTGGAGAATTCAGCGAAGCCAAACAGTTTATGACAATGTTCTCCACAACTATTGGCCCCTACTCTGACTCAGTTGGCTACGGTCGCCCAGAAGCCGCCCAAAGCATCTTCGTGGAATTTAAGCGTCTGTATGAAAACGCCCGAGAACGCTTACCCTTCGGCGTTGTTCAAATTGGTCATGCTTTAAGAAACGAAATCTCGCCAAGACAAGGCGTCATAAGGCTAAGAGAATTCACAATAATGGATATTGAATTCTTCTTCGACCCAGAAGAGTCTGAGTGTCCGTTACTCAAGAATGTTGAAAACGAAAAGCTTAGGTTTCTACTGGCTGAAGCCAAACTGAAAGGCAAAAAAGAACCTATTGAGGTAACTACAAGACACGCCTTAGATAAAGGCCTCATAAAGACTGAGTGGCAAGCCTTCTTCATGGCTCAAGCCAAACGCTTCCTAATGGAACTAGGCGTTCCTGAAGACAAACAACGTTTCATTGAAAAGCTAGATTGGGAAAGAGCACACTATTCTACGCAAGGCTTTGACCAAGAAATTTACGTAGATCGTTGGGGATGGATAGAAGTTTCAGGACACAACTACCGTACAGATTACGATCTGAAACAGCACATGGAATTTAGCGGCGTCGACATGCGAGTCTTCAAAGAGGGAAGACGTTTTATCCCTCATGTAGTTGAACCCAGCTTCGGCTCAGACCGACTGATCTACATCGCAGTGGAGTTCGCCCTGAAATCCATGGAAAAACGAACAGTTCTGAGTTTCCCAAGAGACATAGTACCCATACAGATAGGGATTTACCCATTAGTCAGAAAAAACGGCATACCTGAAAAGGCCAAGTTGGTTCATCAATTCTTAGTCAAAGAAGGCTTTTTGGCTGAGTACGACGAATCTGGCTCGATTGGCAGACGATACGCACGGGCAGATGAAGTTGGCACGCCGCTTGGAGTGACAATTGACTACAGAACGCTAGAAGATGACACGGTTACGATACGAGATCGCGACACATGGAAGCAGGTGAGAAATAAAACTGAAAGGCTGCCTGGGGTGTTTCATGATTATTTCCGTAATAAGCTTAACTTTGAAGATTTGGGAGAACCAGTTAAAGGCTAAGAACCTTCGCTTTTTCCATCTATTGCCTCTAGTATTTTGAAGACTCCCTTAAGACTTCTAATGGACCTAACACAAGTGACTTATTGTTTGGTGCCTTCTCTTCATACTAAAATGGGCATCATTCTAACGCTCTTCAGTCCAAAGTACTCTGTATCAAAGCTTTCTGCACGCCCTATCATCACTGCAAAAGGAACGTGAACAGTATATATCGTCACGTTAAAAAAGAGATGAAGGGTTTTTTGTTTTTGCTTCTGATTTTACGGATAGCATCGTTGCCACCCTAAATGGAAGGCTACGGTCCTAAGGTCTCTCATGCTTATGATGCCGTCTCGGTTGAAGTCTGCGCCAGGGTCATAGTTTGGGTCACCGATCATAGATCCAAAAGCGAAGCTAACGAATGTGATGTCCCGGACGTCTATGATTCCGTCTCGGTTGTAGTCGCCGACTTCATAGAACATGTCTTCCTTTAGGCTGTTTACTTGCTGGACTGTCAGGAAGTAGGCCCTGTTTGCACGCAGGTCGCCGCTTAGAGTCACACCATTGTAGAATTGAAATATCCATGCACCGGTTCCGAACAGGTTTGTGGGTGGCGGTGTTGGTCCCGATGAGTATCCTGGTGCCATGTCGGTGCCGTAAGCGAAAGAGGCAGGGTCATATGCTAGAACCGCTTGATCAGATGGCCAAACTCTATCCCAAATCTGAGGTGGAAGTATTGCAGCAAGACTTGCATAATCATAGAAGAGGTCACTGCTTGCCTTCGTAGTTATTATCTTCACCGAATTTGCACCTGTAACGACAACATCATCAAGCGCTTCCCACGTTTCAGCATATCTAGGCACATGGTAGTCCCTTAGGAATTCTAAACAGAATTCAACGTCTTCTGGCGTGAACGGATAACCGTCATGCCATGTTACACCATCCTGCAAAGTGATGTCTATTTCCATTCCCGTAGCAGTTGGCGTGATCGTCCAATCCGAGGCAAGCCATGGGATATCATGATGGTTATATGGGTTCACATTCGTAAGTCCATCATAGACTTGAGCCAGAATTTCCCATTCATACTTGGTGCTTGCATTCAACGAATTAAAGGTGGCAGGGGCTTCATCTAGCATCCAGATCACTTGAGTGTTTGTGTCGACCATTCTGGGCTCTGCCGCCCAGTATACGCTTAGAAAGGTCCATTTGTTGTCTGCACCGTAACCAGGTGATCTAGCAATAATGCACGCAAGGTTCGGATCATAGGCATTGAAATATATCCTTGAATATAAGCACATATATGCCAAAGCGAAGTTGTCAGCATTAGGCAAATCTGGGCTATACAGCATATCTTGAACTTCCTTGGCAGCAACTTCTACATCGTTCCAGTCAAGGCTGAACTTGACCGTCTCACAGAGAGCATCAATAGCCGTATCATCAATCCCAGCCGCATTTTTTCTGCCGGAATAGGTCAAACTGTCTTGGCTTGAGTGAAGCAGTGGATACAGCTGGTCTGGAGTTCTATCAACGCCGTAGCAGACTATGTAAGCATCGAAATCGGCGCCATTGTATGCCCCAGCTATGCATGCATTAAACCCAATAGTCACTTGGGCGAAACCTCTATTGTAATTCGCTTCCGTTGCCGCCAACCCTACTTTAGCTAGGTCTTCAATAAACATGGCAACAAGAGCGTTGGATGCTGGTTCAGATGCCAGAGCTGGCGTTAATATTTCCATTTTTGGCAGTGGAGAGCTGTCGGGGCACTTCCAGTAGTCGCTGTCAGTGACATCACCACTACTGTCCGCATCCACGAACGTGTACCCGGCTGCTTTCAGTATGCCAACTGATGAGTGTTCGCCGGGCGGAGACGTAAATGGGTCGCCTTGGTTAAATGGATGCGCTCGAATGGCAGGGTTGTAATTTTTGCTTTGGGCAGGTGGAACAAGCGAGCGAACAGGCGTGGCTGTGTAGCCGAAGATTGATTCAATTATCGGAAGATGATCAAAGGAATGGAATAGTGCATGCCTAAATTCGACGTCTTTAAGAGGCCAGTAAGTTACTTCAGGTCTTCGATAGCTTTGATCCGCTCTAATATTGTAGACGATGGATCCTGTGTGAAAGCCCAGTCCTTGTGTGATAAGACAGCCAATAGAATCCAATATTGCGAGGTCACCGGTTCTTGTGAACCCACCGTTTTTTTCTTCAAGAAGGGACGACCAAAGATCCATTGGAACCGACAAGCTAGGCCAAACGTCGGCCGTTGGCGGCGTGGCTGTCATGGCTGCAAGCTTAGCGTCAGGACCTGTAATCACCTGGAATGTCAAGATATCTGTAACCGGACCAGCTTGTGCTGAAACCTCACGGACAAAGAGAACAGTCAACATCAAAACAGCGAAAGCCAAACACACGATTCTTTTCATTCATGCATTCTCCTTTTGACTTGTATTTCCACCAATGATAATCTGATGATAACCTGAATTGTGAACCAAAACTATCCTCACACATACTACTTTGAAATAAAATTCATATAACACTTGTGAAACAATGTTCTACAGTCGCTTGAGAACTCCACACAAACGCGTGTGCTCGATTTAGAGTGCAAACGTAGTGATAGAACTTCACACTTCTCAATCTGGTCAATACGGTTCAAGCCAGAAATACATGCATCAAAGAACAAAGCAATCTTCAAAGACAAAAAGCCAACAAATATGGCTTTGTCCGCCTAACGAAACCCGCTATGGAACCATGGAGCAAAAAGAAGGGTATTGAACAAATAATAACCATTGAGATAACTCCTGAGGACGATTTGAGAATCAAAAGAAGAAAAATAGGTACACGAATTCCAATGTCTAAAGTTTAATAAGGCTTCAATCTATCTTATGTTGAAGACTAAATGGAAGTTTTGAGGGCGGAGCCTCATGGTTTTCCCAGTGGAGACAGAAGAACGAGTGAAACGCAGAGCGCTGAGCATTTGCCAGGAGCATCTACGCAAAGTTGTGAAAATCACTCGTAAAACACATCAATTAATCGACAGTTTTGCGAAGAGCGAAAACGATACAGTCAAGCAGTTACATGCAGAAATCAGAAAGGCTGAGGAAGAAGTGGACGTAGCCAGACGCACAGTGGCAAAAGAATTGGCTGAAATAGGAGCCATATTGATAAGCCGAGAAGACTTTCTCAGGTTCACCAGTCTCACCAACGAAATCGCCGATTTCTGCGAGGGAATAGCTTTCCGTCTGCATGAGCTTACAGAAAGAGGATGGGAAGTGCCCTCTGATATCAAGCAAAACTTGCTAAAACTTTCAGAGGGAATGTTTGAAACCATCCATAAACTCCGTGAAACCGTCATGACACTAAACTATGGCTCGAATAAGACGTCAGAGAAGGCAAGAGAAGTTGAATCAGCCGAACGAGTGGTTGATGACCTCTATCGAGAACTTACAGTCAAAATCCTTAATTGTCAACTAAAAATTCCAGTCTTGCTGCTTCTAAGAGATGTGCTTCAACTCATGGAAGACGCTGCCGATAAAGCTGAAGACGCTTCAGACGCAGCGCGCGTATTGGCTTTCGCAATGTAACCAACGAGCTGTAGAAGATGCCCAGGAAATTCGAAACTGAATTTATTGAAAACTTTTTGGTTGTTTGGAACCCAAAAGACGGCTCAGAACTCTATAAGATAGGCTACTACGGAAAGCCAATGGGCATCCCCAAACCCAAAATAGCAGAATTTAGTGTGCCACTTATTCTCGACCTTATGGAAGGTTTGTACCTAGCTGAAAAAGAAATCATAGCAATATCTGAAGGACCAAGAAAAAGGAAGGTAAGCCTAAAAAAACTCAGGCTAAGAGCCCGTAAACTCTACGAAGAATTCGATCTGAAATTCACAGTTTACAAAGACCTCCGAGACACGGGATTGATAGTGACACCTGGCATCAAGTACGGATGCGACTTTGCCGTGTACAAGCATGGACCAGGCATCGACCACGCTCCATACATGGTGTCGGTCAGGAACCCAACGGATGAAATTACAGCCACTGAACTTGTAAAGACAGGGAGACTTGCAACAACTGTGCGAAAAAGGTTCATTCTAGCTGTTCCAAATCTAGAAAACAAGAAAATACAATACCTCATTTTCAAATGGTTCAAGGCATAGACGTTAGTGCATAAGAACCGACAGTAATATTTCTGACACGGAATTAGCTACGAAAGTTGCTGAATTGACATAATATTGCTAGGGAAACTTTCGGTCATACGTGCTGTCCATGTCGGTCAAGATGAGAATTTCTCTCTGACTTGTCTGTCTCTTACAATGGCGAACTCCCAAGGTTGAATATTGTCAGCAGAAGGTGCATGGCGTGCAGCATCAATCAGTTTTTGAATTATTTCATCTGAAACCTGATCTGGCTGATATCGGCGGATTCTTCTACGAGTTTCCACTATCTCATGAAAATCCAATCTGTCTCACTCCGAATTTTTGAATCTAAAGGAATTGCTTGAAAAAAGGTGACTGTTTCAGTTCATATTAAGAGATGGAGATTAAATGGTGATTTCAAACATTAAATATTCAACTAGTTCTTTGTAGCGGTTGCGAATTGTCACTTCGGTTACCTGTGCGATTTCTGCAATTTCCCGTTGAGTCTTTCGTTCACCTGTTAATACAGAAGCAATATAACTAGCGGCTGCAGCTATCCCAGTGGGTCCTCTGCCAGAAGTAAGCTTGAGCTCTCTTGCATTCTTCAGAATTTTGTGGGCGATTTCTTCCACTTTGCCTTGCATGGTTAACTGATTGGAAAACTTTGCTATGTACTGGCTTGGTTTTAAAGGTGGAATAAAATAGTCCAGCTCTTTAATGAGAAAGCGATAACTTCGACCAACTTCCTTCTTGTTAATATTAGAGGCTTGGGCAATTTCCTCAAGAGTCCTCGCTAATCCACATTGTCGACATGACACGTACACGGCGGCTGCAGTTACGCCTTGAATAGACCTTCCCCGAATAAGCTTTTCCTTCACAGCTCTTCGATAGATTACAGAGGCTGTCTCCAAAATATTTCTGGGTAAATTTAATGCATTAGCTATTTTCGAAATCTCAGATAATGCAAAAGCGAGATTGCGTTCAGTTGCGTCAGAAACTCGTATTCTACGCTGCCATTTTCGCAGCCGATAGATCTGGGCTTTTTGGCCTGGAGAAAGCCTTTTTCCGTAGATGTCTCGGTCATGCCAGTCAATCATTGTTGAAAGTCCTTTATCATGAATAGTGTAAGTTAGCGGGGCACCAACTCTAGCTCGTTTAGCTCTTTGTTCGGCGTTGAATGCACGCCATTCTGGTCCTCTATCTGTAAGTTTGGCGGCGATGACAAAGCCACAGTTCATGCATACGATTTCGGCGCATTCGTAATCTCTCATGAGCCTATCGCTGCCGCATTCTGGGCATTGCTGAACTTTTGCACGAGTTGTAGGAACACGTTCTGTACTCATCTTTTTCTCTTCCATTTTCTTTTTAGACGGGGGAAAACGTAAAGAACACGATTGACAAATCGTTGTGGCTCTTCTACGCTAGGCTTCACTGCAACATAGGGTGATGAAACTGGTCCAAAAACGTCGAAGACTGTTCCCACAGATTTTAGGTTTTCGTCAACAACTTTGTCATTGATTTTTGGAAGTTTCTCGGCCTTTAAGATTAGGTTCCTGGAAGAGCTAACATGAAGTACGTAACCCAATCTTTGCAAACTTCCCCCTCAACAAAAGTCTAAAAATTCACACGGAGCGCGTTATTTAAACCTTTCTCAAAGATTC
>JAPUUO010000001.1 GCA_026967815.1 Candidatus Bathyarchaeota archaeon | reverse complement strand
CCTTGTAGAAGTCGGCGTGCAGGAATTTGCCGTTAAGTGCCTCTATCTCGCTCTCATTCAGTCCCGATATTTCCGCTATGCGGTTTCTTACGAGGATATGGGCGTCTGTCGCGTAGGCGTATCCTTTATTGAAGAAGATGCACTGCGTTTCAGGACGGAAGTCATCTTCCGAGCAAGCCAAGTGCATCTGCACTTTCTTGTTGAAATTGTTTTTGGTTTCGTTTGGCATTAGTTTATTCTTTTACTTGTCAAATATTCAGTTAACCCTCTCGCCTCAGCCCAATCCATGAACTGATTGAGCAATATGAGGTTGTCGTTCTCCATTTCGGGGTAGCGATAGCAAGTGATAGGTGGTGTGTGGCGCGTCAATTCAAGAGGGCGAACATCGTAGCCGTGTTTCTCCTTGTCGTAGCCGTGAAACACGAACAAATCAAAGTGAAACACGTCCGCGCCGAAAATGTCGAGGTAATACCGCCATTGGCAGGAATTGATGTACTCGCTGTCGGAGGGCGCGGAATACTTGGTCTTTATGTCGCGTATCTCCACGCCGTCTATCATGTCGGCACAACCCGTTACGATTGCTCTGCCATAGTCCTTATAGCCGCGAAATTCGTGGTAGGCATGGGGGTGTTCGTCACGGTAGTCGAGGGCAATCTTGCGTTGCTCATGACTCAACCCGACTGAGTGACCATCAATAGAGAACTCGTAGCCGTTCTCTATTGGCAAACCGAACTGTTCTCCGTGTTGAACTATGCCATGAAAAGCGGTGCCTATCCTCGTCTGCTCGTTTCCCTTGAACTTGCCGGTCACGGAGTCAATGACTGACTGCTCGGTTATTTCGTAGTAGTCGTTGTCTCCGTTGGCGAGGTAGCGGCGGAACGCCTCAATCGCCGTTGTTCTGACCAGCGGTTTCTGTTGGCTCATTGGATTGCTCTTTTACGAACCTCTTTTTCTCTGCGTCAAATACAAAGCCTTTGGCAGCAAGTACCTCTTTCGCTTCGGCAAAGAATGGTGCTTTCAGAATCGGGGGGAGGTCGCGGGCTTGCTTCATTATGACTTCTACGCCTTTCTCCGTATCTGCTTCCGCAAGGCTTTCGCGAAGCTGTGCAAGCATTTCCTGCGCCTTGCGCTGTGCTTCTGATTTTGATTGAATCGACTGCTTTACCGTCTTGATAATGCCGGCCATGCAGGTGTCGAACTCTTTGCTCGGTGCATCGGGTATCGGTGTCATGCCGAGTTGAGCAACATTCTTGCCGACAAAATTGTCAAGTGGCTCAAAGTTGATTACTCGCTGCTTGTTCTGAATGAACACATAACCTACCTGGTCGGCAATGCGGATAAGCAGGTCTTTGCTCTGCCCCGTGCAGTCGGGAGCGTGTTTGATTGTGTCGCTGTCTTGCGTTTCCTTATCATGACAAATAAAGATAATATCCTGACCGTTTGCCCGAAGCGAGTTGACAAACTGCTTGAACTCGTCTGCCATCTGACCGAAACGTTTCAGACCGTTGTTTTTGAGCTTGTAGTTCTTTTCGCAGACGTAAGCCGAAAGGTAATCGTCGAGGGCGGCTTTTGCCGTATCGACAATTACGGTCTTGTACGATTTGAGAGTTTCGGTTTCGGCAAGCACATCTTCCCATTTTGAGGCGGTAAGCGTGTCTACTCTCTGCACTGCGCGGTCGTAACCCCTATCGGTGTCTATCACAATGGGGGTTTCGGCTGTTGTTGCTACAGAGGTTTTACCTGAGCCTGGTGTGCCGTAAAGCACGATGATAACGGGACGTTCCGGCGTAATGTCATTCTTTTTGATTATTGGCATATCTTGTTGTTAATTTGGTTGTTCATTCGACAAGCCGTAGATTGTTGGCTCAATCATTTTCTAATATTTTCAAGCATCATCTTCATGGCGGCATATTTGGCTCGCAGGTCGTTGTCTTTTGCTTGCTGTTCACCACTGACCGCACGGACGTTGTTCATTATGAGGTTTGTTTCCTTCATCAGCTTTTTCAGACCGTCAACAAAGCGGTCGTAGCCGAATGAAACTTGGTCTTTCGGGTCAAGAATCACATATCCTGCGCCACGGTCATTTTTGAAGTAACAGTTGTATTCTTTCAGCATGAGGGTGCGGATGTTGTCAACAATCGTCATATACTGAAACGACTGCATCTGATAGGCTTCGATGAACTCTGACACATTGCCGTAGTCCTCGTATTTCAACGGCTCTATGCCGCATCGCTTTTTCAGCCAATCGTGTGTGATTAGCTGACCGTCCGAGTAATGGCTGATTATATTCTCAACCACCTCGCGCATTACGTCATCTTCTTTCATATTTGTTTGAATTAAAAATGTTTGCCACTCCGTTGTAAACTCTTGTATTCTTGAATAGTCTTTACTTCACTTAGCTATTTGCTCCGCCTTGGGAGTCGAACCCAAGCATAGACCGCCGCGGAAAGGTTTACCATGCTGGACTAAACAGCTCCTTACTATACTATACTCTCCTTTCATAGAGTGTACCGCGCTGTTTTGATGTAATCAAGACTTAACTCTGCTTAACTAAACACTACCACGCCATTGGCGATTTGCTCCCTCAATCGGAATCGAACCGATTTGCAACCATTGAGGGAGGTGGTTTGCTTGACTTTGCTTCACTTTTCAACTCTAAACTTAACAAACCTTGACTTTATCTTTGCTCCCACCGTCAGAGTCGAACTGACGTGCGACCATCGTGGGGGGGTGCTTCTCAATGCTTGACTCCGCCTCTCTTATGCGTTCTTCACTTGTCATAACTCGGCAAAACCATTCAAGACCTCTCTGCTCTATACTTCACTTCATGTTATTCTTGGGAGCCGCCCGAAGAATCGAACTTCGGCGAGAACCGTTGCGGCTCGGTTTGCAACACCAGACTTCTCAATACTACACTTCACTCGTCAGGTATTCTGCTTACTCCACTTCACTAAACTTCACTGGGCTTCTCTGATTCACATAATTTCGGCTTTGAACTTGCCGTATATCTTGCGGAATGTGCCGACACCGTAGCGGAGTCCTGCAATTTCCATGCAGTCTTTGATGTCCTTGGCATCTAATTGACTTTCGTCATACCAACACTCGCAAGTAAGCGACCATTCGGGAATGATTGCACGGGCTGTCGGAACTTTGCTGTTCTTGATACCCACGGCGCGGATGTCTACATACACGCCGAGTTCGTAGAGCTGTTCGGGCGTTTTGTCCGCATCCTTGAAGTCAATGATACTGTCGCTCAATACTTGCATTGAGCGAGTGAACTTCGCACCTAACTTGCGCTCCTTTGCGGCGGCGATAAGTGCGTTGGCGATATGCTCGGCAGGGAGGATATACCTACCCTGCGAATTGGTGTAAAGCGAAGCGAGGAATTTCAGCTTGTAAATTTCAAGCACATCATCGTCCGTCTTGGTGCGCTTGCTTGTGAGTGGTTTGAGCTTCTTTGTGAACTCGTTGAAGGGGTTGACCGTCTGAGGGTTGTTGAGCATCAGCGGCATCGTTCCCGTGATGCGGAATTTAATACTTTTCATTTCTTTGCTTTTGGGGTGAATTATTCAAATTTGAGTTTCTTTGTTTTTGTTTCTATAAAGTCGCCGTAGAGCGTTATTTTACACCCTCGGCTTTCAAGCCACTTCTTAGCACGACCCATTAAGCGCACAACTTCGCCAATACTGAGATTGTCGAAGCTCGGGTCTGAAAAGGGAGCGGATTTACCCCCCCACACACATTGGGCTTTCTCGTAGCGCGTCTGTGCCCGTTTCTCGTTGACGCATTCATTACAGGTGTGCAGTCTCGCGCCACCCTTGCCGAGACGGAAGTCCGTAAGCGGCAGCTCACGTCCGCATACCTTGCATGTCTTTGTTTCCATGGTCATGCGTCTAAGAATTTGTCGATTTTACCTTCACGCTCCCATTTCCTCGCGAGCCTGTATAGTGAAAGACCGCAGACGAGCATGAGCGCGACAGCCTTTATCCGTATTGCGACAAACTCCTCGAGAGTATTGTCTGTCTCGTCGCACATCATCAGGAATGCGAAGAAGCATCCGGCAAAGAGCGCGTAGAGCACACATTGGCGCCAGTTAAGTAATTGTTTCATACTGTTACATTTTGATTGATTAGTTGCCCTGAGAGGAGTCGAACCTCCATTCGTGACTGAACCGCTCTACCGATTGAGCTACAAGGCATCCCATTGCAGAATTTAGTATGTCCTCCCCGAGGCAATGATAGGGGTGATTTATCTTTGTCGAGACTTCCGCTTTCGCGGCTCGCCGGTTAATCGTTGTTCACTCTGCTTTGATTCTGAGGCCCAAAGCATAATGCCCGAGTGCGTTTTTTCGCTGCGGTGCACTCGTCTCTCCGCTTTGTTTCCATCATGTCAATGTGCTATCTTGGAGTGTCGCCCGTTTGCCGGAGGGCGTTGCCGTTAAAGTTTTATGTATCGTATCACGTCACCGCCGTTGCAGTACCATTTGCCGTTCTGCTTGGCCGTAGGCTTCTCCATGCGGATTTTGCCCTCGCTGACGAGTTTTTCAAGTCTGTATTCCCCTCCGACAAGTTTGGCAGCTATCGCCTTACTGAACGTGATACCGCGCTTGTTGAACACGAAGCGTATCAGGTCAAACTGGTAGCAGTCTGATATGTCGGGGTCTTGTCTCATTATTTGTCTTTATGCTTCCTTTCGACGTATCGGCTGATGGCGAGCGTGTAAGTCGCTCCAAAGCAGAATCCGATACAAAAGGTTGCTATGAATAGTCCTATCATTTCTTTTCTCGGCGGAGGGTTACTTTTCGGTGTGGGTTCCAATCTTCGTAGTAGGCGGTCTCGACCACCTCCCACCCCTCGGCTTGCAGTTTCTCCACCTGCTTACTCCGAGGGCCGACTACTATTGTCTTAGTGAGGTAGGTCATATCCCCGTCCTCACCACCACGGTTAGGGTGACGTTTGATTTTGAAATCCTTACCGATGCACCTCTGTCGCCCATTTCGGAGCGAGCTTGCTTCGCGGTCTCGAAAGCGGAGTCCACTTCGGGGGCGTTGTCGCAGGGTACGACAATCATGTCCTTTGCGAGCATCGCCTTAACTTTGTCTTTGCTTAGTTTAGCCATTCTTCCCTAAAGTTGCTTGTTAATTTTCCTTTCTAAAAGTTTGGCAATGCAAAAGAGAATAACTAACTTTGCGATTGAAGTTTATATGTAAGATAGCTCCGAAAGCTATCCCCCTTTGCTGTTGCCTTTCTGTTCCTGTCTTTCAGAAACAATGCAAAGGTAATGTAAATTGAGTTGTCAACCAACTCAAATGAGTTTATTTAACACTCTTTAACCTTTGTGCTATCATGGCAGAAATAAACGATAGACTACAACATATTGTAGATGAAAGATTTGGGGGCAGTCAGACCTCTTTTGCCGATGCTCTTGGCAAAAGGCAGTCAAGTATTGCCAACTATCTTGGACAGCGTAAATCCCTCCCATCCTTTGAAATACTAAAGCTGATGGTAGAAAGGCTCGGCGTGGATGCTCGATGGCTTTTGACGGGCAAAGAATATCAACTCAATGGAGTTAATGCCACTAATAGCACGCTTACGGGTTCAACGGTTGTGGATAGTCCGATATTCATTGGAGTGCCAGCAGAGATTAAAGACCTTGTTATGCGCTACGAAGCTATAATTGCAGAAAAGGAAGAACGTATTAAAGAAAAGGAGCGGTTAATCTCTGAAAAAGATGAGAGAATAACTGACCTCAAAGAACGGATTGACGAATTGAAAGGAAGTAGAAAATGACGACAAAACAAAAGTGCTGGTTAGGCTTCAGTCTATTCCTTTCCATTTTATCGGCAATATTCTCAACAATTTCGTTGTGTAATTCAAATTCACGCAATTTAGATGTAGATTACATCGGTATTGTGGGCAGTGTTTTGGGCGCATCCGTAACCATACTTATTGGTTGGCAAATCTACTCATTGATTGAATTGAATGGCATTAGAAAAAATTACAAACGAATAAAAATAAAGTTTTTAGAACTCAAACAAAATTTAGATTCAAATTCCCGAATATTGAACGCAGAGTCCACAATGTTGCATGGAGCACATTACATAACTTGGTATAACATAGGCAGAGATGAAAGCGCGCTTGGAACAGCATATTTTATGCTTACTCATGCGCTGAGGAATTATGCTCTTGAACGAAAGCGAGACTTTGTAGGGAAATGTTTGGAATTGATGCAGGATTGCGTCTGTATAACCCACAAGAATAATGTGTGGGATAAGGCTTTTAGTGATGAAGTCGATAGACTTGCGGAACAAGATTTTAAGGTGATATTCAAATTGATTGGATATTTCACTCCAGAACAAGCAGTACTGTTTCATCAAATCAGACAAAGCCGACTTAACAAAAAACTTTGTGAAGAATTGCTTGCGAAATGCACGAACAGTCAAACGCAAACTCACTCCGAGGTGATTAAAACCACAAAGGCCAATCACAATAAGAAAAGGAAAAAGAAATGAACAAAGATAACCCCAACTAACCTCCCCGTGAGCGAAGCGAAAGAGAAAGACCGCATACTGGCGCAGATTAAGGCGCTCAACCCCCACAACGAGATTGAGGGACTATCCAAGTACCTCTATGGGTTGGAGCGTGACGGGTATATTTCTGTATGGTATGACACGGAGAAGAAGCCCATAACCATTCGCCTTACCAACAAAGGCAAGGCGTTCCTTGACAGCGGAGGCTACACAGCTCGACATAAGACCGAGCGTAAATCAAAGTTGTCAACAAAGGCGTGGGCTGCTATAACCTTTGTTTTAGGTATAGTTCTAACAGAGTTAGTACATATATTAGCCGAATGGTTAAAGCCGTAGCCACTCCGTACAAGAACCACCTTACCCCTATTTTGTTTTTATCTTTCATCATTCAAATATACTAATAATAAACCAAATAACAACTAAAAACTACAACAAATGAAAAAGTTAATCGCAATAATGCTGATGCTGCTCCCGATGTTGGTTGGGTGCAGCAGCGCAAACGATGTTTGGCTGTTCTCTCTTGGCCAAACGAAGTCAGAAGTAATTAAAATACTTGATGAGAACCGTTATCGTTACAAAGATGCAGAGAATGGTGAAGGAGTAGAGGGAACTCAGGTTGTAGAACTCTATGGCATAAAATGGGATGGATTTTCGTTGGATTTTAAGGACGAAAAACTAACCTCAATCGCATTTCGCAAAGCTGATGGCGAAGAAGTGTCAGAAGAATTGGCGAAAAACGTTGTCGAACATCTTGACAAGAAATATGGAGAACACAGAGAGGATAGGACTGCCGCAAGGGAGTATAAAACCGTTGCTTGGACTTGGGAGAAAGACAATATTAATGTTCAGTTCGCAAGAATGTTTGGCGGGTTTATGACCTCGCTTATATTCTTTGACGAAGCGGAGAAAACCAATACTAAGCCCGAAGCAGAAGCCCCCGTTGAAGAAGTTGTTGAAATTTGTGTTGACGAGTAATGCCCACCCCCAAGAAATCCTACTACCGCATCCGCGAGGTGTCAATAATGAAATAGATTTATATGCCCACCAAATCCTACTACAAAGTCGGCGAGGTAGCCGAAATGCTCGGTGTGCCTATCTATACCCTGCGCTACTGGGAGAAGGAGTTCGACGAGCTTGAACCCGCCCGCGTCGGCAACCAACGCCGATATACTCTTGCTGACATTGAAACCGTCAAGCGCATCATGGAGCTGCTGTATGTCCGCAAACTGCGCACAGAGGCGGCAAAAGAGGCGATGAAAGGGCACACCGTGAAACCGCAGCTCCACGCCCCGGACAAATGCAAGTCGGCGAAAGGAGCAATAAGGCTTCTTTCCGAAGCCGTCAGGCGCATCGACGACCCGAGCACGAAGGTACGTGTCGAGAGCGTCCTGGAATGGCTGCTTGATGCAGACAACAAAGATGAGGACAGCCAGAGCTAATCAGACGGACTCAAAATGCGGCCTTTGATTCCGCTCCTCTCCAACATGCCTGCATTTCGCCCATCAAACGCTATAAGGCAGCTGGGAGCACCGGCGGCTTCCGCCTCTTTGATTCTTCTCCCTCTATCCCCGTCCGCAGTTCGGTCGCTTGGGGCGATAAAAAGAGACGAATCGCACCAAAGGGTCAACTGTGCGATTCGTCAATTCAGAAAGGGGGTAAATCTTTCCGTATGTATTTTATCGTATTGTTGACCTTGATACGGAGACAAAGATAAGTTGTTAATTTCAATTGGCAAAACAGCAAAACCGGCAAAACGCCACTTTTTTTTGACTGAATTTTGACTTAACACATTTTAGCACGATATAATTTACAGTTAATTAGAAATTTACACGTATTAAATTTTTCATTCGTAACGAAAAGGTCGTCAGTTCGAGCCTGACTTGCGGCTCAAAAGCTAAAATAAAGAAATTCAGTCAGTTAGCAAATTGGCTGAGTTTCTTTGTTTTGTTAAAACTGGTTAAAATTGCGGTAAAATAGCGGCCATGTCAAAAAATGTCCTCACTTTTGAAGAGAAATCTTTTGACGCTCTTTTGACGCTAATGAATTTAATAGGTCTTAACATTAGGTAGATTATGGCTACAATCTCACTTTGTATCGTCACTTCCCGTCCCAAGCAAGACGGAACATTTGCCATTCGATTTAAAATCACCAATGGAACAAGTGTAACCTATATCGCTACTCAATACTCCGTCGAAAAAAAGCAATGGAACGGCGGCCAGGTAGTGCGGCATCCGCAAGCTGCAATGATTAACGCCAAGTTATCGCAGATGCTGTGTGCCTATCAAACAAAGCTCGATGAACTTGACCCGCCTAAAAACATGCCAGCATCCAAGATAAGAGAGTGGTTTGAAAGCGACGCCACGCCCGACAAAGAAAGTTTCACGACACTTGCAGAAAAATATATAGCCCGACTTAAAGAAAACAATCAGAAGTCCTATGCTCAAAACATGGGATATACCGTAAAGGCCATATTTGACTGTTTCGGCGACAACGTGCGGTTGAAAGATTTCTCGTATATCGCTCTTGAATTGTTTGAAAACCACCTACGAAAAAAAGGGCAGTCTGACACTACAATCAACATCCGCATGACACATCTTAAGGCGTTGTTGAATCACGCCGTAAAGACGGGCGCGGTTGAATATAAAATACCGCCATTCGCGAACTACCGTATGCCGATGAAGAACATTCGCGAGATTTGGATAAGCAAAGACGAGTTGGGAAAGTTGCGTGAAGCGGAATTTAAAGGCGTGTCAGAGCGTCGGCATACCATCGCGAGGGATTTGTTCATGCTCTCGTTCTACTTCGCCGGAATCAACCTTACCGACCTTATGGATGCGAAGCTGGACGGTGATACCATCAACTTTGTGCGCAAAAAGACGGCGGCAAAAAAGACGGGCGAGAAAGGCGTTTCCTTGACGATACAGCCCGAAGCACGAGTAATCATCGACAAATACATCACCAGAGATGGGAGGCTTGAATTCGGCTACAATTACAGCCAATATGAGCAGTTCCGCTCTTTTGTGACCAAAGGGCTGAATAAAATCGGCGAAGATTTGGGCTTTGAGAAAAAGCTGATGTTTTACTCCGCCCGAAAAACTTTCGTGCAGTTCGGTCAGCAGCTTGGGATACCGCTTTACGTTCTTGAATATGCCATAGGACAAAGTATCAAGGATGCAAACTCTCGGCCGATATTCAACTACATGAAAGTAATGCGCTTTCAGGCTGATTTGGCAATCCGCAAGATTATAGACTTCTCGCTTAACGAGACACCCGACGATGATATGCCGATACCGGAGTGGGCGAAATGAAGCACTAATCCGATGACTGTTTCCTGCGCCCACGCTTGGGGATGATGGGCGTTTGCTCTTTTCTGCCCTCCTCGTAACCATCAATCCATGCTATAAGCATAGCAGGTTCCATATATCGGCATACGGGAAAGCTGCGCCCGTCTACCTCTTTTAGCAGTTGGTATTCATGCGCGTGGTACCCAACTCCTCTATACACAGTCATGCCGTAGATTTCGGCGAATGCCTTTATTGATGAAAGTTGGTCCAAAGACATCATCTGTACGGGATTTATTCGTTAAATAGCAATCGGGTTCATCTCACGGCACCAACGCGACACGGTGCCTTTTTGAGGCTTGCAGCCGGAGGGCGTGGCGTAGGGGTTTATGCTCCCTTCTGCTGTTGCAAACTCGTCGTACATCTTGCCAAGTTCCTCGGTTATCTGGACTATGCCCCACCCCTCTTTGCGTTTGCGGCGGACAAATCGGACGGCCTGCGACTTCTCGCGCCAACGTATTGCCGCGTCGGTTTTGGCTGCCGCTGCGGCCTCAAGGCCCGACAGGTCATAAGGTTCGCCCTCGACGCGCTTGGGACGGCCAAATTTGGTACATATATTGCCCGACTTGCTGATGAAGCTGCCCTGCTCTTCCAATAGCTTTTTACGTGCATCCAGGCCCATTTGTGTACGCTGGCGTATGTTCTGCACTTCAATCTCTGCGGCGAGCGAGAGGGCAAATAAAAGTGCCTTTCCGCCTATGCTTTCGTTCTCTATCGTGCTGCCGTCTTTGCACTGCACGATTGTAACACCTTTCTCGCACGATTCGGTGACGATGGCGAACAAATCTGACATGTTACGGCCAAGTCGGGATAGCTCGGAGATATAGATTATATCGTCCTGCTTGCATTTGGCGAGAAGCCCGGCAAGTTTGCGCTCGGTATGCCGTACCGTGCCGGATATTTTCTCGACCACAGTTTTTGCTATGTCCTTGTCGGGGTTGACGCCGTGTTGCGTAAGATAGGTGTTTACGCAGTTCTGCTGTTGCATAAAGTCCTGCTCAATGGTGCTGCACCTCGCGTATATGTATCGTGCCATAATCTTTTATTTGCTAAATTACTGAATAGTTTTGAAATTCGTTGAGGTCTGCCAATGGAGAGAGTTCGGTCGGGGCTACCAATAAGCTGCTTCTGCCGTGGAACATTCATGTGGAACACTCATTGCGTCAAGTGTTGCGCTTGCATTGTCGAGCATCACATATCCTCCCGCTCCCAATCCTGAGCGTCGAGAACGTTGTGTGCCGCCAATGCCCCGATTTTGCGGTTTTCGTGCCGCTTCTCGCGGTTTGGGTGTGTCGGTGGCACAATCTACCGTCTGCGGAGTTTCGGGCGATTGTGGAGGCTCTATTGGAGTTGTCGGGCAATGTACTGTCAAGGTCTGATATTTCAATTTCATCCCCATCCGTTTAGTGCCGTAATTCTGCGCACCTTTGAGCGTCTTAAACCGTCTGTGTTCGGTATAATTCGGACTGTCGGAGTTTATCTGCCACAAGCATCCGCACACATACTTTTCATCGGTCGGGTCGAAGTGTATCATACACAATACGCCCGAATGCGCGTCAAAGTCGGTGTTTTCGATGCTCCAGCCTCGCTCAAAAGCATAGTCCGCATAATTCGGACATTCGTAATGCGGCATTTCTTTTGTTTCTGCCGCTTTCTCTCCCTCTGCCGATATATTTACCGTCTCGGCGGTTTCCGTGGAAATTTGGGGTGTTTCTGTGGGTTGTGCGGGCTGTGTCGGTTCGCTCTGCCAATTAGGTAAATCGTTTTTGGTTAACTTTTCGTAGAGTGCTAATTCGCGCTCCAGTCGTGCCGCCTCGCGTTTTGAGGGTCGGCAGCACATAAGTTGCCCCTCTATTGCACAGCGTAAACGCCACGCGGTTTTTGTCTCGGCCTCGCGCTCTATGTGTGTGAGGATGTTTTTCTTCATCGCCTCTATTTCGGCGGTCTTGAATCTGTAGTTTGCCATATTCGTATGATTTTATTTGTTGTTGATAGTTCCCGGCGAAAGTCGCGGGCTTTCAGAGGCCGTTAGCCTGAGCCGGTATGGGTTGATTACTTGTTTTACTTTACATTCGATCCGTCGCGTAATGCAGGGCCGAGCCATGCGATAGCGCATATTAGGGCTATTAGTATCATGTTTGTATCTGTTTAGGGGTTAGACTTGTTTTGCGTAGACTGAGGCGGGGACGGGGGTGTTATAAACGGTTTGCCATTGCTCCATTGTGCAATCATCATACAGTCCAAAGTATTTAGCCATGTTGTCTAAATAACGCTCTGCAATCGCCATCACTCGCTTCTCGTTTGCTTCATAATGCTTGTATTTCTCGCTTGCCTGTTCATCTTCTGGCACGGGGATTGGAAGGCCGGTGCGGAAGAATAAACTCCAGCCAATGCGGCTAAATTGGTCGTCTATCTGTTTCGGTGTCTTTGTTTTCATTGTCGTTATTCTTTATGCCCTGCCAATAGGGCGGTTTTACTTGTTTCTTTTGTTTCTCCCGCCGTCAGGCTGCTATATACTTAGCCATGTCCGCTATTTGGTCGGCGGGTGTCTCACAACGGTCAATCGTGTTTAGATCGTTGGCTAACTCGGCATCGTAGATAACCGTTGCATATTCATCGTAACGCTCGGCGGCTTTCTCGGCAGCTTCAAGCGACTTGTGCCAGCTTATAGGCGTGAGCGGTGCGCCTAATCTTTTGGGGCTTATCCATAATTCGTAATAGCCCGCGTAGAGGTAGTATCTTGTTTTCATGTCCGTATGGCGTTTTTGGTTGTTTTCTTGACTTCTCCCGCCGTTTCTCCCCTTGTCGGTATGTTTGACCGTCTGAGGGTTGAAACGCGGAATTTGGGGAGGTTTAGGCGGTCGTGTGTGCCATTGTGTCAAACGCATGGCGCCCGCAAAATCCGTCAATCCATATTAATAGGTCGGCTTGTAATAGCTGCTGATAGTGGCTATTGTTCTGTCCTTGTTGTCTGTCTTGACAACGGCAAAGGTTTTACCCGTAATCATGTCGGGGCGCAGTCCGTATTCCGGCATTTGGTTGTTCATAAACTCAACCACTTTGCGCATTGCTTCTTTCTGTGTCATATTCTTTTGCTTTTATTTATTATTAGCTCCCGGCGGTCGATTTGGTCGCAGCGGTCAGGAACACCGCGCCGCCGGGTGTGGGGTTAGTGTGCTTGTGCGTATATCTCCGGGGCTGCTGTTACATTGTAGATATACGAGCCACAACGCACTAATAAAGCGTTTGAACCATAATAAAGCCGCTTCATCCCTGCAATGCTGCCGGACTTGTGGAAGTTCGGAAACTGCGACAAATTAACGCGGTTGCCCTGTTCGATTGTCATGTGTTTTGTTTTCATCTTTCCTACTGTTTAAGCGTTGACAAATTCCACGTTTAACCCAAATTGCGCGAAATGGATGCAAATGGCATCGCCTATAAACTCCACGGCATCGGGAAAGGTTGAGTTATTGCACACCGCGCCGCCTGCATGGTTGACACGCCCGGCGTAACGTCCTACGTTGTATAAATCCGTTCCAACGTGGGCTATACATGTTCCGTTAATGCTGAATGTTGTAACGTTGCCACTGGCATTTGTGCGGGTGTTTATTCTGATTGTCTGCATATCTTTGTAGTGTTTATTGGTTTTACATTCTGATTCCGGCATAGTAGCACATCCACATAAATTCAATTACGATGTACCAGAAGAGAAGCCCGGCGGCAAGCATGCCGACAATCGCCGCCGTGGCTTTTAGGGTGTGTTTCATGCGAAATATTTTGTCATATCGGACACTTTCCAGTAGTTAGGCTCATATACTCCGGCCTCTTTATCGTTATCTTCGACTTGTGCCATGGCTTCACGCGCTCCGGCCTCGGTCGTATAGACATAGCCGTTTGCGGTTTCCTCCAGTTCGTCAGACCATACGGCGAACAACTTAACGCCGTTTAGTGCGAGACTGCGACCGTAGTCCGTGCCGTGGGCGTCGGTGGGTATTGCAACGGCTAACGGGCTTTCATCAAGGCGGTGCGCCATTGCGTAATTGTATGCGTCGAAAGTCGTATCGAAATCAAGCGGGCAAATTGCGGAAGTTGCAGTGTGTGACAGTTCCGAAAATTCGGGGGCTTTTGTTTCTTTTGCGTTCATGTATTGGGCGCGTGAATACTCTTTGTTATACTCACTATCGTCGTTGTAGTTGAACCGTCCGACACAAGCGCGAATGTTGTCGTAATAGCGGAAAGCGATTTCACGGATAGCATTGGCACGTTTGAAGTTCCGAACCATGTTGCATACCGACATTAAGCGGTTAGCCTGATTCATTATGCCGTTGATGGATTTTGTGCGGGCGTTGATTTCGTTTGCGTTCATGGTGGAATTAACACCGGTGTTAATTTTGTTTGTCATAACTTAATTTGAATTTGATAGTGAAACTTAATTTGAATTGTCGTACCTTTGCAGGAACTTAATTTGAATTAACCGCCCTTCATCTGTGACAGACAAACGGGGCGGTTTTTCGTTTGCCTGTTGCATCTTTGCAAAGTTTGTGCTATCTTTGCGAGTGATTTAAAACCCTTTTCGGGGGTCGCTATCCTTTGGTAGCATTTTTAAACCCCCGAAGGCATTAGCGGTTGATTATGATTTTAAACCGCCATTTGCCTAACTTCCATGAGATTTCAAGCCTCATATATCAACGGGTTTTAAAGGTTATAGCCGTTTTATCGGTCGGCCTTTACACCTTTTCGCCCTCATCGGTTGCAGCCTTTGAGGGCTTTTTTCTTTCAATGTCCTATTGTAAGGCGTTCCGCTTGGTCATTCCTTACACTACAAAGGTACGGAAAATTTATGACATGTCAAACTTTTAAGCGGTTTATTTTCAGCGGGTTAACTCTCAAAATATGGCCTTGATTTTAACACTTGAAACAGAGGCTTCGCACAGAATCGCACCTAAAGCGCACAGCCTACACGCATACGGCGTTTAACACTCCAATGGCAAAAATTGAAGGCGATCACAAACCGGTGCGACACGCGAAAAGACAGAAAGCCGATTATTGAGCGTGTTAAAGTTTGTTTAATTGTTGGTGATGTGGTGGAGATGATGCATATTTGCGGAGGAATCCAAATGTAATGTGTTGAATTTCAATTATTTGCGGTTGTTTATTTAGAATCATTCAAAATAAGGGTAAAAATAGGGGTCAAAATTGAGAGTTACAGCACAGTTGCGACCGTTTATCATGTGTAACACGTTGATTTCGTGGAGTATTTGACCCCGCAAAGGGGTGCCGGGGGTGTGGAGTCGACAGGACTGAAACGGGTGGGTGCGACCCAGAAAAATTTTTTTTGCTCAAAATTTCAGTTTCTGTGCAAAATCAAACTTTTATATATTTTTAACACTTATGCACCTCAATGCAGCGGACTGAACCAGCAACTACACGGATAAAATATTGATTATTATATATTTATCTCTTTAATGTAGTAAATGAACTGAAAAACGAAAAAAATAATTCTATAAAAATATATAGTACGAGAGAAAGAGAAAAAAGTTAAATAGAAAATAGGTACACTACATTATATAGCTTGACCGCCTAATTCGCTGAGGGAGAAAGAGAAAGGGAGAAAAGAGGGCATGAAGTTGTGTAGGAGATTCAGCCGATTTTGCTCAAAATAGGGGTCAAAATCACGTCTTTTTCGGCTCTCTCGAAACTTAAACCTACATTATAGGTTTATTTGGATAATCCGCAATGTCGCTTTAACTTTGCGGTATGAACCAAGAGCCAAAAGAGCCGATATGAATAAGACAGACAACATCACCCTCCTGCGCGGCGACTGCCTTGAAATTCTGCCTACGCTTGCTGATAACAGCATAGACGCTGTAATCTGCGATTTGCCCTATGGAACAACCTCCTGCAAATGGGACGTGGTAATTCCGTTTGCTCCACTATGGGAACAACTTAATCGGGTGTGCAAGGGTGCTATCGTGCTGTTTGCGAGTGAGCCGTTCACATCGGCATTGATAGCGAGCAATTATAACGCTTTCAAGGAGAAACTGACGTGGGTAAAGCATAAGCCGAGCAATATCGGCAACGCCCGAATACGGCATCTGAAATACAGCGAGGATATTGTAGTGTTTGCCAACGGCAGATACACATTCAACCCTCAATATACCGAGCGCAAATCCGATAGGGTGCGTCAAGCGCAGAAAGGCAACAGCAAGCAGTGGCGCACAAACAAGAAGCCTACGCAGGAAGTGTCGTTTGCCACTGAGTACGCTCCAAGAGATTGGCATACGTTTGACGCCGACCGCAAATTGCAGGGCAATGTGATTACTATACCATCGGTGGTATCAAACTCAAAGGAGAAAGTCAATCATCCTACACAGAAGCCAGTCACGCTATTGGAGTATCTGATTAAAGCCTACACCAACGAGGGCGATTGCGTGCTTGACTGTACGATGGGTAGTGGCTCTACGCTTGTCGCTTGCGTGAATGCCAACCGCCGAGGCATCAGCATAGAGCTGATGCAGGAGTATTACGACATTGCCGTGAAGCGTGTAAAGGACGCTCAGGCGCAACTTAAATTGGATTTAACACTATAGCTCACCACAAAAACAAGAGATATGACAAACAGAATTGCTACAACACGCGAGCAGAGCGACCGTCTGCTGAAATGCGGCGTTCCGGCTGAGAGTGCGGATATGATGATTACTCCGCATAACACGCTCTCGACCAACCCATATAAGAGTGCATTTAGAGACAGAGGGCATTCCCCTGCCTGGAGCCTCGGATGTCTGCTGGGGCTGCTGCCGAAAGAACTTGATGATTTCCCTTTTACCAAGTGGTACGAGCCGTTTCAGGACGGCTGGGAGATTTGCGACAAAGAGGATGAAAGCACTATCAACGGCGAGGTGATATTGTATTTCAGCGATGGACATTGGATTGTAGACTATGATTGGGATGGCTTTACAGGCCGCTTGCCTCAGTCTGACAACCCTATTGAGGCTTGTGTCCTCGCCATAGAGTTATTAACCGCCAACGGCTACGCACTGAACGGGATTGAGAAAGGAGGCTCGGAGCATGGAGAAGATTAACGGAATCATCAGAGAGGGCAAGATTTATGTCCCCGAACACATATTCGGACAAGACTGTGATGAATGCGCATTAGACAGGGAGAACTGCCGTGCGATATGCACTGGATTCGGAGTAGATGCAACCTTCCGCTACTCTCCCGAGCTTACGGAAAGACTGAAAGGAGGTGAGAAATGAGCGGATTATTGGATAACGCCAAGGTGGGCGACAAACTGATAATGACAAGCCGATGGAATCGAACGATTCTAACGGTTGAAAAGGTACAAAAGAACTTCGTCATTGCCAAAGGCTATAAATTCCGCAAGTCGAGCGGCACTCTTGTATCTTCTGACTGTTGGACTTCCGCAAGCGCGGAAATAGCTACGGAGGAAGATTTGGAGGATTTCAGAAAAGAGGTAAGACGGCAAAGGATGATAAGCCAATGCAGTGATATAATCTTTGAACAGCTCTCCGACTCTCAGCTGGAGCAGATATTGGAAATAGTCAACCCTAAAACGAAATAAGAATGAACCGACAGATACTTTTTCGCGGCAAACGCCTCGACAATGGAGAATGGATATACGGAGACCTCCAATTAGGCGACGGCGACCACATTCCGATGATTGGCGTAGTGCGCGGAGGGCACGACCCAGACTATTATCAAGTTGAAGAAGCTACGGTCGGTCAGTTTACAGGACTGCGTGATAAGGATTCTCGACCCATATACGAGGGCGACATAGTAGAGGCGTATGACCTCGATGAAGAACTTGCCTTTATGGGTGCAGTACGTTACGCCTTGCCGGACGCCGCCTTTGGGATTGACAAAGGTACAGGCGCATCCTTAGAGCCTTTTGAGGGAAATATGACATACAAAGTCGTGGGTAATTTCCATGACAATATTGAATCATTAAACTGCAAGTGAGATGAAAGAACAGAAAGAGCAAATCGGATTCGCACCTCTCGAACTAGGCGAGGCTATAGGCTCTCTTGCCGAAGCCGAGCGGTATCTGAGAAGTGCAATCCTAAAAATGAAAGGAATATGAAGCATTTGTTAACCCCCGAACAATCCGCCACGCTCATAGCCAAAGGCATAAGCGCGGACAAGGCGAGCGGACAAGGTGAAAGAACATACAAGACTGTTGAGCTTCAAAACGGCTCGATAAAGAGAGTATTTGACGGCTATGCGCCAATCTTCACCCTCGCAGATGTTTGCTCGTTGCTCCCGAAAGAGATTGAGCAAGACACAATCATGTGTGAGAATGACGTTTGCCCGATAAGCATGAGGTGGGATAAAAACTGCCAAAAATGGTTTGTCGGATATGACCTTGTTCCACGTCCTGTTGGTGTCGGAGTAGATTCAGAACTCATTGACGCATTATTCTCAACCCTCTGTTGGGTTATCGAAAAGAATTTTCTAAAGAAGTAAACTTCACGACCAAAAAAATATGAAACAAGAAATTCTAAAAAGAGAAATGCTCCGTGCATGGGAGCAACATCACCCAAATATGCCTATGCCGAAAGAGTTTGAGGAGGGCTTTATAGCCGGAGGTGCATCGGCAGATGATTTGAATTGGTATGATGCGAAAGTTATGCGCCCCAACCACATGCAGATTTGCTACTGCTATGACAAGTACATGGGAGGTGGCAGGGTGTATGTGTATGACGATATATCGAAGTATTGGTGTTCTGCAAACACCGAAGAACACGACCCTAACGGAGATAACCATGTGTGTGACTATGGAGATTTTCGTGTTACGCATTGGAGACCGAACCGCGAGGATAAACCGATAAGCGACAAGCGATGAAAAAGAAACACCGCAGAGCCGTGTATGATGCGACAACATGGATTATAATTCCTATCTATTGCATATTCTACTATCCTGCAACATGGATATGGAAGTTCACGAATTGGCTCAAAACAAAACTTAGAGTATATGACACCGACCCCGACTGACCAGCGACCGCAGGAGTGTGAGTATTGGTGTAATGGTATATGTGGACTCATGCCCGAATTTATTCTGCTTAATGGAGCATTTACGCTTAATGTATGGTGCCGTGGTATCTGCCCCGACTTCACCCCTAAAACCAAGAAGTCAAAATAAGCATGATTAAACCTGCTTATTTTACTTTTTGATGATAAAGTAAAATAACACAGCGCGTTATGCGCGTAAAATAAAATAAGAATGAATATAGAAGACAAGCTAAAAGAAGAACTTCATCTCCACACTTTAGCGATGAAGGAGCAAGAGAAATTAGAGGCGCGTCTGCTCGGAAAATCAGACTATTTCAACCGCATCGTAGAGATGAACACCGAGGCCGAAAGGCGGAAGATTGCGGCGCAAATCATGGCTTCAATGATGCAAAACGCTAAATGGGGCGATAAATACAGCCACATCGCATCTATGTCGGTCAGTGCCGCCGACGCTCTGATTGCGGAACTTAACAAGAAGAAAGATGAAAAATGAAATGTCGCCTTATAGGGATTCCGAGTGCAATAAGATACCTTATGGCGCACTCTTGGATTTTATATGGTGGGGAGGAGTGGACGGAACATCAGAATGCCACCTTAAATGCAGAATCCGAAAGCGCAAAAGAGGTGACATCTTTGAGTTTGTCGAGGATGAATACGGCAGGAAATGCCACTTCACACATAGAATCTCCGCTCTAAATTGGACGGAATCAGATTTACTTTTAATACAAGAATCATGAATCAAGAAGATTACTGCTCTTATGAGCTTGCCAAGAAATTGAAAGCGTGCGGATTCGATGAGCCGTGCGACCACTACTATCATATCAAAAACGGCGTACCCGAAGATGATATGTGGTTTATTCATGGTTCATGTGCGGACTTCAACAACTATAAACGCAGACCAGATGATTTCGTTTCGGCGCCTTTTTTATGGCAGGCTCAGAAGTGGCTGAGAGAAGTCAAGCATATCAGCGTCCGTGTGAGCTATATTCACTACCATAAGGTTTGGTTTGCCGATTGGCTCAACCTTGATAGCGGAGAATTCGATGATACCGACGCTACATTCGCCACCTATGAGGAAGCATTAGCGGATGGTATTAGTGTTGTGCTTGAACTGATTGAACAAGAAAACAAATGACGATATGAAACAGACGATGACAGCGATGATGGACTTACGAAAATCCATTGACGATGTATTCCGCAGCGGTCATACGATTGAGTGGGTAAAGCCTATCGGCTACCTCAAACACGAACCCACAGGCTACTCGCTCGCAGTCTACAAACCCATATCTCGATTCAAGCGCATCATGCTCAGATGGTGCTTCGGGCTAAAATTTGAGAAGATATGAATAAGACGATAGAAGAAGCGGCGAAAGAAGCCGTGAGAAAAGAATATTTCTGCGAAAAATGCGCATGGAAAGAAAATTGCGACTTTTGCGGAGGAGAAAACACAGCTTTTGATTGCTGTGAGTGTCCTGCCGATTCGTATGAGGACGGATTCAAGGCAGGAACAAACCATGTTTACGGATTACCTCTTTCACAACGTCTGACCGCCGAGGAGAAAGAGAAGGTGGGGAAAGAATATGCCAACACCTATCCGAATGACATTGATTGCGGAGTGGAGAATATACTTATCCAAGGTGTTTTGGAGCGCATCTTCGGCGCGGATTTTTTCAAGGAGGAGGAATGATATGGCAGTAGATATTAAACAGCTTAGAATCGGCTCGCATATCCTTGTCAACGGCAAGCGTGAGCGAGTGCGTGGTTTGGACGAGGACAACGGACTTATTGTGCGGTTCCCTGCGGAGTATGTGATGGCGAGTGAGGTTGAGCCGATTGAGATTACTTACTCAATCCTGAAATGGCTGGGGTTTAAGCGAGAAGAGTTGAATGTCGTAAAGTGCATCAATGAATATCTTGTTTACTTTCACCGCACAGACGCTTTTTCATGGCGCGTTGGAGTGGCAAACGCGAGTTACTATTTCGGTGGGTGCATTGTCCGCTATCTCCACGAGGCGGAGGCGTTTTTGGCGTTGCACGGAGTTGAACTGATAAAGGAGTGAGTATGACAACAAAGAAATACGAAGTCAAACATTGCATAATGACGTGTTCGGCGTGCCCGAGCCAATGGGATATTTACACCGATGATGGCGAGTACATATACGCCCGATATAGGTGGGGTGTTCTGACGTTGACGCTCAATCCGTGGCGTGATGGGCAACTTCTGTATAAAGAGCGACACGGCGAGGAATTGGACGGTGTGATGGGAACGACTGAACTTGTAGAACATACGAAATCCATATTGGATTGGAGTAAATTATATGGTTGAAATATGGCACTTGTAAGTGAATTTTTGTACCAGCATTTGTTGGATTGGCTCTGTCCTGCGATGGAGGCGGAGTACAAGCGGCTGTACTCAAAGGGCAAGGATGGAGGCAAGCTGAGAGGTCTCGGCAAATACGACAAGAACGTGTATCAGGGGCGTGTTGACCGACTGAGGGCGATTGTCCGCAACCTGATTTGCGAGGACAAGATGAAACGCTTCCTCTCGGACGGCTCAAAGAGCGCGATATATGCGTTTAACGGCGTGTGTTTCGTGCGTGTGGAGGACAGAGAGATATTCTTAAAGGAATTGCTCAAAAGAGCCTTTATCGAGCTTGATTTGGGCGAGAAGTACAATGACGAGTACCCTGCAAAGGCTATCGCCATGAGCTGCCTTGACACGATTTCGAGCAGCGACAAGTATCTGTATCGTCCGAATAGGCGTTATGTGGCGTTCAGAAACCTTGTGTATGACGTTGAGAAGCGCAAGGCGGTGAAGCCGAGTGTGGAGCAATGCCCTGCTATCGTGCTTGACCTTGAATACAAGGACAAGGACGAGCTGTATCGCGAGTGTGCCGAGAAATACGGCACTTTCGGCAATCCCTGCAAGCTGTGGGAGGAGAAAATCGCCGAGATTGTCCCGAACAAGGACGCTCGGAGCGTTTTTCAGCAGTGGTGCGGCTCTTTAATTTCTGACCGTCAGGCGTTTAAGATGGAGTATTGTCTATTCCTCTTGGGACCCGGCAGTAACGGTAAGTCCGTTGTGTCGAATGTGATAGCCTCGGTGTTCGGCAAGGAGTATTTTTCGTGCTTTTCGTTCCGTCAGCTGTTCAAGGACAGCGACCGCAACGTGAATATCGCGGCACTCGCCAACAAAGTAGCCAACTTCATAGACGATATGGACGGCAAAGAGCTTTCGGGCGGTGACTTCAAGAGGTTTGCGAGCGGAGGCGAGTTCCAGGGTCGTGTACCATACGACAAAAAGCCCGTAAAGGTTATTGCGCCGCCGCTTTTGTGTTGTGCCAACACTATGCCCGAGACTGACGATGACAGCTACGGAGGTCAGCGCAGACGATTGGTTGTTCATACGACCACACGGGCGTTTACGGGCGAGGACAGGGACACGAGTCTTACCTACAAACTGACGCGCCCCGAAGCCCTTATGTATATCTTTCATTGGATTGTGGAGGGCTACCGCATCTTTGCCAAAAACAAAGGCGACATAGTAATGGGCGAGGACATGAAGAAGTCGCAGGAGATAATCATGGCAGGGAGCAACAATATGCGCCGATGGTGGGCTGAGAACGACTACGAGGCGGTCAAGGAATACGACAAGGATTGCTGGCGCAGTCTTGCTGAGCTGTATGACGAGTATAAGGCGTTTGCCGAAGCCGAGGGGAGTAAACAGCACGCCCGACCTGAATTGTCGGCTATGCTCGCGCAGAAAGGGTGCTTCAAGCAGAGATTGCAGGTCGGCTATGGCTTTTGTTTGCGAAAACCTAAAGTGATTTTATAGAATTACTTACATAATCCACAATATAACACTATATTTGCACTTATGAAGCGTGCGAGGCTTCGGAAAAGGAATTTAACGGCTCATACAAGTACTCCGGTTCTCGCACAGCCGGGCGAAAGTTTGAGCCTTTTGTTTGAAAGATGAAAGTAACATTTGACATTCCCGAAAAGGAAATCAAAAAGAACGCCTATCTGCTAATGGCACAGGGTGATGATGCACCCGCCAACTTTGTAGAACGAGTGTTGGAAATCGAGAGTGTAGAAGTTTCGTCTGAGGTTTATGCAGATGAAAAGGAATTTGTGCAGGGAATATCCTTGCTCGCACTTGCACAAATCGCCAAACAAATGGAGGAAGAAGCATGAGCAACGAAATCAAGCAAGGCGACAAGGTGAGAGTGTCAAAGGACGCGCCGAAAGAGTTTGAAAGATTCAAAGGCGATGACATGAATTACGAGGTAGTGAGAATCAATCCCTCAAAAATTATAATCCAGCACAAAGTTGGTGGACTATATGGCTTCACGCTCGCTATCCCCCTCAAGTATCTCGTCAAGGTCGATGCGGAGGCGAAAGAGCCGAAGTTTAAGGAGGGGGATGTTGTGCGCATGAAAGACGGCTACTACAAGGAGGAGCTGTGTGGCTGTATAGGCGTTATCAGAAAGATAGATGGATGCCACATATATGTAGAAATCGACTCTACGATATACCCTGCAACAATACATAGCATCGAACCCTACACCGAGCCGACCGCCCCGACAATCAAGGTTGGGGACTTCGTTAGAGTTCTTGAAAATCTACACGAACCTATTTGCTTAGACGTGGAAAGACACTTGGAAATTACCAATATGCCTCCTCATGCTGTTTCGCAAAAGGAATGGAAGGTCATAAGCGTTGAAATGCGCCGAGATTGTGCAGGACGCATCTACACGCTGAAGCACGATGATTCATTCATCTACAATATTCCCGAAGATTGCGTGGAGCTTGTTCAGCCAACGGAGCAGGCGGAGGCGGAGAAGAAGCCTAATATCGGCTCAATCAAAATCCCCGTGGAAGTTGACCTCACGGACAGCTATTGGGACGCATACGCCGCCGACCTCGCAAAAGAGGTAGCCTTGAAAGTGGCAAACAAGTTTAACACACCCAAAGAAGTCGCCGAGTATGCCGTTTCGGTTGCCCAAGCGGTTGTGGAGGGACTGAAAGGGAAGTGAGCATGAAAACTATTCAAGTAAGCACCGAGGCACTGACGGAATACCTCATAGATAGTTGCCCCTATCTCTCTTTATCAACAGAGAATACGAAATATTGCTCCAAGAAAATCAATGAGCAGTGCAAGCTCTACGCCATCGAGAAAGACGGATGCCCGCACGACTGCCCTCGGCTCTATGCCGCGCCTACACGGTGCGAGCTGTCCGACTGCACAAGAGTCAAGAAACTTATAAAACGATTCAAGATATGAGCTATTACAAAGAATCATACACCCCGACAACCCCCGAAAGGGCGACACTTCGCCTCACAATAACAGAGCGGTGCGTTCTACGCAAATACATCTGTCTCTCGTTGGCTGCGTGCCAGCGTCTGCACGAGGACAAAGCTGACATTACCGACCCCGTATTACGCAAGCAACAGCAGTCTTACATCAAAGACAGAATAGCGGTGTTGCAGGAAGTTGTCGATATGCTCCGAGGCGAGAACAAAGAGGTTGTCTTTACAGAACGTCAGCGCGTGGAGCTTGTCGGTATGCTGAAACGGCGCATCAGAGAGATAAAGTTAAATGTGGCCGATATTGTCATGATGTCCGCAAGAGCGCGAAAGCGCGAGGGTGTGAAATGGAAAGACCAAGTGCATGAGTTGCAGGGTGACATGCAACGCCTAAAGAATATCATTGACCGCCTCGCCGTTTTTGATGTCAACTACCATCTGAAAAAGGAGAAACCGCTTTACAGAGCAATACCGAAATATTGATATGGAGACCAAGGAGCGCGAGGCGTACAGAATGAAGTGCAGATACCATTCTCCTGCAAGCGGACATTGTGGCAGGAAATCACATTGTGAGCGTATCTACGGCTTTTATTTCGCTGTGGATATTCTCTGCACTTCCGACTGCAACTGCGCGAGGATGAAACGATTTGATAAACGGAAGAAACAAGAACAGATATGACAATCAGAGAAGCGGCTGAAATATATGCCAAAGAAGTAAGGGACAATTTGTCCTTTCATGCGTCAGAACCTCACGAGGTAGAGCAGGAAGTTGAATTTGCGTTCATTGCAGGAGCGGAGAAAATGAAAGAGTATATCTTCCAACTCTATGACAATGACGGCGATATGGATTTTGTGAAGTGGAAATTAAACCAAGAGGAATTATGACCGACATCCTACTATTAATAATTGCCGTGCTGTTGTTGGCGCGGATAGTCCTGCAAATCAAGCAGGGCAAACGAGCCGTGGAGAAAGGGCATGCCGCTCCGAGTGAGGTTGAGAATGTGGTTAAGGTCGTAAACGCCGATGACCCTTTCGATATGAAACAAATGCTGGAGCGGATGTCTGCCGAGGGTTGGGAATTGGTTTCTACGCACCAGCCTAACCTCGCGCATCTTTATCTCTTTTTCACCCGAAAGAAAATCAAAACTTATTACGACTGACTATGGGCGACAAAGATACAGACAAGTTGTTCGGAAATCCCGAATTACTTATTTGCGACCCGAATGGCGAAATGAGGTCAATCGGCAAGGTGGTAGAGCGTAGCACAAGCTTTGAATCGGAGGAAGAATCCGATTATGTTCCAACAAGGGGCAGTTTTTCGCTTTCGTGTGAAATGCCGAGCCTATCCAAGTGGTTTGAGGAAAATGCGAACCTTAAACCGATACAAGAGGCGCAGAATATGCTTGACAGATTGCGCGAATATCACGCTCTGTGGCATAAATACTATGGCTTCGGTATGCGCAAGGAGCGTAGGAAGATTGAGCGCGATTTCAACGCACTCGCACAGCGTTTCGCGCTTCATTGCAAGATTTACAACATAACGATACAATCCAAAAAGACAAATGAGCATAAAGATTAAACAGCGTAAGCCTTACCTCGTGAAGGAGGTTGGCGAGTGGAAGTTCACTTTCCACTACAAGGAGGGAAGCATCGAGCGGACTTTCCTTTCGATAACGAGTACGAGCGGCATTTTCAACTGCCGTATCGGGGGTAATACTCACGCTTACGGGTATCTCCTTGCCGCCGCGAAACAAGAGCGTATAGACCAGTTGCAGGGCTACATCGTATCTCTATTCATTCCTGCAATGGCTATGACGCAAGACCAAGAACTGACAAGCGGAGTGCAGAAAGCTATTGTGGAATGGCAGAAACGCAAGGATGCCGAGGGCGCGGAGAAAGCGAAATCCGTTACCGATTCCGAAGAAATGGCAAGTGCCGCCTTTATGGAAGATATTGCCTCCGAAAGCGGCATGAGCAAGAAAGAGCTGAAAGCGAAAAGAGAGGCGGACAGAGAGCTGATGAAAGAGGTGCTTAACGAAGAGGACAATGGCGAGTAAGAACCGACCTATCATTGACAGAGGCGTAGCCCTTTCAACAATTTCCTTGATAGATTTTTGCTACCGCAAGGGGGTTGAGGACGCGCACCGCATCGGCGACGAGGGTTTGGCGAGGGAATTTCTCGACAAGGTTTCGCAGACGGGCGTGTACGGCTTTCTGAACGAGGAGGGCATTACGATGAGCTGGAAAGAGTGGACGCTTCGGCTTATGGCGCAGGCACGAATGACGAGCTGGAACGGAGCGATGACGCGTTATTTCTCGCTTATCGGAAGCCGACCTAATCAGAACTACCTCGGGGCGTTTATTCCCGTGTCGCAAGCCTTTTATGCGAAAGGGGTGCGCGATTATGTGGATAATAGACAGCAGTTCGACTATGCGCTCTTTCAAGAGAAAACGCGAGTGTTTTTGACGGCGAAGGGCTTTCAGAACGTGAACAACCGTCGCTACATTGACGAAATACAGCTATGCTGTTTCGACCTGCAACGGCGCGACAATGCGGTGTGGGAGAGCAAAACGCACTATGAAGCGAACAAACTCGGAGCGATGAAGCCGATGCAGTTTGATTGGTATATCCGTGCTGTGGGGTTGGCATTGACATCTAATAAGGATTGAGTATGGCAAAGAAATCGGCAAACGTATATTCCACACTCGGAGCAAGCAATCACGCCGCTGGAGAAAGGGCGCAGTACGACTTGTATTGCACACATCCGAAAGCAGTGGAGGAATTGCTGAAACTTGAACAGTCCTCACATCAAATATGGGAGCCGTGTGATGGATTAGGACATATTTCTGACACGCTTGCCAAGAACGGTTATGATGTGCGCAGGAGCGACATAATTACGCGGAATAGAGATATTGAGCAACTTGATTTTCTCGCTTACAACGGAGAAGAATGGCATGGTGAAATAGTGACTAATCCTCCATATTCTTGTGCTACGGATATGGTGCGTAAAGCATTGTCGGTTGTCGCAGACGGATGCAAGGTTGCAATGTGGCTGCGCATATTGTTCCTTGAAAGCAAGCATAGGCAGGAGCTTTTCAGAGAATTTCCACCGAAGCGAATTTGGGTGTCATCTTCAAGAATACCGTGTAGCGATCGTGATGGGAATTTCAGAGGGAGTGCGCAGGGATATGCGTGGTATGTGTGGGAGAAAGGATATAAATGTGAAACGAGAATAGACTGGTTCTGAATATGCCCCGACCTATAAAGATACAGCACCCTACCCCTCAGACGAGAAGTGTGGCACAAGTTGTACTACCGATAGGACTCTACTGTAACCAAACATTGCAAGCTGCGAAAATCGGCGACGTGGTGCAATTCCATTGCGAATGGCGAAAGGACAAGCGCGTAATCACCAACATCTGCCGTTTCCGCATCAACTCGCCCGAATTTACCTTTATGCTCCGCAGCATTTATGGCGAGAGTATGACAATCGCAAAGCTGATGGAGCGTTGGGAGGCGTGGGCTGTCGTGGAGGGGATAGGGAAAGATGGTATTGACAAGGAGCAGTGTATCATTGTGGAGGTAAGCGAAGAATGAAAACGATTATTAACGGAAAGGGCATAATCGAGTACGACCCAAATCAAAAGTTTGATTGGTCTGTTGAGGTGCGGTTTGATATGAGCCGCCTTACACCCGAGCAACAACTGACTGCTTGGGCGATAATTGAAAAGCATAAGGGCACTCCGTTACTCCATTATTGGGCATTGCTCAACGAATTATCGCATAATGGATTCGGCGGTGAAATACAAAGAGGTGTCGGTTTCGAGCCAATGACAATTAAACTGAGAAGCAAAACATCTAATTTAGAATGATTACAAATAAGCAATGAAGTCCACTGAGGAGATATGCCGCGATGCCGCCCAATATGTCAAACGACAGCGAGAGATGGGCTACGATTATGACGCATTATTCATAAGTAATGCCGAGTTGAGAGAGCGGATAAGCAAGCATTTGGGCGTAGAGTGTAAGCCAATCAAAACCTTTCATGTCAGATTGTTTAACGCTTTAATGGAAAGATATGGATAAGAAATTAAAGAAAGGCGATAAAGCCCGTATGAGAAGAACCGTGTGCTTTGACTACATAACCTTTGAAAAGGGTTGTGTGGGCGAAGTGTCAGCGGACGAGGACAATAAAGGTTTTTGCCGAATAAGGATGAAAAACGTGGAAAGCGGTGAAATGACAGAACATTTTATATGTGCTTGCAATTTAGAACCGATAGACCCCAAGACCGCTTTTCTCTCGGAACTGAAAGAGCTGTTGGTTAAATACCATGCGCGATTTGAGGTAGATTTCTCCTCCCAAACAACGCATTTGATTATAGGCGATAAACGCTATCCCTATCTCGTACCCAAATGGATTGAAGATGGAAGCGGCAAAGAATAAGTATCGGAATAAGAAAGTCGTGATTGACGGCATAACCTTTGACTCCACCAAGGAGGGCAAACGCTATCTTGTGCTGAAAGAGGCGCAGGAGAATGGGCTTATAAGCGAGCTGACCTTACAGCCTCGTTGGGAGTTGCTCCCTGCGAAAAAAGAGCAGTATGTCAAGCACCTTAAAACAAAGGATAAAATCTGCGAGCGGACGGTGATGTTACCCATACATTATACGGCGGATTTCTCGTATATAAAAGATGGTGAGTTGATTGTGGAGGATGTCAAGTCCTCACCGTTGCTTCTAAGTCGTGACGTGCCATTACGCCTCAAAATGATGAAGTATTTCCACGATATTGACGTGAGATTAGTGTATAAAGCAAATGAAGATATATGACCAACCACAATACCCCTTATTGCGGAGAATGCTGTTTCCTGCAAGACGAAGATATTAACGGTATCGGCTACTGCAAACTGCGGTGCGATTCGATGCGTTGTGGTGACCAATGCGAGTTAGACCACAACAGAATCGGACACGATGCGGTAATTTATGGACTTCACTATTTGCAGAAGTGGCGCAGAAGCAACTCTGACAAACTAAAAATGCCGCCTCCATATGTTGTGGGAAAACTGATAGATGCGGCTATACGAAAACTTAGAATTTATTGTGTGTGATATGGCAGAAACAGAAAAGATTCAGTTCCACCGTCCGGCGAACAACGACGATTTCAAGCAGAGCAAATTGGAGAAAGACATCTTGGTCTTTCCGCTTCTCTACGCTTGCTCTAATGCGACAGCATACGCGCTGTTCCATCCTGAACTATGCGACAGAAACGGCAAACTGAATAAAGCCGGTCAGCGAGAGTGCCGGATGTTTTTCTCGCATCCGAATAATATTGCATACATGGACGCTATGAGGGCGCATTTGGAGGCATTGACAAAGGGGACGGTAAAGATTGCGACGAGCGATGTAATCAACGACTCTCGCAAGGACAACGCCCTCAAAGTGCTTGTGAACCGTGCGCTGTCGCTTATGGAAAAGGGCGAGGACTTAGACCCCGAAACGATTAAACTGATTGCCGATATTGCCGTCAAGCTGAAACTGATTAAGGAGGACGAGGAACAGCAGATAAAACCCGTAAGGGTGCTTATGGCTCGTTGTAAGTCAGAATGTCGGTATCGTGCCTTTGTGGAAACGCAAGTGTTGGAGGGGCGCATATTCGATGATTGCTCATATTGTCGGGCAAGAGCCTATGCGGAGGAACACGGATTCAAATACGACCCCTGCAAGTTGCTTGACGTTCCGCAAGACGTAATAGATGAACTTGATAGCAAGAACGATGTCCGTATGGAGGATATTCTGAGCGGGAAATGCCCCAATTAAATTTGGCTATGTCGAAAATAATTCGTAAATTTGCAGTGTTCCAAGATGGTAGTAACCTACTCCGATGGGCGACGGTTATCGCTCAACATATTGTTTGGGCTATTTTTATGCCCTTACTATATCCGCATACGGCGGTGTCATTGCGTAAGATTAACGCCTTTCGGGGTGCTATCATCTTGGAACAGCGCAAATGACACCGCTTTTTGTGTCTACAACTAATAAATAGACAATATGACATGGCGAGATATTAAAGTTGGCGAAACGTACAACGGAGTGAAATTACTGGCAGACTTGGGCTGCGATAAAGGACACATGAGGCGATATTTGTGTCTATGTCCTATATGCAACAAAGAGTTTATTATTCGGAGAGAGTACATAGGCAAGACGCGCCACTGCAAGGATTGTAACACTCCCAACCTTATAGGTATGCGTTTCGGATTGCTTACCGTTATTGAGAAAGACAACATAAAGAAAGGGACAGGGTCGTATTGGAAATGCAAATGCGACTGTGGAGGGCACATAACGACAAGCGCGCGTTGCCTAAAAACCGGACATACTAAATCATGTGGATGTTTGTTCCGTACCAAAGAACGAATTGCAATGGTAGCTGAGAATGGTAGAAAGAATAGACGCAGTGCCTCATCTGACTTTGCAGAGCGGATTGCTGAACATCCTCTTTATCAAATTTGGATGGATATGAGAAGAAGGTGCAACAACCCGAATAAACACGCCTATAAATATTACGGTGGACGTGGCATCAAAGTTTGCGACCGTTGGAATGGGGATAATGGATTTGAAAATTTCGTGAGTGACATGGGCGAGCGTCCCGGCAAAGAATATTCAATCGACCGCATAGATGTAAACGGCGACTACTGCCCCGAAAATTGTCGTTGGGCGACAATGATTGAACAGATGAATAACACGCGGAGAAATTCGTATGTTATTTATAAGGGCAAGCGATTAAGTGTTTCAGAGTTTAGTCGAATAACGGGGATTAGCAACCAAAGCACATCAAAGTTTCTGTGCATGGGGCTTGATATTAACTATATTGTAATGAATAGCCACAGATACCGAAAGGGCAAGCCCCAACGCCGGGAGGGACATTACAACCACAACCGCATTGTATCGGACGAGGTGATTGCTTTATTGGAAAGAAAACAAACCAATCCAATAACTAACAATGGACTACAATTTGAATGACAGAATTGAGTATTACGTCTACCGCGATGGGTCTAAATTCCATCGTGTCGGCTACGTCAAGGCGTATCGCAAGACGCTGTTCAAGACACGTTACATCGTCTGCACGGCGGATAAGATACGCGAGGTGGACGAAATCAAACCGAAGCAGATACTTGGCTTCGCGCCGAAGAAAGAGTATGTAAACAAATTTAATAATCAACCAAAACCAACAACCAACAATGACTTTTAAGGGCATCATTACCGCCGCAATGCCAGTGGCAAGCGGCACAAGCAAGAATGGCAAGGAGTGGCGCAGAGCGTCCTACATCTTGCAGTACGACAACTCAAACGAACAATATCCCAAGTCCGTGCTGTTTGACGTAATGGGCGATAAAATCGAACAACTGGACATCAAGCAGGGCGTGGAGTATGAAGTGGAGATTGATTTCTCCACAAGAGAATACAATGGGCGCACATGTATGAGCGCGTCGGCGTGGAAAGCGACCCCGACACAGCAACCCACTCCGCAACCGCAGTCTGCTCCGGCACAACCCACACAGCCGACACAGGGGGGCGACGACTTACCGTTCTGAAATTTGGAATCAACCAATCCATGAATTGACAAATTCCAAGTTTAATTACAAATTACAGAGGCGCAAGGAGAAATCCCTGCGCCTCTTGTTGTCAAGAGATGTAACTATACGAGGTTTGTCCACCCGGTGTCGAGACCGGTCTTGTTGTATTGTATGCCTCTGGCTGGTGTCAGTCTCAATCCGTAGTTCCCCGCCATCATGGTTATGCCGTCGGGGTTGGCTATCAAGGCGATTTTGTCAAATATCCCTGCGAATCCGTTATTTCCGAGGGTGAGTCCCACCGAGGTAGGAGGCGAGGAATAGCCTGCAAGTTTGATTGAGCTGTACTCCACATCTATTGAATTATGATCCGATGGCGAGCCGCCTGTATATGTGTCCTGGTCTATGCGCAGAAATATGTAATATGTATCATCCTCGGGGACTGTGAAGCTGGCTGCTGTGCTGCTGCTGCTTTTAAAGTGTGTGTACTTGTTCCCCCTTGTCACCTCAATGTATGGACGGGCGGACCAAGACGGATTGACAACATCGCTCCCTACGCGGACAAGGTTGTCAAAATACGATACGGACAATGACACGAACGAGTCCTTCGTAAGAGTGCCGCTCCATAGTTCAACGGTCATGCCTGAACGTGGATAAAACGTGCCGTTGTCGTGGGGCGAATACCTTCGCACGAAAGCCAGCCTACCAGAGAAGGGTCCTGCGGAAATTTCAGTTTTGCCTAACTGCGCATTGAGGAACTTTTCGTCAATCGGGGTGTTGGCGATGCGAAGTCTTTCGCTGTCGCCGTCCATCAGATGCAGCCCTGAGTTGTCGAGTATCACTGAGTCGCCCACCCCTATATGATTTTTTTCAAAGCGCAGCACACCGTCGGCCATGTAGCCGGTGCCGTTCATACGCATCACATAGGTAGCTCCCTCTGCCTGTGCCGCAAGTTCCGAAGCGGCCTGCACCGAGGCAACGGACTGCGGAGGCAGTTTGTCGACCATCTCGCCTCCCGACCAGAAAGCTATGTCGGATGGAGAGGTGTACGAGCCGTTGACACCTGCCATCACCTTGTACAGACCGCCGGGGTCTGTGTAGCCCAGCTTGATGAGAGTGGCCAGCAGCAGACCGCCGTCCATGGTGATGCTCTCGCGCAGGGCGCGGGTCAGATAGTCCATGTCCTCGGGACTCGGAGACCATGCAGAGGCCACATTGCCGCGCTCAATCATTATCTTCTTGACCCACCATGTGCCGGGAGCGTAGAAGTTGACTCGAAGCACATAGTCGCCTGTAGGTTTGAGCCACTTGAACACATGTCCCTTGCTGCCGTCCGAAGCCATGTCCTCGCCTGTCACAAGTATATTGACCGCGCTGCCGTCCGTTGGCTGCGGAGAGGGCGAGACTATCCACAGCGACACCCAGTAGCCGAGGACACCGCCGTTGACGTTGCTGTGCTTGGATGGGTCTATGAACTCCGCGTTGGTCTGCGCGGATATTGTGTAGACTTTCCCTTGCTCCATGTGTATCGTGCGGTCTGGCAATGGGAAGAAATGGTCGCCGTAATCGGTGTACGTCCGCTCTATTGTAGCAGCCGAGTTGCGCAGCAGGTTCGTGCCTCCGATTTCAAGCCCCGCGGCATCCGTCAGCACAAGCACCCTCTCGCGGTCAAGCAGGTTTGCTTCGTTAAGCTCCGTGGAGCTGTTGTAAAGCTCGAACACTACTTCGGTAGTGTCGTCAAGAATGTCAACGGTGTTTACGGATATGCCCAGATGCGGCATCGCACCTGTCGCGCCGTCGGGGTAGCGCGTGTATCTAAGATATTTCTCTACGGTCAGTGTCCGTGTGCCGCCTACGGTCTTGTAGACCGAGCATCTTACCGATGAAGCTGACAGCTCGCCCGTGAAAGAGCGCGTGATTTTGTCTACGCTCGGTATGATTTCGTATATCACGGCGTCCGAGCCCTTGTATTCGCTCCACTGGTAGCTTGACGGAGTGGTCGGGTCGGGCTGGTTGAAATCCGAGCATGTGCCGAGGTATTTCGCCCCTGCGAAAGGCGTTGTGGAAAAGTCCTTTACGCCGTCAGCCGAATTTGCGTAGGCGAAATGGACGTATGTGGTCTTGCCATCCTTGCCCGGAGCACCCGGCAATCCGCCCGTGCCGTCCGTGCCGACACGCGCCACCATGTAGCTCTTTGTCACCGTGCCGTCGGAGTATCTTACCTCCGTCTTGCTCCACATGTATTCACCCGGGGCGAGTCCGAGCTGGCCGATGCTCGTGGCCGTGAAAGCCGAGTCGGACGGCTGGGATGCCGTTGACGATTTGGCGTATGTCACAGACTGGCCGTCCAGAGCCGTACCCTCGGCAAAAGGAGTCCATACAGGAGCGGTGTTCGCGCCGTACTCCGCCTTGATGCCGTTGAACCACACCGTGCCGTTTTGCGTCAGCTGGCAGCGCAGTTCCGCATACGCAGTACCCTCGGGAGCAACATCGCTCGTCAGAGAGCGGAGCGTCCAAGTCCCCGGCCCGGACGGCATGAAAGAAGCGTGGTTATAGACCGACGTGGCTATTCGCTGCTTGGCTGCGTCGCGCCAATATATCTCCGCTACTACGTCTCCGTCAATGGCAGAGGGATTATCGCAGCACACCCAGCAGCTCAGGGTTATGACATCGCCCTTTTTGGCAGGGATGAACTCGTTGTCGCTGCCGGCTATCCATCCGCACGGCTTCGAAGTCGTCGCTCCGCTCTGCGATGACCTCAGCGACACACGTCCCTGGAACACCCTTGAAGTATCAACCGCCGTCACGCCGTTTGACATGAACCACCAATGACGGCCGCCCTCGCGGAAGTCGGTGTTGCGGAGTATATTGTTGGTGTAGCTGTCTCCGTTTGTGCCATTAGTGCCGTCTGTGCCATTAACACCCTGCCGTGCCACACTGTAGGCCGTAGTGGAATTGCCGTCGGTGTATGCAACGATTGTGCGCGTCCACAGATAATGTCCGTTGGGCACAGACGGCACAGCCGTCAGCCATTGGCCTGTGGGGGGCGTGGTGTAGTTGGTGGATGTCTGATATGTGACGGACGATTTGCCCTTGTCTACCGTGACAGCCTCGCCTTTGAGTGCGAGCGACCAAGAGAAGTCTTTAGTGAACGATTTGCCGTCAACGCTCACGGGGATTTTCAGCACACCCTGCCGTTGTTTGAGCGACGGCGTGACGCTGACGGTGATTTTGGCGGAGGTCGTGCCGTTGTTGGCGGTCTGTACCGACATGCCCTGGGGTGCGCCCGTGACGGTGCCTATTGTCACGGCGGTCTGCACCGCGCCCTTGTATGCTACCACCGAGCATTCGGCGGAAGAAGCGAGTGCTGCGGACTCGTCGCCTGCGAAAGTGTGCGATTCGTTCGTCAGCAGCACGGTGTAGGCATCCGTGCCGTCCGTGCCGTTCTTTCCACTGCTGACCTTTGCCACCGTCACCTCGTCATGCACCCCGTCGACAGTGCACCGCCATGTCACAGAGCGGCGGTTGCCCCACTGCTGCCATGTGGGCGACAGGGTGAGCACCGCGCCTGTCTCTGCGCCATAAGCGGTGAAATCCGCATCGCCGGGGAACTTGTAGCTCCAGCTGTAAGCCGGAGACGCGATGCCCTGCACCGAGGCCGTGATGCGTATGGCAGACGGCGAGGGGCTGCCCGAGAAATCGTCGGCATAGGAGAACACCTGCGAGTCGGCATTGACCACCACAACCTTGGCAGATGCGCCGTCATGTCCCGGCTTGACCTTGTAGACGGTCATTATGGTTGTGAGCGTCAGCCCGTCAACAACGGCCTGTACGGTTATCCTTGCCACATTGGACATGACAGTTCCGAGTACCTGCACCTTGCCCTCGGGAGAGATTGAAACCCCTGCGACACCGTCATACTGAGGAATGGAGAAAACAACGCCGCTTGTCAGCTTTGTCGCTCCCTTATAGACGCTGGCATTAGCTGTAGGGAGCACGGAATTGCTGTCAAGACCTCCATCGGGGCGTACCGCCACCGCCGCCATCTCGTTGTCAAGGTCAAGGCGGTAGACATCGCTTCCGTTGCTTCCTGCATCGCCCGTGATGCGCACCGCGTCACCGTAGGATGACGGCTCCGTAGCCGGAGGTATGACCCATCCGCTGCGCGTCCATATGTATTCGCCGGGGAGGGCGGACAAAGGCGTGTCCTGCCATCCGCTTGTGGGTGCTGCGGTCTCCGAGTTGTTCTTAGCCCACTGCATTTTCTGCCAGCGACCGTCCACGCCCACCATCTCCGAGCTGTTGGGAGTCCACACGGGCGAGGGGTTGCGCCCTTTCTCCACCTTGACCTTTTCAACCCACCATGTACCAGCCGAGTAGAAGTTCGTGCGCAGGTAGTAGTCTCCCGTGGGTCGGGTCCATACGAACGTGTGGCCGGTGGAGCCGTCGGTTGCCATGTCAGTACCCGACACAACCTGGTTTACCTCGCCCTGCGGCGACTGCGGGTTTGAGCATATCCACAGGACGCATCTTGAAAGCCCGATGGAGGCTGTATGCACATTTGTGAATGCCTCGGCGTTGGTGCGCCCCGATATGGTGTAGGTCTGCCCCTGCTCCATGTGGATGGTTCGGTCGGGCCATCCGCTCCAGTGGTCGCCGTCGGTGGAGTATGTCAGTTCTATGCGCTCCTCCGTCTTTAGCATGAGGTTTTCGGTGTAGTCGCTACCTGTCATCCTCACAGCTGGCGACCATGTTTTGCCTCCGTCTGAGGATGTCTGCATGTATATGTCCGTGGCGAGCATCGTGGGATGCCAGTTCGCAAGGTCAGACGAATACCTTGCCAGCACGGACGTGCCGTCCACGCCGTCCGCGCCTGTGACGCAGACCTCCCCGATGTATTCGCTCGTGCCGTCGGTGTAGGTTATCTTCGAGCGCGTCCACCAGTATTTGCCCACAGTCCACTGCTCGCGGTGGTCACGGTCGGTCCAACCGACAGAGCTTCCGACGGGATTGTCGCGCGATGTCGACAGGTAGTATTGCTCCGTGATTGACGCAATGCCTTTGCCGTTGCGACCCGATATGCAGGTCGGGTCGGTGAACGACACAGAGCCGTCGCCCTTGACCGTGTAGGTAGTCTGCCAGATATACTTGTCCTGCTGCCATGCAGGAGCCGACGTAGACCACCCTTTGGCATCGGTAATCTCGCCGTTGATACCTATTACAGGCAATGGAGGCGCGGATGTGGCAGAAGTGTGCGAGATAAAGTAGACATCGGAATCGCGGACAGACATCTGCGCCATCTGCAAAGCCTTGACAGCGTCCGAATCGGCTATTTTGGTCCATCCGTAGTCGGTAGGCGTGTTGTAGTACCACTTCCAGGAGTGTCCCGAAGTAGGCGTAGTGGCATCATCGACATAGGGAGTGCGGTCGGTGTATATGTCGCGGTCGTGAGCCTTGCGTTCGGCATCCGTGGTCCACTCCACCGCCGGGAAGTTGGTCAGCGAGGGTGCGCCGAAACCGCTGAAACTCTCTATCACGCCGTCAACCTGCTCCTGTAGAGCCTTGATGCTCGCCTCCAGCTCAGCCTTGGCCTTGTCCGCCTCCGCCTTTGCAGCATCCGAGACATAATCGCCCACAGGCTTGCCGCCGATAGTGGAGAGTACGCTGATGCGACCCTTGATGTCAAGATGGCCGTTGACCCACTCGATGTACCCGTTAGTATCGCCGACAAACCAGCGCGGACGGTCGCCGTACATACCAGCCTGTCGTCCGACAAAGAAGTATTCCACCCCGGACGCATTTACCGAGTCAAGGCCGTCAATAAAACGTTCATAACCGCCACCAACCACGTCACGCACCTTGACATACTGACGAGCCTTCTCGTTATAATTGCCGAAGTGGACCACCACATCACCCACCGATGGCACTCCCGAGCCGTTGACCCCGTTGTCAATCCACCACGACGGACGGAGGTCTCCATCGCGTTCCTTGGTCAGAGAGATGCTGTCGGGAGCAACAGCCGTCACCCTGCGGCGGTAAGCCTTTACAAGGTTTGCATCCGTGTCCCAATTTTCATCATAGACCATAGACATGGCCACATCGCCGACCTTGAAAAGATTAGCCACAGAGCCGTTTTTCTGGTCGAAGTAGCAGACATATTCAAGCTGCGTCTCAATCACCTTGGTAATGGTTATCGAAGCCGCCGTGTCGATCTGCATGCCGCCGCGAGCCGACACCTGGTTGATGACAAGATTATTGACCTGCAAATCACTGCGGACATTTATGCGGTCCGTCTCCAATACCCAGTTGCCGTCCTCGTCCTTGAAGAATCCCCACCCCGCTCCGCCGACAACACCGTTGCGGAAATCGCCCGAAGTCAGCAGCGAGAAGAATTGAGTGGGCGAGAGCGAACGGTCGGATATGCCATCCTTGCGCAGATACAGGCTATCGCCCACGGCGCGGACTATCTGCTCCACATTACTTATGGAGCCGAGCTGCTGCTGTATCGCGGAAATATCGCCCTGCATGGTAGATACAGGATTGGCCGAGACCGCATAATCGTTGCCGAGAACTATCTCTACATCGGGGTTGAGAGCCGCATCATCGCTGCTCGGCTCGCGGTAAGTTATAGTCAACGACTGGAGATATAGAGTCTCATAAGCCTTATCACCTACAGGCTGGATGAAACGGCTGTCGGCAAGACGGATGGAATTACCGATACGAAGCTGTCCGATAAGCGCGTCAGGCCGCCCCTCGTTGTTAAGCCGCACACGGTCAGTCGTCACGACCCAAGTAGGACGGATGTCCTTAAAATCCGCGAGATTGTCAGTTTTCCAATCGTCAAGCCTCCTCTCTGCATCTACCACATAAGGAATGTGGGTCATCTCCGTGCCGATAAACACAAAACGGTCACCCGGGGCACCCTGTCTTTTGGTAGAGGGAACATACACGCCTGTAGATTCAAGGTCGGCATCGGATTTCGCGAGGCGAATGCGCCAATGGGATTGATGGGTCACGCCATCAGGTGAAGTATATGATTTAGAACTGTCAGGAACGGGATATTCCACAATGGTAAATTCGTAGTCATCGCTGACAGCCAGATTGCCTGTGGTAAACAGCACCTTGGCCTCGCTGCCCTCTCTGTCACCGAGCACAGGCTCCCACACGCGCCTGGCATAAGCCGCATCCGATTCCGAGGGCAACGGAGCCGAATCCCAGATATTCTTTACCCAGATGTCGAAAGTATTGGACCACTGTTTGGACGAAGCCGAAGTAGTCAGTTTGAGTCCGTTACATGAGATTGTAGTCACGAGGTCCACGTGCTGCCCCATCTTGTTAATCACCTCATAACGCACCCGGCACGTATATGCCCCCGGAGGAATCCCGACAGAAGATGAGAGCTTATTGCCGGCAGAGTCAAAGACATCAATGTCGGTAGACAGGATTTCAAAATCATTGGGGGCAAACTGCTCACGGAACACCTTTTTATCATGTTTGACCCAGTCCCACCAATAGGCCGACGCGCCCGTAGACGCAGTGACAAGAACGCCCACCGAATCCGGGGGTACAATGAAGTCGCCGCAGGGGATTACGAAAGAGGCAGTGGTACCATGCCAGATTACCTGTGTCAGCGAGCCGCCCTTGACATCGGATATTACAGAAGTGGCATCAGACGACTGCTGCACATCGTCGCTGAGAATCTGCTCCACATCAACCGCGATGTCAAGGCCAGTACCCTGTATCGTAGGGTAAAAATCGTCGTTATCGTCAAGGGCACCGAGAAGGGGACCATATAGGAGTATGCTCTCATCGTCCTTGACATATTCCACAGGGTCAAACTTCGCGTCCGTGTAGCCTTTGCGGTAAGCCCACGGCGCATAGGCATTGTCCTCCCCTACTGCCGTGTAGCCCGGATATTCCGATATATGCGCTGCCTTCCACCCCTGCACGTAGGAGCGGAAAGTAGCTCCGCGGAGGCGGTCAAAATAGATATTGGCGAGTTCCTGCACCCAGTCAGGGTCGGGACTGAATTTTGGGTTGCCGGGGTCCTTGTCCTTAAAATATCGCAAAGGGAGGTTTTTGTCACCACCGCGGCCAAGAAGCATGTTGCGAATTTCCTCGCTCTGCACCTGCCGCTCCACCTTAAGCAGACCGCCCTCAAAACCGTATTCAAAGATATGCTCCACTTCTACAGCCGGATAGCCGATGCGGATTACGTAGTGGTCCGCGTCACCTGTAGGCTCGATAAACCAACGGACGGCATAGATTTCATAGAGCTTAATCAGCACATCCCATATGAATGAATAGCTGATGTCGACTGTAGACGGCTCCGCCTTGAACTTCCACGCAGGGTTAAGATCCAAAGTTATAGTATCGCCATACCAATACTCCAGTACACGGGCAAACACAGCGCAGAAGTCGCGGAGATTGAGCTGCAAAGGCACTACCCACTTGTCGGGCGATGGCGAACCCGTCTCCACATCGGGCAGCGAGAAGAACATCCAACGTTTAAGCTGATATATGGCCCAATGCTGAAACGTCAGGTCTATTGTCGCATTAAGGGTAGTATTATCCTTTGACCCCTGGGGTTTGCGCAACGGCATGATGTAACGTTCGCCCTGGAAGCGCAACTCCCAGTCGTGTGAAAAGTCGGGCGCGACAGCGGCATCAATCTTGATTTGGGTAGCTATGGACTTCTCGCCCATATCGGCGAGGCTGACCGTGGCATGGGTCAAAGTAGCATAGTCGGGGAATCCGACTTTGATTATGTCAGGAATCAAATCGTATCATAAGGCGTAGGCTCTCGGCTCAAAAGGTTACATACTCAAATTGAAATCACACTTAGTGGGGTCGTTCGCGTGGATTACAAACTCCACCTCGGCGAAGTCAAATCCATTGCGGCTCCGCTTCATCTCTTTAGGCTCGGCAATCGGCTCGGGTATGCCGACAATCTTGACGCGCTTGAAGTCATTGAAGAAAGCCACCTCCTTGTAGGTGCGTATATCGCTGTCAGCCGGCTGCGTGTAGAGCTTGCGGTTAAACGCAGCTATGATTGCGTTCACGTTGTCGAGGTCGGTGTTCTGCCCGTCGATGATGAACGTCACCTTATAGTCAAAGGAGTCCTGCACCGTGCGGCGGTCGACATTGTCTCCGGCTTGCTCGGCGTAGCTCGAGGCGTCGCGCTTCTTTATCGGAGCCTCCGTGCGGTTGTCAGCCGAAAGGTAAATCAGCTTGTGCGCCGCGAAGGTGTCCTCCACCGCTCCGTCACCTATCTTTATCCTTACACTTATCATAGGTCGGCATTATCTAAATCGGGGTCAACACTCAGTTGCTCGTCGGTAAAACCGACATTATCCTTTGCTGTGAGGTGATTGCGGTCCTTTACAGACATGGCTTTCACATTGCCGCCGACCTTGCTGCTATAATACAGTTCTACGGGCACGTGGTTTAAAAGGCCCTCGTCAACCTTGACTTCCAGTTCGCTCCCTTCGCTCAGATACAGCATAGGGATAATCGCCTTGTCAAGGTTAAGGCCGGTGTTTATCCATCCACAGCAATTGAGGAACACGCAGCAGATATGAGAGTCGATGCGCTCGCCGTCAAACACAGTATCAATGAAGACACCGTTTTCGGCAAGCGTCTCTTTGGGCGCGAAAGCGAGAAGGTCATCCTTGGTCGGGTAACGCTCCTGCAACGCCCAGCTGATGCAGTTTTTGTAGAGGCGTATCGCTTGCGCCGCCGTATCGCACCTTTGGAGCGGATTACGGTAGTTGTCGCATAGAGACCGGCCCGAATAGGTGATTATCCTGGATTCGGCCATCTCCATCACTTTTGTCTTATTCCAGTTGGATACCATGTTTGATGCGTTATTTGTTGTCGTTGTCTGCTATGTCCTTCCGGTCGGCGTTGTTGTCTATTTTTGGAGACTTCTCGGCTTTGTCGGGGTTGTCCTTATGTTCTTCCATATAAGTTCTTTGTTCTGAGTTATAACAATAAAGCCCACAACGCTTTGGGCGTTGCAGGCTCATGGCTCTTTTATGATTGCAAATTTAACAAAAATATCCGAAATAATCTTTGGCTATCTCGCGAAATTTTAGTAATCTTGTAGTGCTGATAAGATAATGGTAAACCATTCCGCCGAGCGTTATAAACTCAAATTTAGTATATGCCAAACGGAAACAATCTTACCACATCAGAATTTATACTACGGGCGCAAAAGATACACGGATGCCGTTATGATTATTCCAAAGTAAATTATACAGACAAACTCACGCATGTAGCAATAATATGCCCTTCTCATGGCGAATTTTCCATGCGCCCTACAGACCACATTGGGCACAAAAGAGGATGCCCGATGTGTGGAAGAGAAAGGATGCGTTCTTTGCGCAAATCCAAGTTGGTACTCGGAGTAGGGATAAATGACATGCCTAATGTCAGACAAACCACCGCATACCGATATTGGTTTACAATGTTAAGACGATGCTACGAAAAGAAATACCAAGATAAATACCCTACCTATAAAGAATGTTCGGTGTGCGAGGAATGGCACACATTTTCAAACTTCAAAAAGTGGTTTGACAATCCCGAAAACGGTTATCAAGAGGGGTATCAGTTAGACAAAGACATACTCGTAAAGGGAAATAAGATTTATTCGCCCAAAACATGTTGTTTCGTGCCCAATAGACTTAATACCCTAATATTGCTACGCAAAAGAAGTAGAGGCAACTATCCAATAGGAGTTTCAAGGGTCGAAAATTCTTATATTGCGCAAATCAACACACCCACTCATAAAGTTCACTTAGGCTATTTTAACACTCCCGAAAAAGCCTTTGCTGTATATAAAGCCGCCAAGGAGGCGTACCTAAAAGAAATTGCCGAAGGCTACTACAAGCAAGGCAAGATAACCAAAGAGGTGTATCTTGCCTTACAAAGATATAAAGTTGAGATAACCGATTAGCCTTCCGTTATTGACTTGCCCTTTGCGGAGTTGTCAATTTTGGGTTTGTTGTCATTATCTTCCTCTTCGACTTCGATTGTTTCCTGCGGTTCGCCGTATTTCTCTTGCACCTCCGCTTTCGCGACAGCCGGGATTCGGGCCTTGATGTCAAGTTCCTCTTTCCATTCTTTTATAATCTGCTCGTAGTCCTCTACATGGCTGTTCCCTGCGTCAGACATTGCGGATTTGCGCGACTTGATACGATATGCCACCATGTCAAGTTCGCGCTTCAACACCTCGCTATCGTTCTGCGGAATCCAAAAATCACAACCGCACGAAGTCCGCATGGTCGCAATCTTACCGTTACCCTCAATCTTTGCCACAAGAGCCTTAAATACATCTATGAGGCTGACGAGCGAGGGATAAAGATGCACAAACTCGTTCTTGCACCAAATAATTGTATCGGTGAACAATAACTTGATTGCCGCGCTTGAAGGGTCTGCCGCACGGAATATTTCGGGTGTAATATCTACGCTCATCGTGGACTCGCGGATAGACCTCTGTTTGTTGGCTATGTCTATGGTTGCGATGTCAGAGAGGTTTGGAGGTGTCAAGAACTTTGCATCTGCGGCTTTAAGCTCTTCTACCGCGCCTTTCACACCGATAATCTTACCCGTCGAATCGGTGCGCGGCAGATTGTCGATGTCGGTTGCCTTGACAAATAGCGGAGCCTGTGAGTTGGCACGTACTCCGTCTGCTACAAACGAACACGCTTTTTCAAGAGTGCCGATTTCCTGATTGGCTATGCCTGAGGGAATGTCCGGCACTTTGAAATAGGTACATGGATTGATACCTACGGGTGTTTGTGTGGGGTTGTCGGAGAGACAACGCCAGCCGTCTTCGCTCGTTTTTGCTGAATCCCATTTAAGACCTTTTGCAAACCACCCCGAAAAGCGCATGAACCACGACGCATCCTTTTCGCTTACCTTATCGCCCTCAATCCATGTCTGTACACGTTCCGTGGTGAAAATATCCACGGCGCGTCTGCCGCGCAATGTGTAAAGACGGGCAAGTACGGGGTTGCGGTTCTCGTCATAGTCTGGAAACAGAATGTCTCCTTTGAGATAGCTGAAAACCTCATATTGTAACTGTCCGTTATGGACGTACTGATAAATCGCGCCATCGCCCGTAAGGTAGCAGGACTTCACCAACTCCTGCCAAGCCGTATCAAGCCCCGCGCTGTCTTTCCATGAGTTGAGTTTTTCGCCGAGGTCGTGGTCTTTGTCCTCATGGCACACCCAAAAGCCGTTACCTGCCATAAACGCCGCTTTTGAGGTATTGATGCGCTTCTGCAAGCCGAAGCGCACCGTTTCCACGGGTTCAAAATCGACAATATGCCATTCGTTTATCGGCTTTCCCTCCTCGTCAAGAACGGCATTGCCCTCCGCATCCAGCTTTTTGCGCACCTCATAAATAGGGCGCATACTCATATACCGGCTATTTATGTCGTGCGCCAATGGGTCATTTTCGCGGCAGAAATCCTCTTGCGTAAGCAGCATATAACAGCCATCGTCATACGACATGGCGGGTTCTCGATAATACTGCGCACCAACGGGCGTATGCTTATCGACGGCATCGGGATTTATCCTGCGTCGCCAAAACTGTTTTTGTAATCTCTCTGAAATTCTCATATCTCGTATCTGTTGTTATCGGAATCCTCGCCACGGATTGACTATGCGCGGACGGTTTACCAAGTTGTAATAAGCGTTGTCGGGTACTCTTTTTGCGGGCTGCTTGCGCTCGCGGGTGTCGAGTTCAAAGATTGCCCGGTAGGAAATAGCGTCCATAAGGTCAGGCGAGGACTTGAATTTGTCCTTGTATTCCTCTTTCTTGCGGTAGTAGATTTTGCCGTTGCGGTCGGTGGTGATGAAGACGTTGATTTCATCGAAAAGCACGTCGATGAATCGGCGTCGTTGTCCTTTCTTGCCGTAAGGGATTACAAGATCCTTGCTTACGCCAACTGATATTTCTCCCTTTTTCAGCATTATCTCGGTCTTGCCGAGAAGCTGTGAGCGGAGGTTGAAGTATCGGGCGACCGTTACCTGATTACCGTTTTCGTCATATTCCTGCTCTACTCTCCCCTGACCGCTAATGCCTCTTGCGCCTTTTTTCAGGAAGTCCTCAATCAGACCACCTATGCCGTTTGCATCGTATGCGAAGTTTGCAATCGGTATGTTGTAGCGAAAGAGTATGCCGTTTATGAAATTCTCCAGCTGATGCGTTTCCTCGGAATCGGAGTTTTTACAGAAAAACTCAATGGCTACAATCTGCAAGCCTTTCCAAATGATGCAGGGACAGCCGTCTGAATCTACCCCGCCTTTGGAAATATCCATAGTTGCATATACGTTGGCATCCTTATTGTCAATCGGATTTTCCCACAACGAATGAATCATAGAGCGGCTTACGTTAATTTCCTCGTTCTCCACCGGCCCGAAATAAGCCTCTCCGACAATGGCGCGTTGTGTGCCACCGACAGCGTGGAGGTTTGCGACTGACTGACCGCCCGTGGCGTTCACAAGCTCGCGGTTGTCTGCGGCAGTACCCGTGAACACGGTAAACGATTTTACCATATCAGCTTCGGTCAGTCCCGCCTCTCTGTCCTCTTGCGATATTCGGGGACTTGCTTTCTCCACTACTTCCTCGCGTGTGTCGCCCCAAATGATTTCAGCCGGAGTGTCGCCCTTGACATAGAAATAGCGTATCTTTCCGATCATATCCCTGCGCAGATACCAGTCCGCTCCGAGATAGCCAGCGTCGCGCAACATTTCCGTAGTCCAATGCTCATGCAGAGGGTTGAACGAGAGTATCATCTGCGGAATCATGCCCGAATCATCGCGGTTACGCATGAACCAGAACGAGAACATACCGAAGTGATTCATTTCGGTTGCCTCGTCAATCATTATGAGCGAAGCCTGATTTTTCTTGGCATAGTCCTCAAACAGTTTCTTTTCGTCGGGGTTGGCATAGTTGAAGTTCGAGTGTATGAGCTGGAGATTTGAGTTCCATTGCGGCCATACAAACGAGGGAATATCAGATGAACTTGCCTGACATCCGGCAAAGCCTCCGCATACCTTAACGCCGTCCGTGAAAATCGACGAGCCTTTTTTGGAGTCCAATGCACGGACTGAGATAAGACGTGCCTTGAAATCCTGCTTATCTACGCCCGAAAGAGCTTTAAGGTACATCGAAAATGTCTTACCCGATGTGCCTTGTCCGCACATAAACACAAGATTGCACTCCGAGGCGCATACATTCTCCTGAAGCCCAACTTGCGGAATGTAGTCTATCTTATGGCGCAGTTCAAATCCTCCCACAACCGTTTTACTCTTGCTTTTGACCGTAGCAAGTTTGCGCTCTACCCTTGGATAGAGTGCCGGAAACGCTATTGATTTGTCGAGTAATCTGAACGCCATAGATGCTAAAAACCGCGAAAGCCACCTGACGCGATGGGGTCAAGTGGCTCTGCGGCTCTGATTTTGGTGCAAAGATAATAAAATCTAAAGTTATTTTATAGTTTTTCTTGCGCAATCTACAAAAACACATTATATTTGCACGCAGAAAGAATTACAAATATGACCGAAGAATGGCGTGACATACCCGGATATGAAGGACTTTACCAAGCAAGCAATCTTGGCAGGGTGAAAAGTCTTGCCCGAAATATGGTCGAATTTCATAAAGGCACCCGATATACAAGAAGCTATCCTGAACGGGTTTTGTCGCAAGGGAGCGACGGACACGGATATAAACTTTGCTGGTTGAGCAGGGGTGGCAAAGGTAAATCAATCAGAACTCATCGTCTTATCGCGCTCGCTTTTCTTCCCAATCCTGATGGTTTGAGATGTATTAACCACAAGGATGAAAACAAGTCTAATAACATTGTTGAGAATTTAGAGTGGTGTACTCATTTATATAATGTAAACTATGGTAGCGCAAATGCAAGACGAAAGGCAGCTCATGCAGCACGTTATGCGCATAAGGTTTGCAAAAATGTCAAAAAGCATTCTGTGCATAAAACGCATAAACTCCCTAATAACGATAAAGCCGTATACCAAATGGACATGAACGGCAACATATTGGCGTCGTTCCCATCGGTTAAAGAAGCAACACGTGTCACCGGCGTTAATAATATTAGCGCAGCTGCTCGTGGCATCCTTAGGCAGTCAAAAGGTTATAAATGGATGTATGTTAAAGATGTGAGTTCATTGCAGATATGAGGGGTGATATTTATTGTCCGAGATGTGCGGAATTAGGACGCAAGCCGAAACTACTCGGCAGATATGAAGATATTGTAGGCCGGGGCATTGTGTTTCTGTTTTGTAAAAAATGCGGTAAAGAGATACCGATAGACATGCGGAAGTACAGCCTTGACAGGTAAAAAGATTGTTTAACCACAGAGCCACAGAGCCGATGGATGCAAGAGTGCATTTGTCGGCTCTGTTGGTTTAGACATAGCGCGGTAGAGCAGCGGTAGCTCGTAGCCCTCATAAGGCTAAGGTCGGCGGTTCGAGTCCGCCCCGCGCCACAAATACAATTAGAGCCACAGAGCCGATAGACGTGTAACAGCGTTTGTCGGCTCTTTTTTTATTAACCAACTAACTACTTCACAATGAAGCAAAAAATCAAGGAAGCACTGAAACAGGGTCATAAGAAACTGGGTCTGAGTGACGAGGTATTTGAAAGGGTAGCCGCTTCCGTAGAAACTTTCATCACTGACGAGAGCGCGATTGAGGGATTCGTCAACAGCGAAAGCACACTTAGTCTGCTCAGGTCATATCAGAGCATCAATGACAAAGTGCGGGATTTGGAGCGGTTTGTACCGAAGCCTAATAACACACCAAAAGTTGATGAGCCTGACAACGGCAACAATCCACCCGAACCGAAGCCCGAAACGCCGGACATCGCTGCGCTTATCGAGGCGGCTCTTGACAAGAAGCTGAATCCGATAACTGAGAGGCTGACGCAGTTTGAAACCGCACAGTCGCAGAAATCGGCAGTAGCCGCACTTAACGACCTCAAAGCATCGTGGGACTATGCCAAAGGCTACCCTACGGAGTGCGAGGACGCTTACGAGCGCGTGATGGAGCTTTACGAAGTCAGCGGGAAGAAATGGACTGCTGATGAGCTTACCACCAAGTTCAAGGAGAAATTCAACAAGGCGGTAAGCAAGAAAGGCGTAGACACGACCAAGCCATTTCAGAGCGACGGAGGGGCAGGAACAGACCCCAAAGAAGCGGACGCTGCTTTTGCAGCTGAAATCCGCAGGGCACTCGGCAAGGAGGAATAGTTGCCATGCAATCAACCAGATTATTAACATCTAAAATTCCGAACATCAATGGCAAAGAATTATGGTAATTCGCATGGTATCAAGGAATATCCCAGCGTTGGCGTAAGGACGCTCAACGCATGGCACCGAATCACCTCCCGAATCCCCGTGGGCGGAGTCCTCGCCAAGAGTGATGAATGGCCGGAGGGTAAAGTGATTCCACTCGGTACTCCCGTGTCGATGACTGAAATCGGCGGCGCAGCTACCGTAGGCGCGGCAGCCGACCTCACACTTCCTTACAGCGGACTACTTGAACATGACACCCCGATGGGGCCAGACTGCTGCACGCTTGACGTGATTGACGGCGGTGAGCTTCTGATTGACCGCATTGACGCTGAAATCTCTGACGAGCAGAAAGAAGCGGTAAAATTCCGCATCAAGTTTTATCCCCAAATTAAAGATTAAGTCGTATGAATATCGAAGAATTTGTAGCAGGCCTTGATATTGCCTCGACACTGGACTTAAATTCGTCCTCACGCCTTCAGACATTCTATGACACCGCTCTGAAAGGCTATGAAACCACTGACCTTGAAACCGACGGTTTCACTAATGCGCCTATCAAACTTAATTCCGAGGTGAAATTTGCCGAAGCGAAGAAATATCTGCGCGGTATGGCGACCTACACCAGCGAGGACTCTGAACCCATCGCCCGTGGACGTGAGGCAGAACTGACCAAGTGGTCGGAGAGCATTCCGACAATACGCTATGCCGTAAAACTTGGCAAGGATGATTACAAGGATCGTCTGCTTGCCGCACAGGACTCTGTTTTCTCAGCAGTGCTTGAAAGCAACGGCAGAAATGGCAACGTTGCGCGTCAGTCGCTCCGTGATTACCTTATTCGCTCAACCACTGAAGACCTCCGTGCATTCCCCGAATCCACGGTTGCGTCGCTGAACTATCAGTGCGGCCAGATGCTTTCCAAGCGTGGTCTTTATATCACACGAGAGAACAACCCTGATGGCATTGTGGGTGTGAAGTTTGAGTCGCGAGTGCCGGAAGGCAATGTGACAAAAGAAAAGTGGTACACTGTCAAGGCGGACGGCTCTCTTGAATACGTCACCACGGTCAACCCTGTAATGACGCTCAAGAAGAAGATTCGTGAGCTTCGCATGGACCAGTATAACGGATATACCAATGTACGTGTCGAAATGAACTACCGTACCTTCTTCCGTATGCTCGAACACCCCGAGGTGCTTGAAATGATTGGCAACCCCAATAAAGAGCTTGCAATCCTCGTTGCCGGACTCAGCAAGAATACCGCCGCCTCAGCCAAAGCGCAGGATGTAGGCCGCAATCAACTTCTTGAATGGAGTGATGCCGCAGCAGTAGCATGGTTCAAATCTGCTGTGGGTGCTGACGAAGTAAAACTCCACACGGCAGTTGTAGGCGTTGATAAGCTCGACGGTACGACAAAGAGGTACAAGACCAAGAAGCTCAACGTGTTTGAGGAAGGCGTGGTTCTCCTTCGCCCGACCGGCAACATCGGCATTATTCAGCCTGTGCAGGTTATCCGCCCCGACAAGGAGTATGTGTATGCAAACTTCATGAACGGATGGGGTATCATTGAATACTTCTATGACGGTCGTCAAAAGACGCAGGAGTGGATTTCAGAGGTGTCTTTCCTCGCAGTGCCGACCTGCCCCAGCGACCTCTATTACGTCGAGGTCGAGGAGATTGCATCGGGATCTACAACCACTCGCGCCAAGAGCGCATAATCCGACTGAGCTATGACGGTAGAGAAGTGGCTTAGAGGGCAGTTCCAAGGCATAGGCGAGCAGCTTGAAGCGGATGTGCTTGCCGTGGCGGCGGATTCGCCGGGCGATGTAAACGACCCTCGTTTTCGGGCATTGAGCCTTAGCGAGGATAAAAATGATTATGTCGGCGACGAGGTGTTTGCCAACAGCTTGCAGTATGCCCTCTCCACTTTACTCTACGCCATGTCCTCGGCGACAAGCACGGGGTCAAGGAGCGAGAAGCGTGGCAACCGTCAAGTGACCCGCGGCGGACATTCGTTCACCACCCGTGACCGCGAGGCTTTCCGCAACCGTGCCGACCGAATCCGCACCAAGTTCGGACTTGACATCGAAGAACCCGATGCGGACGAGGGCGGGATGTTTGACGCAACCAACAGGATAAACAGACCTCCACGAAGATGGCAATGCTGAGCTACCCCGACCACTGCAAAATCACACGCGAGCAGAACGGCTACGACGAATACGACGAGCCGCTTGCTCCCAAAGTGATTTATGACGATGTGTGCGACTTCCAGCCCGGAGAGCAGACGCGCGGCATGATAGCGGTGCGGACAAACGACAAGATTTATTTACCCGGAATAATCAGAACCGCTGACGGCGAAATGATTTCCAACGGCGATGTGATAGACTGGGTAACTGAATCGGGTCGCAGATTCCACGGAGTGATTGACGAAGCCAACGACGTGAAGATTGAGCTTGACGGCAGCTGGGTGACAGAGATTGAGATAAAGCAAGGAGCAGGAGATTGACAATGAGCGGCTACACAGCACATAACAGCAAAGTATTCAAGGTTGGTCTGAATAACTACGCAGAGCGTGTTATCAAGGTCAAACTTGAAACAATGTTGCGTGGTGTGGCGGAGAAATTGGTTGCCTATATCGACGGTGGTTTCATCCCACCGTATGGCAATATGCAGTTCCCGGTTGATACAGGCAATCTCCATGATGCCACCGGCGTGGGCGTGTATATCGACGGTCGGCTAAGTTCCTATTTGCCTACAGCTATTGCCGTAGAGCAGCAAACGAATCAGGGCGAGATAGGCATTGATGGCTCTATCGCTTTGCGAAATGCCGTGCAAGCAGCTGCCACGCAATTCTCAAAAGGGATTTGGATAGTGCTTTTTTCTACTGTGTCATACGCTTACAAGATAAACACGCAAGGCTCAAAGCGTGGGCGAGGCGTTGGGTTCTTTGATGGACTTGGTGAGGTGCTTTTCCAGAACGTGATAACAGGTTTGCAGCCTATTAATCCATCCGCAATATGAACCTCTCCGACCTTACTCCCGACACGGCACTTGCGGCATTGCTTGACGGCAAGGTGGCGGTGCAGACCTCGGCGACAGCGAGCCGGACAGTCAAGGTGTATGCCGAGAACGCCATGCCCGGCACCGGACTTGGCGACGAGTTCATAAGGCTACGCTCCAACGGCAATCCGCGACCGCGCACAAGAGGCTCGGACGGCTTCGGGCTGTGGGACGGCAATATTGCCCTTGAAATCCTCTGCAAGAGCAACAGCGACAACACCATCAAGCGCAACCGCAACAATTCGCTGATTGCGCAGGTGGAGGAGCGGCTGAACAGGGGAGCGGCATCGGAGCGGTTCTTTTTCAGACTTGACGCGAACAATCCGATAACGCCCCCGACACCCAACCTTAACAACGGCTACTACACGACGATACTGAACGTGTGGTGGCGAAACAGATAACGAATTATTAACAATTAAAACCATAAAATCATGGCAGGAATTAAAAAAGCAACCCCGACCTCGGTCTTTAACGGTCAGAGCATGATTATCGTCTTTGACGAGGTGGAGGACTACTCCACAGCAACCGTGGGCGACATCACAGCCGACGGCTTCGACGTAGGTCAGGTGTTCCAGGGTTCGACCACATGGAACGGCGAAGACCCCTCGTTTGAGGACAAGCTCGACGAACAGGGCGACATCATCGTTTCCAACCCGACCAAAGGCTCTTACGGCTACGACTTCGAGATGGCCGACTTCTCGGCAGACAAGTTCAAAACCTTTATGAAAGGCAAGGACATCACCACCGCCAACTTCGGCACAGGCAGTGCTTTCGGCACAGGCGCGACCGCAGTGGCAACTACCGAGGAAATGCCCGTCATCGAGCGTCCTATCGCGCTTGTCAACGACACCGCGAAAAAGGCAATCTTTTTCCCGAAAGCGCGCATTCTCACCGGCCCCACTCCCGAGGACGGTCTGTTTACGCTGAAAGCGATCTGCAAGGCTCAGGACTGCAACACCGAAAAGCTGGGTACGATGATGCTGATTGACAAAATCAATCTCACCTATGCCACCGGTGCGTAACTCATAACAATCTTTTTAACGAGGGGCGGTAGCTTCAATGCCGCCGCCCCTCTTAACACACCACCACGCCAATGACTGAAAGCGAAAAAGCAAAAGACCGAGTTTTGGAATCCATTTGGGACAGCCTTGGATTTATGCCCCATTCGGAACGCCGTGAGTTTGCCGAGAGGATATTATGCCCTCCGCATCAGAAGTCCGACATGGAGCTTATGATGGAGTTGCAGCGCAAATATGACGAACTGCAAGCTGACTGCAAGGACTTGTTAAGTGTTGTAGTAAATCTTGCACAGGGAAAAGAAGAACCCCGCATGGTTGAATTTAACGATTCCGACGGCTATCCGAGCATGGTGCTTGATTTCATACGGCAACACGCCACATGGAGCAAAGAGCCGATAAATAAAGAGTGATATGACCGAAGACAAAGAAAAACCGCAGGAGCTTACAACCGAGGAGCTTGACCGCATGGTAGCGGCAAAGGAGCATATCAAGCACGGATTTCCGCGAGTGATAGCCGTCGGAGGCAAGACTTACACCGTAAGACAGGTGAGCAAGAAAGTGAGAGAGCGCATCCACACGCTTGAACTTGAAGCCTACGCGCTGTCGGGCAAGCAGAAAGAGGCAATGCCGCTGCGCAAGGCTAAGAAGATACAGCGCAAGCTCGACACGCTCCACGCCAAGACAGCCGCCTACTATCTGTTAGGCAACAAGGCTCTGTTCGTGCCGTTTCTTTTCGCCCTGACATGGCGGCGGCTCATGCTGCGATACGAGGAGCATACCGCCACAATCAACAACGCCGCCTTAAACGATGAAGAGGTGGGTTTTTCTTTAGCCAATTGGGAAAATACAAAGCATCAACTCGCGCTCTCTATGAAACCAATTGGCGACGGCGTAAGAGAGGCGCTGAAAAGATGGAGGGCGGCGGAGGCGCAAGCGGCGGAGGACGCTACGAAGAAAAAGGCGGAGGACAGCAAGTAGGCAGTCTGTTCGCCGAGGCAACCGACAACGAGAAGATAAAGGCGATCTACGGCAACTACAATCTATGGAGCTGGCTTCGGTATTGGTTTTTAGATACCGAAAATTGGGTAACGTTTATGTTGCTTGACAAGGGCTATTACGACTATGACTACGAGAAGCCGAGCGAGCGGACAGAGGCGGCACTGACAGCGGCAACGAGCGATGATGAACTGGAGGCTAAACTTCGCGGCATGGGACTGAACGTAAGACCCAAGAAGAAACCCCTCACGCCGGAGGAACTGCAAGCCGAGGTGATGGCGGAGGAAAAGAAAAGGGCGATGCGGTGATGCGTCGCCCCTATATTTCATTATTTAATAATTTCAGGATGGAGTTCAAGGTATTTGTCTCTCAATGGAAGTGACAAAACAAATATCACATCGTCTAAATCAACATCCTGCGTTTTTGTAGAACCATTGGGGTTCTTAAGTTCTCTTGACGGAGCATTGTAAACCCAACTTTTGAGTGGAATAAACATATCCTCATTAGTATGGGTTTGCAGAATAGCCAAAGCCATATCCTCAACATCAAGAGCTGTTTTGGGTTTTAACTTCTCCATTTTGTCTATGAAGAAACTCATATTGGCTTCAAGAAAATCCTTGCCACCGCAATCGTTTAATAGCTCTATGCCATTCCCATTCAACTGTCGTGGACTGTGTTTTGCACTAAACGCAAGCCCCGATTTTTTCTTTATTTTACTATTGCTCTTTTCTATCGAATTTTGCACCCATAATTCAAGTTGTCCCTCCATTCGGCTCATTAAAGCACGAGTATCTGCAAATTGCTCATCATGCCTCTCTATTTTGGATGTGTGGTGAGGGCACGGTACATCATCAATGCGCTTTGACACGTCTTTATGCTTATTGGTTAGCTTGACAGCCCAAATTGTAATCCATACAATTCCGCTGATAACAGTTCCAACGACTATCACTCCTACAAGAAATGACAGTCCGAAGTTTTGCTCTATGAAGCGAGTGACAGGTTCCATAAAAGCTCAAGGGCTTTGGGTTTACTATTTCAACGCAAAGTTAGTGTAAAAAGTTGACAATAGCAAATATAATCGTCTATTCCATAGGTGTTTGTGTATTATTCAAATATCTAATTCAATATAGACATGAACATTAGAACAACAAACCGAGCAATTTGCTATCGATTATATTTTTTACTATCTTTGCACAATAAATATGACCGTTAGAGCCAAAGAGCCATTCGCGAGGAATCGCGGGTGGCTCTTGTGCTTTAATGGCTATTCAGATACTTGTCAGCTGCCTCTACGCACTTGGCAAACGCATAACAAAACAAGCAACCAAGACAACCTGAAAGAATTACGGCTATGGATATAACCCAACCAAAATCATCGGCCAACACAAGCCCTAAAATAATGGCGGCAAATATGTTTACCACGCCGACAATCCGTAGGGTCACGGCTAACGCACAAGGCTTATGTGTAAAATCGGGACTTGGCGTAGATGCAGATTGTATCGGTTCAATATCAGACGTGGGGTCAAAAGACAAAGTTTTTTCAAGGTTTGCCGTCCCATCAGATTTGCGATTACGAAAAATACTGAAGCCGATAAAGCCGACGAAAATCAAAAGGACGGCGAGGATTACAAGTTGCGCCATTTCAACAGAAAAGTTTGACGATGAATAATGAGATTGACAACACCACAATTAGCCCAACAGCTATGCCCCAAAACCATTTGGCAGTGTCGGGAGAGGTGGCTAAATCTTTAAGTCCACCAAATATATCTTCCAATAGGGTCAGCCCCATAAAAGTGTCGAAGTAGTTCATAAAACTTGATTTAATCCACAAAGATACAAAAACAACAACAAACAAACGCCTGAATTGGCTATGTTTTACAACACAATATAAGCAATGGCGGATAATTTGATATTTCCGATAGGGTTTGACCTCCAAAAAGCGGTCGAAGAAGCAGGGCAAGAATGGGATAAGAAGTACGCGGCTAAGTTGGAGTCAATCTTAGCCAAACGAGCTGTCAAGGTGAAACTCGATTTTGAGAATTTGACGGATGTTAAGACCCGCCTTGCTCAGTTAAAGATTGAGCCAATTACTCCCGAAACGAAATCCGCAATCAAAGAACTTGCGAGGGAATTGACGGTTCTCGCCAAAGCTCTTGAACAAGTGCAGAAATATTCAAGCAGAAGTGTCGGAACTGCGGAGGTACGAGGTGCAAGAGTTGATGAAATTGAAGCCAAAGCAGCAGCAGCCCGTGAATTGGCTCGTCAGAGAGCAGCAAAAGCGGAACAAGCCGAGCTAAAATTAGCCGCCGCAAGAGAAAAGTCTGCAACAGCGGCTAATAAAGCGACCACTGCGGTTAATAATCTAACAAAAGCATACGACTCTCAAACTTTTTATATTGAACGCCTCCTAAAGAAAATGGTGGCAGTATGGAGCGTTCAGCAAGTACAGAATTTCCTAACCAATATCAGAGAGGTCACGGCTCAGTTTGAATTGCAGAGGGTTTCTCTCGGTGCAATAATTCAAGATACGAACAAAGCCAATCAGCTTTTCTCCGAAATCAAGACATTTGCTTTGAAGTCGCCCGTGTCAATTATGGACTTGACAAAATATACAAAGCAAGTAGCGGCGTATGGGGTTGAGACAAAGAAGTTGTTTGACACGACTAAGATGCTGACAGATATTTCCGTCGGATTAGGTACGGATATGTCACGTGCGACATTATTTTTCGGGCAGGTTTTCGCAACAGGTTATCTTCGCGCGAGTGAATTAAGGCAGGCAACTGAAATGGGAATACCCCTCGTTGACAAGTTGGCGAAGAAACTCGAAGAACTGAACGGACGAGGATATACAGCCGCAGAAGTCATGGACTTAATATCCAAACGAGCCATTTCTTTTGAAATGGTTGAGGAGGTATTCAAGGATATGACATCCGCAGGCGGTCAATTCTATAACATTCAAGAGAAGCAGGGCAACACATTGTTCGGTCTATGGGCGAAACTTGGTGACGCTGCTTCGGTAATGTACGATGAAATCGGTAATACAGAGAGCGTAAACCAAGGCATGAAAACAGCCATTGGTCTGCTGACGGAATTGATGAGGAATTGGAAAGCCGTTGCAAATACAGCTCAATATTTCATTCTCCCCAATGCCGCCATCCTTGCGCTATACAAATATTCAACTGCAAGTCAAAGGGTCGAAGCCGCTCAATCCGCAGCAGCGGCAGCAACCGAGCGAAGAAAAGCTGCTGTCTTACAGTTGGCGAAATTGAATGAAAAAGCAACTGTTGATGAAATAAACGCAGCATGGGCGACCTTGCAAAAAGCAAAAGCGGATGAAGTCGCGGCGCAAAAGGCCACTACCCGAATGGGCTTGCTCAAAAGCGGATTTGTGTCAGTTGCAAAATCCATTGGAGCAGGGTTAGGCATCGGATTGGCTATTACAGCGGTTACAACACTCGTATATAAATTGTTTGAAGCCTACGAGAACGCACATCGTCTTGACCGTAAGTTGAACGAAATAGACGCGGAACGTATTACATTGGCTTCGCAGTCAGTCCGCAATTTTGAATATCTTGCTGATGCTGCAATCAAGGCGGCAGATGGGTCAAAAGAACAGAAAGACAAACTCGATGAGCTGCACCGCACATTCAAGGATATGATTCCTGTTGAAGATATGTCAATTGAGAATCTACGGAAATTAAGAAGTGGAGCAGATAGCGCAGCCGAGGGATATAAAAGTCTAACTGAATCCATACGAAATTATATCGCCCAACAGCAAAAGCAGAAAGCATTGGGTGCTATTGAGGAAGAATTTGGGGCAAAACGTATAACCGCAATGAAGAACCTGTATGATTGGTTTGATAAACAAGGTTTAGGGGTTGAGGAACGTACTCGATTCTTTGCTGAATTTGAAAAGCAAGCACAAGACACCTCAAAGTCGCTCAAAGAGCAGATTGTGGCCGCGTTTAACGAAGCCGGGATTGAGGGGGGAGAAAAACTTGCAAACTCAATCGCCGAAGAAAAAGGCTTTTGGAATAAAGCCCTTGAATGGTTTGGAAAGAACCTGCCATTAATGTTTGGCACAACTGCGATAACCTACAAGGCTTTATTTCCCGAAGATGGTTATATCAATGACCTTGCGAATGCAACCCGAAAATACAACGAAGAAGTTTCAGGAACTTTAAGTTATTATGAAGGATTAGAAGGGGCTCTTGGCAAATATACAAAGGCTATGGAGGATGCCAAGAAACACATGGCTGACTTTATTCCACAAGGGTTTAAAAGTGATACATTCGCATATCAACAGGAGGTAAATGCGGAGCAGATAAGGACATGGGGCGGTGTTATTGTTGATGCTCTTAAAGCCGAGAATATCAAGATTGAAAATGAATGGTTCAACATAGATAACGACAAAGCATTCAACATTGCCGATATAGCCACAATCAATATTCAGGCAATAAAAAATGCCCTCGGTAGCGGTCACAGCGATATAAAAAAGTTACTTGATAACATTGCAAAGGGATATAATGAAATTGTGCCAAAAGACGCAGTTGTCAGAAGTGTTCGCAGTAAGTTTGAGGAACTTGCCAATAGCATGGGGCTTATCGATAAAGTCAGGGGCAATATGATGGGTGCAACAGAGGGGCTGGAAGCCTATCGAAAGAAAATAAATGATACCGCTAAGGATTATGCTAAACAGGTTGAAAACCTTACAAAAGTTTTAGCCGCCACCCCTGTGATTTCATTGGCATACAAGGAAATTGCAGATAAATTGGAGAATGCAAAAGACCTTGAAGAATTTTATTCAAAAATGGCTGAAATTCTTGGTAAAAGCACGTCTGGTGGTGGCACTCGCCAATCCGACCCGCGTCTGCAAATCCTCAACGACATTGCCAACAAAATGGCGCAAATCAACAAGGAGTATGACGACTTGCTGAGAAAAGAGGGGCAGACAAAAGCGTTGGCAGACACTCAAAAACTGTTCGCATCATCTTTTGCCGATATGCAGAAAATGGCAGACAAATACAAATTCAAGCTCCCTGCATTTGAAGTGCCGCAGACCATCGAGGACGTGCAGAAATGGTATGATGCCATTATCAAGGAAATCAACCGCCTCGGCATCAAAAACGCTGACAAGATACTTATTGAGCTTGGGTTTAAGCGCGACAAGAGCGCAATTGACAAGCAACAAAGAGAAATCGAAGCCGAGCTGAAACGCCTTGCCGACCGCATATCGCGCACCAAGACTGCGAAGGAGTTTTATGAGAAGATACTTAGTCAGACGGGGGATGTGGAGTTGGCTAACCGTGTGTCGTTGAGCATCTACGGCTCTACGGGTGAGGAGCTGTTTGAGGACACGGTGGCGCAGATTCGGGAAGTGTTCAAGAGTGGCAAGGAGGATGTCGTGATTGACCTTGAACCCGTATTTGACATGACGAATCAGCGCATCGACTACAAGATGCTTGCTGACATATACGAGAAGTATCAGAACGACATCATTGAAAAGAACCGTGACACGGCGCAGAAGATAGCGCAGGAGGGTCAAAAAGAGGTGGCCACCAATATATCAAATTGGCAGAAAGAGCTGGCAAAAGCGCAGAGCTATGAGGAGCAGCGCACGGAGATTATACGGCGAGAGAGCGAGAAACGTGCAAAGATAATTAAGGAAACGCGTGACCCACAGGAGCGTAACCGTCTTGTGTCTTTGTCCTATGACAAACAGGCGCAGGAATTGGCTAAACTCGCTGTTGACGAATTTAAGTCAAGCGACGATTATATAAAGGTGTTCCAAGATCTTGACCGCGTTTCCACTCAGACTCTTGACCGTATGAAGAAGCGTTTGCAGGAGATGATAGCTACGGTCAAAGACACTGAGAATGTGGAGGGCTTGAAATCGCTTGTCGAGCAACTTGACAAGATAAACGAGGAGAGAGAAACGAGGAACCCGATAGAGGGAATAATCGACAGCTTCAAGGAGTATGCAAAAGCCCGTAAGGACTACCGAACAGCAGAAGCCGAAGAAGCAAGGGTAAAAGCCGAGTTCGCACAGCAAGAGGTCGGTCTGAATATGGCAATTCAAACCGCCAAAGCTGAGCAAGCGATAGCACAGCAGCGTGTTACTGACTTGGAGGCTCAGGGAAAGCTGAATACTGACGAGGGGGTTGCGGCTCAACTTGCCCTTAACGATGCCACAACCAAAGTAACGCAAGCTACCGAAAAGCGCAACAAGGCTGTTGAACAGGTCAACAAAGCGGAACAGAACACCACAGACGCCATTGACGCTCAAAAAGCAGCTATCGCCAAACTATCAAAGAACGTCAATGCAATGGCAAACGCTTTCAGCTCTGCGGCAAGCTCAATACAAACAATCGCCGACATGATGGGTGTTGCGGAAGATAGCGAACTTGGCGATATTGTAAACGGACTTGTGTCGGGGCTGAACAATGCGGCAACAATAATGACAACCATACTCGCTATTGCAATAGCTATCGAGGCGGCTTGTTGGTGGCTATTGGCAATCGGTGGAGCGATAGCAGCTTTCTCTGCCATAGGCTCATGGCTCACGGGGTCAAAAGTCCGCAAGGCAAACAAAGAGATTGAGCGTCAGGAGCGGATACTGGAGGAGCTGGAGTATGCTTACGGTCGGCTCGAAAAGGCAATGGAGCGTGTGTTCGGGTCAGAAATGGTGGGGAACATCAAAGCCCAACAGAAAAATTTACAAGCTCAGGCCGAAGCGTACCGAAAACAGGCAGAGGCCGAGCGGAGCAAGGGGAAGAAAACGGACGAGGATAAGCTGAGGGATTACGAGAACTCGTACCGCGAGACGATGGACAGGCTGGCGGAGCTGCAAGGAAAGGTGGCCGAGCAGCTGATAGGGTCAGACCTGTCATCAACGGCGAGGGACTTTGCAAAAGCGTGGGTGGAGGCCTACAGGGAGTTCGGGAACACGGCGGATGCGATGGGGAAGAAATTCAGGGAGATGGTGGAGAACATGGTGACTGAGGGGCTGATGGCGCGGGCCATGGAGCGTGCGCTGAAGCCGACGTTCGACATGATAGACAGGATGGAGGAGGGGGACTTCTACGACCGGGGCTTCTGGGAGAGGGTGATGGAGACGGCGGACAAGGGTGCTCGCGACGCGAACGCTGCCGGAGCCGCCATCATGGCGTGGGCTGAGCAGTGGGGCTACCAGAGCCGTGGCGATGCGGAGGAGGCACGCGGAATAGCGAAGTCCGTAGGGTCGGCGACGAGCGAGGAGGTTAACGCGAACACGGCAGCTCTGACGACGCAGACGCACTACATGGCGATGGTGAACGAGAATGTGTGGGCTATCAGGCGGCTTATGGAGGCCGGGACTACAGGAGCAGGGGTGACTGGAACTATAGACTACACGCCGATGATGGAGACGGCGAACGCTCACCTGAGCAGTCTGCCGAGGATAGAGCACCACATAGCGGAGATACACACCCTGCTGGGGAGGGTGGTGACGACGAGGGGGGGGAGCTGGGCTGTCAACTCGCGATACACGACATGATGGCGGGATATGAGATATGATTACTCAACACACTAAATATCAGTTTGCATTATATAATCAAAAAGAATATTAACATACATAATAACGAATCATGCAACAGACAACAACAGCAAACGGCATGCGCAAACTCACAGTAGCCGACGGATACCGCATCGTATATCTCGGCGACCTCTCCACGGCCACCACGACGGCCTATCTGGGGCAGGGGGACTCGCCCGACAACTACTCGGAGGTCACTGATTCCGAGGTGGAGGCATGGGAACAGGAACAGCGCAGACTGGCACAGGAGGCCGAGGAACAGGCCGCGAACGGCGGCACGGCCACCGGGGAGGGCGCGGAGTGAGCCTTTCATACGGCGACGCGCTGACCGACAGCATAGCATTAACACCATTCATACCATATTTTATGAGAAAGATCAACAACATCGTCGTCCACTGCACCGCAGGGGCGCAGACACAGAGCGCGGACGACATCGTCCGCTACCACCGCACCCAGCTCGGGTGGAAAGCCCCGGGCTACCACTACATAGTGGAACGTGACGGACACACCGTATGCACCCTCGCGGAGGACAGGATAAGCAACGGGGTGAGAGGCCACAACGGAGACAGCATAAACATAGCATACGTGGGCGGCATAGACGGCAAGGGGCGCGGCACAGACAACCGCACGGCGCAACAGAAGGAAGCCCTCGTGCGTCTGCTGCGCGAGCTTCGCATGCGCTATCCCCATGCCCGCATCCTCGGGCACCGCGACATTGCGAGCGTGGACCGCAACCACAACGGTATCATCGACCCGTGGGAACGTGTCAAGGAATGCCCCTGCTTTGATGCTATACCTGAATATAAAAACATCTGACCATGCCACGAGACAGATTTGACATCGAGAGGGAGCAGCGGACGCAGAACCGCGTGATGGGCGGCTGCGTGGCGGTCATCATCATCCTGTTGGTGCTGATGATAACCCTGGGGGGATGTTCCTCTCAGAAGCACACACAACGCACGGAAAGGGACAGCGCAGCTCAGACGGTGGACTCGTCGGTGGTGCGTTACACTCGCACAGATAGCGGCGTGATTAACTGGCTGACGCTGGCCATGCGGCACTTGAAGATGCAGCTTGTGGCCAACAGTGTCACCCTCCCGTCAGGCGCGGTCATACACGCGCCGCGTATGATGGCCGAGGCCGACAGCCTGACCGCCGGCAAAGGCAGCGCGGAGCTTCACCACGCCGAGACCGCCGACTCGTCAGCAGTCATGTCCGAGAGACGCACCACCCACGAGGCTACCGAGGACGAGGCCAAGGAGACAACCGCCGTCAGCAAGCCGCCCGATGCCTCAGCAATCTGCCTGGCCGCTGCGGTGATTGTCGCTGCGGTCGCTGCAACAGGTTTAGTCATAAAGAAATTCAGGAAATAAGCGATGGAAGTATTACAGACAATAGTGTTGAGCGTGCTGGGCATCGGTTTTGTCGGGGACATAATCATGCACTTCGCCCTACCCCACCGAAAGCGCAAGGACTATGCCGAGACCGAGCTTGCCGAGCATGATGCCGACAAGGCCGAGGTTGAAAGGCTGCATATGCAGATAACGCACCAGCAGCAGAGCCTTGACATCTATATCAAGATGGAGAAAGACAACGCCGAGCGGATAGCCGAGCAGAACAAGGCTCTCGACGGCAAGACCGAGCAGATACGCAAACTCACCTCACAGCTGATAGACTCCGAGCACGGACGCAATGCCGACAAGGACGAGATAGCGAGGCTCGCCGCAGAAAACGGCTACCTCAACACACTCGTTGAATATCTGAAACAATGGCGTTGTGAGCGCACTGACTGCAAAGACGAGCGCGGGCGCAAGCCGCCGAACAACAAACTGACCGGACTGAAATACGAGCCTCCGAAGCGGGCAGTAAAATAGCCCCTGCAACCTCTGAGCCGTCTAACTCTTCCAAACCTAAACTGGAAAAACTCAGTTAAATTAACCCCGTTGTGGTCAAAGAAACTGCCCCCCTAAAACCCAACTAAATTGACCCCGTGCTGCTCATTGAAATTGCCCCCTGAAAAAGAGGAAAAAAGATTGCGGGAAAGGAGTCTTGAGGCTATATTATATGTTAAAAATACATAAAACATATAATGGATGGCAAATCGAAGACTAAGCATGAACAAACTAAGACAGGTGCTACGCTGTCACGGCAGCGGCACCGGAGCAAAAAGCATCAGCAACCTGACGGGCGTAGCGCGCAACACGGTGCGCAAGTATCTTCGCCGTCTTGTGGAACTGGGTACCGGCGTGGAGGAGCTTCTGAAGCTCGACGCCATCGAAGACAGCCGCAAAGACCGTGAACTTGCGGAGAAAGACCGCATCATCGCCACTCTCACCGCCCGCTCGGAACGTCAGGCTGAACTCGCTCCTATTTACAAGCAGCTTTCCGACATAGCCTGCAAACAACCCCCGACTGTGAACATCCCCTACATCCCTGCGATGAGCAACCTTGTGCCTGTGTCGTACTCACAACCCGTCAGCTTCGGTGTCGCCCCCTATGCTAACGGATGCGGATGCTGATTCTTAACCCTAAACAAGATTAGCTATGTATCCTAACGCAATGAATCCGTATTGGTGGATGCCTCCTATGGGGGTGATTCCGCAGCAGCCACACAGCCGCCTCAAACGCATAGACGTAGGAGGCATATATAAAATCAGCACCAACTCCGTTGTGCTCGACACCACCGCTTCGCAGGTGGTCTACGGCTTCAATCCGTGCGAGTACCGCGAATTGCCGTGCGAGAGTCTTATCCTGCTGACTATCCATGCGGACGTGCCTACAGGCGGCGAGGGCTTCCCTATCCATATCGCGATACCGGGTGGAAGCACCACGACCTCGACGACGGGAGCTACTACAGGCTCGACCTCTACAAGGGTGCCCGTAGTGGACTCGCAGGGCAATAACGTGACCGGGGCGAACGTGCAGGGAACAACAGAGAGGCTTCTGTACCTAGACAAGAGGCGCGGAGTGGCACGCTTCGTGGAGTTCACCAACACGGCAGGGGCGGCAGCGACAACGCCGACAGAGTAAACAATCCGTGAGGGGTGAAACTCCCCTCACACTTCTATCAATTCACAAACCAAGATATGTTTCAGTCAGCAAGAGTAAACCAACCAATCTATATCCTCTATAAAGAGAGTGTGCCGCGTATTGAAATCGGCAGCATCACGCAGGTAACGCAGCCTGTCTACAAGTTCCCGACAGCACCGCAGTTCGGGCAGATGCAGGAGCAGGTAGTTGACGTGTTCGCCAATGTCGGCGGCGCACAGCGTCAGTTCCAGCAGCTTCCGGCAAACAAGGAGAGCGCGAACTACGTAAGCAACGGCAACGTGTTCGTGACCGTGAGCCGCGATGCGATGAACGCCGAAATCGCCACTCTGAAAAACGAAGCTGTGGGCATCATCAACCGCGTGGACGAGGAGCGGCAGAAGATTGTCAAATATGACGAGATACTTATGCAGCTCAATCCTGAGTACGCCGAGAACCAGCGTCGCGAGCAGGAAATCGCCACGATGAAGAATCAGATGGCTACAATGGCTTCGGACAATGCCGAGCTTAAGAACATGATGGCACAGGTGTTGGCAAAACTCGATGCTGACGGAAACAAATCTTCTAAAACAAAATAAATATGGGCTATATAATTGAAATCAGCTCCGAGGAAAAAGACGAGCTGAGAGACAAGGCGAAGAAGCTCCTCAAATACGGCAAGGAACTTTATGAGTGCATCGAAGACCTTGCCGAGGAGTCGCAGATGGGCGAGCGCGGAGGCTACGGAAACCGCTATGGAAACCGTGGCGGCGGCTATTCCGGCGGCAATGGTGGCGGTAACTACGGCAACCGTTACGGCAACCGCGAGGATGACGGCTGGGACGATGACGACGACTTCGGCGAACGCCGTGGTGTCAGAGGAACCGGTCGATACTCACGCTATCGCCGATAAATAACCGTGGGGCGAATGTCGCAGTTTGTCGCAACTTATCGCAGATTGCGATATTCGCTCCATTAACTTATTAGCTATCAACTTTAGAAGATATGGCAACACCATTGGATAACTACGAATTGAAACTTCCTGAGTCAATGAGGGCGTACTTGCGCTCGTATGGCTATCACTTTGCGAAAAAATCTCTTGAATCCGCAGTCAAAGGGATGCGCCGTCTAAATCCTGCTACGGGCAAGCTGGAGCGTATAGAATATGTTCCGAAGGAGCAGATTGAGGAACTTTTGCAGAAGTATGGCATTAAGATTGAGGATAATGTAGGCTACGACTTCTGCTATTACTTCCACCAAGCCAAGGCAGACCTCTACAAGTCAAGCATCATTGACGAAAAGGGATTGTGTCAGTATGTCGCCGATATGATAGGGGACCCTGACCTCAAAGGGGGCAATGCTTTCCGCCACTTTCTTGTTGACCTTGATGCAAAAGGCATAGGCGCAGATTGGGATGATTGGCTCTAAAAAAACTTGCAAATAATTTGGTTATTTGGCGCAAAGATTATATCTTTGTATATAATAATAAACAGATTATGGAGCAAGAAATTTGGAAACCAGTAGTAGGTTATGAGGGGCTGTATGAAGTGAGCAATCTCGGTCGAGTTAAATCAGTTGAGCGTTATGTTCCGCAAGGTAAGTCTATGCGCCACGTAAGAGGGCGCATAAAAGAAGTCCACAGCGGGTCCGGTGGTTATCCTTGTGTCACTTTGTGTAAGAACAGGAAGAGTCGAGTCACTCCGCTACATCGTATAATTGCATTGGCCTTTATTCCCAACCCCGACAATAAACCGTTTATAGACCATATTGACACCGATGTAACCAACTATTCATTGTCAAATCTACGATGGGTTACGCCTAAGGAGAACGCCAACAATGTATTAACAATGCAACATTGCAGAGATAATACATATATTTCGGAGGTCGCCAATAGAAGCAATGCGACTAAAATAATCAAAAACACTCCAAATGCTCCCAAAAAAGTTTACCAATATGCTATGAACGGAGAGTTTATTGCTGAATACGAAAGTGCCGCAGAAGCAGCTCGTCATACTGGTATAAAGAATACTGCCATAGGGCGAGTATGTTTGGGTCACACATATTCGGCTGGAGGGTATATTTGGAGTTTTTTGAAATTAGATAATGCCCAATACAATAAGCCCACACATACGAATGCTAAGGCAGTTCTTCAATATGACAAAGAGGGAAATTTCATAAAAGAATGGCCGTCATTAAAAGCGGTGTGCGAAGTCTACGGCTCTGCTCCATCCAATCGCTCTCGTTCAATTCGCTTGCAAAAATTTAGAGGAAAGTATATATGGAAATTCAAAGAATAAAGCTATGATACGCCAAACCATATATCTTGAACGTGCCGACGGATGGAAAATCACCTGCTATTACGCCGTGACCCACTATGAGGTTGAGGAGATATTGCAGACAATGGAGCGAGCCGGAGCGGATGACGAGAGCCTTGAACGTGCCTATGACAATCTTTCCTCCGGCAATCCTAACTGCGGTATCTGCTACACCGGGGACGGCGAGAGTGTGCTGGTCGTGACGGTTACAACCAACGTGGAGGAGTTTGCTGACTCCATCGACCACGAGAAGCATCATCTCGCGACTCAGATAGCGGATGTCTTAGGGTTGGATTTAAAAGGCGAGGAGGTATGCTATCTTGCCGGAGAGATAGGGCGCAAGATGCACCCGGTCGTGAGCCACTATCTGTGTGAGCATTGCAGAGGGCATTAAACGCAAAATCCCCGACCGCTCCGTTTGATTGGAACAGCCGGGGATGATTCATTCGTCAATAAGCGTCAGCTCGATTCTTACTTTCTTAGGCTCGCTCTGCCACGTCACGGAGGGGAAAGAGTCTGTTGGCAATTTCAAAAAGCGAGCCGGTGCTTTCCATTCTTCCAGCCATTCATCCCTCGTCGGTTCACCCTCAAATAGGAATACACCGAAATTGTCACGAGCTACCCACCCCTCCATCACCGCCGTCTCTTTTTCGGGGAGGAAGTCGAGGTCGGAAAGTGGGTACATCTTGCCGTCCTTTGAGCAGTATCGGCTTTTTACGTTGGTTCTTATGTTGGTATATTCGACCGATGACACATCTATTATTTCGCCATCAGCCTTTCTTTTTGCTTTAACCATATCACTTCACTAATTCAAATTCGTAAACGAATACATAGGGATTGCTCTCGAAGGTTCCTTTGCCCGAAATCTTGTCTATCAGAGCGGCGTAGGCTTCACGGGGAGTGGAATAATAGAAGTCAACTCCGTTAGGTGCTTTTCTGTCGGGGATGCCATAGGGCATTGCGTATTTGTCTGAATGTAATACACCTTCAGCGAGGCAGTCGGATTCCGATATGTCGTTGAGTCGTTCCACCCTCACATCGGTTATGCGGATGAAATGCTGCATTTGGTCTGCCAATGTGAACATTTTATTAGTCCATCCGGCTGTTTCGCTAAACGGGACCCATCCACCCTCAACACCAAGATAAGTATTGCCGTCATATCCGCAATCATTGTAGCTTTGCGCCACGGCTACCACTTCGCCGACCTTGTATCTTCGACATTGAGGGTAATTTGTCCCAGAAAGAAAGTTGTGATATACGTCTTTTAGGAAACATGGCGAGCCGTATGGGCTTGTGATGCCATAAGCATAACCTTTCCAAACCATACCCATTCTTTCTGAAACTTCGGGCTGCGGATTGATTATCCTCCTTGTCTGTGTCTTTCGACCGTCAAGCACGGCTTGGGTGAGTTGGAATTTATCGTTGAAAAGAATCTTCTTCATAGACCTCTCATTGTTTCTTGGTAAAACTTTTCTTCTTCGATGCAGTCTATGCACTTTTCTCCGTCTTCGGTGCTGACTATCTCATCGGATTCTTCACCGCACCACTCGCATACGCCGTGGTGAAGCTCTGAAAGGTCGTAGATTGTTTCCGTTATCATTCTTCCACCTCCTTTGCTATTTCGGGAAAGAGAGATTCGAGCAACGCCTTTCTCGCCTCTGCTACTGCGAGCATGGAGTACAACTTTTCTCTATGTGCCATTTTGTTGTCCTGTTTTGCAGACTTGTATTCCTCAATCAGTTTGGCTTTCTCAACGAGGCAGTAGCGATACATGATATATTGGAGGAAGTTCTCACTTACCACACTGATAATCTTTTGGTCCGCCGGGGAAAGGTCGGTAAACTCCGCATACTCGCGGGCTATGTCTGTGATTTGTCCGGGTGTCATTGTTCATTCGTTTCTTCGGGGTGAAACTCGGAGTAAAACATCAAGCCGAAAGCTTCCTCTCCGCCAAATAGCGAGATATATTCACTTTCAAGCTCGCACAGCTCTGAGAAATGCTCACTCATACGCAGCTTTTCTACCACGCCCAGCAGATGCTCATAGAATTTAAGCACTTCTGCTTTATCGCATGTCAAGACATTGCTCTCTTGGTCGTTTTTATCCATTTTCTTACGATTTAGTGATATTCAGACGTTGTTTTATAAATGACATTAGTTTCTTCTTGACGGCATCTATGAGAGTATCGTCGACATCGAGGAGCTTCGGCATCCCGGCCTCCGAGGCGGCGAGGGTGTCAACCATCTTCAAGGCCGTTTTCTGCAATGCGGCGGTGTAGTCCGCAAAGACCGTCTCGGTGCATCCGCGCCTACGGAGCATGCCGTTGACTCCTGCAACGACATCGTTCATCACGTCGGCCAGCAGCGGAATCATTACCACTTGCAGCACATCGTCGACAGGCGCGTCTGCGAGTGCGAGACGGTCGGCTTCCTCGCGGTCAAGCTCGCGCAGGGCTGTTTCGTCCTCGGCTATCTTTGCAAGCAGTGTCTTTGCTCTCGGGGTGACGGCCACACGTCCGCGCATGTGGTCGCGGAGTTCCAGGCGGTGAACGGACAGGCGGTGCTGTATCTTCTCTCTTTCGGTCATGGCTGCTGGTTGTTTGTGCCTTGTTCGTAACGTGATTTGTCTATCATGCGATGAGCGCGCCCTTTGCCGTAGCCTCGCATGAACTCTGAGGCTGCTTTCATGGCTTTTGCTGCGAGCCATTCGTCTCTGGGGGAGAATCCCCATCCGAGGGGACCGCGCTTCGGGGTGGTCCACCAGCGCAGCGTCTCGGGGTCTAATACGGTCTTTTCTGTCTGTGTCATATCTGTAGGATTGTGTTTGTTGAGTGTGTCAATAGCGGTGCAGGTGGCGCGGCTCATAGCCCATGTTGAACAGCCACCGAAGTTCTTCATACTCCTCGTAGGTCATAACTTCGCGCTTCCGCAGAGCTGTTTCGCGCTCATGTTCCGTCTGCTGCTCGGCTTGGATGATGCGGTCAAGTTCCGCATCACGTATTTTCAGGAACTCCCTTAGCGCAGAAGTGATGGCCATGGCATCCACCGCGCCGTAGAACCTGCCGAAACGCCCGGATTTGAGAAGAACGAAGAAATACATCATCTCGGTAACTTTGAGATGCCCGAACTCGGCGATTATCACCTTGGCCGTGTCCTCCTTCTGCCTGTCGGTCTGCTTGTCGCGCACTCCTGTGTATTCTCCAAGCTCGTGGAGCTGTCCCATGAGCCACGACTCGGCCACGCCTGCTCCATAGGTGCGGCTTACAAGCCCAAGCTCGGGGGCTTTGCCACGGAAGCACCTGTCCTTGTCCGTGCTGTAGCGCAGCTGCATGTCGGGATTGAAAACCGACAGGAAGTGCATCGCGTCGCCGTAGCGTTCAGCCACCATCGCCGTTTGAGAGCTTGTTGATGACATAGCTGCGGAAGGCTGCGTCACGTTCATCGCGTCCAGCACTGCGGTTATCTTTTCGGTCTGTTTCATGTCGGTCTGTTTTTTCTGACCGCGCTTTCGCACGCAGCCAGTTTGTGAAATGCCGCTTGGCGTCTTTGACGGTCTTGCGCTCCTCCCCTATCGTCATGCAGTGGAGACGGTACTCGTCAAGGAGGTCGGTAAGACTGTCGGGGGAAAGTCGGAACTTCATGCACACCGATTCGCCCCACGCGCCCTCGTCTTTGAGCTGCGCGACCACATCCGAGATTTCTTCCTCGGGAGCGAAAGCGGAAATGCCGTGCGGAATTTTTTCTTTTGAGTAGTTTTCTTTTTCTTCTACTATATAGTCTTTATGTCTATATGATGACAAATCTATATCTATAGGTGTAAAGGGTTTCACCATGCTACCCTTTTCGCTACCCTTTTGCTCGGAAAGGGTAGCATAAACTGTATCATTTTTGATACCCTTTTCGATACCCTTTTCGGCTGTAAAGGGTTTCACCATGCTACCCTTTTTCGGTGCGTCGGCTATGGTGTAGACTGTCCTTTTTTTGCGTCCTCCGCAGTTCTCGGCATAAGTAATAAGCCCTGCTTCGGAGAGCCGTCTCCTCGCCCTTAGAAACGTAGTGGCGGCTACGTCGAGACGTTCCGCAAGCTCCTCTTTGGTGTACGGAAGCTCCGCGTTCCAGCCTTTGCGGTTGGCGGCATCGAGAAGAAGCATGTAGAGCCTCGTCTCGCAGGGCGAGAAAGGGGACGCGCGGTCTGCGTCCCAGAAGCGGTTGATGAGCTGTAGGTAGGTCATTCTCCAGCTGCTGTTTTGCGTTTGAACTGGTACGGCTCGCCTTTCTGTAGGTTGGGCGAGTAGTAGCCTTTCTGAGGCAGCTTGCCGCTACGCCTGAGTGTTTCCACGGCTCTTTTGCTGCCGTAGAGCGAGCATTCGTGACGAAACTGTGCCGTCTTTTCAAGTCCCAGCCTCCGCGCCTTGCGCACGACCGTGCGGAGGCTCATGCCGAGTATCGAGGCGCACACATCATTGGAGACGTGCGGGAAATTGCGTACCAGCCATGATTTCTGCTGCTCGGTCAGGACGATGGCGTTAGGCTGCTTCTTGTGCAATCCGAGCTTGTTCGCCTCTTTGTATATCGCCCTCTCGGTCGTGCCGAGTTCTGCGGCGATTTCCTTGGTCGTGGATTTGGCATACAGAGCCTTCATCCTGTTTCTGTTTTGTTCATTCCATTGTATCATGTCGACAGTATTGTTATGTGGCAGTCGAATAATGTAAGCTGTCTTGATTTCGGTTCGGGCGGCTCGGCGATGAACATCTTAGTCCGCATATCGCCAAATGTAGCCGCCCGCTTGTCTTGCTTTGCCATTACAGACGTTTATTATGCCGGGGGTGCATATTCCTGTTTGTCGGGATGCTTCTGCGGTTGAGATATATTCACCTAAGACATTCCCTTGCATATCGCATTGAAATACTCTTTTGGAATTTTTGAGAGCCGTTCTCTTGCGCCCCTCCCAATATCCTTTTTCACGCTCGTTCAGTCTTGTTTGCGTATGTTGATTAAGAATCTCATCAACATATCGCCATTTGTAACCATTTGCGAATGAACGATTGCCCTTGCAACAATCACAAATGTGGCCAGCACAAATATCCGTTGTTTTTGCTGCGCTTTGAATCGTCGGATATTCGGCAACAATCTCTCCGCTCATAGAGAGTTGATAAATTGCCTTATTATGCGGCATATTCGATTTGATGCGTGCTATCCTTGTACCGTGATTGCAGTTTTCCTTCGCTGTAACCCATTCAAGATTCCAAACGCAATTATTGTTGGGATTCTCGTCAATGTGATTGACCTGCGGTTTGTTCTCCGGGTTAGGAATAAAAGCTTCGGCAACCAGACGATGGATGCTGAATCTTTTGTGTTTGCCGTTCTTGCAAAACATAACACTAAGATATTCTTTGTCTTTGTAGAGCAACTGCGGTGTTAAAATGCCCCCCAAAACGTCTGCCTCGATTCATCCGTTCTTTGGAGCGGACTCTTCCGAAACTACTGACTTCATAATCAGGCCAACCCTCCACCGTTTTCCACGTCTCAGTCAAAGAGCGAAAGTTGGATTGCTTTTCTTGTTTCATTTTCAAGCTGATTAGGTATGAACATACATCTAAAAATGTGATACAAAACATCTGTGCAAATTGAATTCCCTGCCAACTTGTACTTTGCCGATTTCGGTATGGGCTTCTCCTTGACCTTGCCGCTTTTCAGCACGGTCTTTATGCGGTATGCGTCTATCTTTTCGATGTCGGCATCGTCCATGCCCATGAGGCGGAAGCACTCGGTAGGGGTGAGCTTGCGGATGCGGTATTTCGGCAGTACCTTTGGCTCATGCGAAGTGGTGATTGTAGGATGTACATTGTCGGCGTTAGTTATCTGCCATTCGGGAGCGGTGGACTTCTTCGGGTCGCTTGCCCGAAATGCATGGATATTGCCATCGGGCATTTCCTTGAACACCACATCATCCTTACGACTAATTGCTTCTTTGACAAACTGGTCTGTATTGCCTCCACTGCCTGATGAAGTGTGGATTGTCCCCGCCACCTCGCGTTCGTGGTAGTTCTGTATGGCGTCTTTGTCATCGCGTGTGTAGCCGAGGATTGATACGCCCTCATAGACGCAGTGCTCGTCGCCACTCGCGGTAATCGCGCCAACCACATCGCCGTTCTGCTGCACCCTTCCTCGCCGCAGCTTGGAGTTGGGATAGGCTGCGTCAAATCCGCCGCCCACAGGACATTCGATATAGCCTTGCGCCGTGGCTTGGCGTATCTTTATCGGCTCTTGCAAAAGATTGTCTTTCTGCACGGTCGTGATAGTTCCCGAACATCCGTCAGTCCTTGGCACAAGTTCTCGATTTGCGAAAGTTTCTACGCCTTGTCGCCGCAATTCTTTAGCTTTCTCGGTGCGTATCGGCGTGAGAATACTCGGTTCAATTACCATCGAATCCTTTTGTACGGTAGTGACGCAGTTTGCCACGTCGGAGCCGATTTCAAGGCGTTGCTCGGTATTTATTCCCGCTGTGCGGTCTGACGGATTATTGGGGTTGCGCCCACGCATCGCGCAAGAGAGCGGTTCGACGATTGCCGGTTCAGCTCCTTTGTGGTCTAACAACGTGGGGCAGATGCCGTCCGTGTCAAGCACCTTGGCATTGCAAGCCGATGAGGGTGAGTAGCTGCCTATCTGCATTATTTTCGGTTCTGACAAACCGCCCGTAGGGGTTCGCAAGGTTGGCGCAATGCCGTTCTCAGAATACACCCTACCATTTATAGGATTTTGCTCCTGGTCGTATATCTGAGCCACTTGTATTGGTCTTGCTTCTTCCATTTCCATTTCAAGTATTGCTGTGTGGGGTATAGGACTTGTCGGGTCGAAGTCATGCCAACCGGCTTGCGCATAGTGCGAATATATAGTCCGTGATACCCCCCCAAGTGCGTTAATCGGGATTGTCTGTTTCATTTACTTTGAGATATGTGTCCGTCTCACGTTGTCCGTAGTTTCCGGTGATTGTTCCACAGATTTTATCGGGGGGGGTGAACTGTGTTTTGAATCCGCAACCCTCGGCTTGCTTTCGGTCACAATGTGCGAGAATGCGCTCCACTTGTTCGGGGCGTAAATAGTATTCCTCCGGCACGTTTTCCTCCAGCACGTCGCGCAGACGCTTAGTCAGGGGGAACGGCTCGGGGTAGTCGTACTGCCACTCTGGGTCGCGGTAGAATATCGGGAACACGCGCTCTCTGTTCTGCGGCACGCCGAAGTCCTTTGCGTTTAGCACCTTGTACATGTGGCGGTAGCCGTACTTCTCGATCGTGGCGCAGAACTCCATGAAGTCGGGCATGTTGCGCTTGCTGATGAGTCCCTTGACGTTCTCGTAGATGATGAAGTCGGGAAGCAACGTGGCTATGCACTGCTCGGTCGCCCATATGAGGGCTGAGGCAGCATCCGTGCCTTTCTTCATGCCCTCCTGTTTCCCGGCGGTCGAAACGCTTTGGCACGGCGTACTGGCGAAAAGCAGGTCAACGTGCGGTCTGCCAACGGAATCGTACCATTGTTTCCAGTCAATCTTTGTAATGTCATGCAGATTCTTGTCGGCATCGTTGTGCAGGGCATCGTGCGCGGCGCAGGCGTAAGGCTCAATCTCGGCCCAAGCGAGCAGTTCAAAGTCAAATTGTCTGGGGAAGTCGCGTTTAAGTCGCTTCATAGCAAGGCACTCAGCTCCGTAGCCACTGCAAAGGGATATGTAGTTGATCCGCCTCATGGCTTCTCGTTGAGTTTGTCGGCGACCTCCTCGGCGTGGATGCGCTTGTATTCGCGGTCGTCGGGGTCGCAGGGGTTGTAGCTGTAGCAGAACGGCGACACGCTTCCGTCTCCGGTGTCAAAAGTCACCATGAAGCAGTGGTTGCCGCAGTCTTCCATGACGTAGGCTTCGGTCGCTAGAGCGTCCATGATAGCCACCGTGGTGTCTTTCCATTGCTCGGCATCGCTCCTGATTTCGTCAAGTTTGCGTTTGCCCTCCGCCATAGCGTCCGAGAGCTGCTGTAGTTTTGAGAAGTTGCGGCAGGAAGTGTATATGCCGCCTATGGCTGCGGCTGTCATCACAATCAGTGATAATTCAATCGGTGTCATCATCATCGTGTTTTATGTGGTTTACTGTGTGAGTTTCTTCTCGAGTTTGCGGACGAGGTTTCTGATGAGCTGTCCGCGCCACCTGTGCTTGGCCTTGGGTTGCGCCCTGTAGATTTCCGAGGCGTCACGGAGATAGGATATGACCTTTTGCAGGTCCGTCTTGGATATTTCCATAGCTGTCATTGTAGTCCGCAGGTGCATTCTTCGGCATGGTGCAGGGCTTTCTGTATCGTCATCAAAGCCTCTTTTGCTTCGTCTGTGTCGGCCTGTTCTATCAGGCTGTCAATGTCTCCCCAGTATGAGGGAGGCAGCCTCCGCGCCCTTGCTATGAGGCTCCTGTCTTTTTCAGTCATGTCGTATGTGATGTTGCGTGTGTTTTTTTTAAAGCCGCCCGTATCCTCGCGGACGGAGGCGGCGTACCTTGTCTTCTTGTCAATAATCCGTCTTGAAAAATTAAATGAAACATTAACTATTTCTACAGAAAACATCCCTGTGTGGGGGCGGAGGGATTCGGACCCTCACGGCCATTGCGGCCACCGCATTTTGAGTGCGGCGCGTCTGCCGGTTCCGCCACGCCCCCCTATCCACTGCGCGTGGGTTTGGGTGATGTCTAAAGTATGATGGTGGAAAGATTTGCGCAGGGGTGTTTCGCGCTCTCTTGCGCCGGGAGTCTCAACCCGATGTCGTTAACGCTCGTCACCTGAGCCGTGCAGAGTGCCGCGCTCGATGCGTCCCTGTATCTTCTCGATGTTGAGCTTGGCGATGTCCGACAGACCGTAGCCGAGAAACTTGGCTATGTTGGCGATATACCACATCGCGTCGCCGAGTTCCAGGGCTATCGCCGCCATGTCAGGGGCATAGAACTGTCCGCCCTTGTCACGCATCACTTTCTTCACCTTTTCGGCCACCTCTCCCACCTCTCCGCACAAGGCGAGTGTGAGGTAGGAGAGATTCTTGTCGGTGGGGAACAAGGCTGTCTCGAGGGCGAGGCGTTGGTATTGGTCAAGCGACATACCGCCGTTGCCTGGCGGTTCGCACATTACTGCGATTTTGTGTTCTGCTGTTTCTTCGCTCATAGCTATTGCTCTTATTCAGGATTGTGTAATGTCATAAACAGACCCACGCTGCTCACCTCTGAATCCATACTGTCGAAGATAACGGGGTTGCCGACGCCTTTGAACGTAGCCGTGCAACTGTCGCTCCGATAGAGAGCCTTGTTAAGACGCTGTAAGAGCTTCATGTCAAAACAGAACTGCGGAAGCGGCACGGTCTGTCTGTTCAGAGCGTCTTGCAGAACTTTTTCGGCATCGGGATATTTCTCAAACTTAGAGAAGTAGAAGAAAGCCTTGTCGTTGCCTTTGGCACACTCTATGCCGTCCTCCGCAATCATGATGCTGTCGTATTTCAGCATGTCCTTGTAGAAGTCGGCGTGCAGGAATTTGCCGTTAAGTGCCTCTATCTCGCTCTC
>JAPUUO010000023.1 GCA_026967815.1 Candidatus Bathyarchaeota archaeon | reverse complement strand
CTCACGGCTTCAAAAAGGAAGACGGTTGGTCTTCGCTTTCTCCGGAAAAACCTTTAGTGATATTGAGATTTGAAGTAGCTGAGGAGATCGGCCTAAAATCCCCATAAGAGTGGTTCTTTCGAATAGGAAGAACTCGAATGAGAATTGGGTATCCGTGTATAAATACGACAATAGGATGCAAGAGCGGTCGGACATTCCGTCTGAAGTCTTACTCGGAAGATCGCTTGATCGAAACCATTGAAAACAACTTAGCCTGTCTTGATGAGATTCTGAGGTTCAACCTAAGATACAAATTACTATTCTTTCGAATAACCTCTGATCTTATTCCTTTTGGCTCACATCCAATCTGCAGGTTAAATTGGCAGAGACATTTTCGTAAACAGTTAAAGGCCATTGGAGATTTCATCATGTGCAACAATATGAGAATATCCATGCATCCTGACCAGTTCACTGTCATCAATTCTGTGGACGAAAGCGTTTCTGAAAGAAGTGTGAGAGAACTTGCTTATCACGCAGAGGTTCTAGATTCAATGGGACTCGGGACCTCCGCTAGAATACAGATACATGTTGGCGGCGTTTATAGAGACAGAGAAAAAAGTAGAAAAAGGTTCGTAAGAAGATTTGAAAGCCTTGACGAAAGAATCAAAAGACGGCTGGTAGTCGAGAATGATGATAAGTGTTACGGCCTGAACGACTGCATTCAGATACACAGTGCAACGGGAATTCCAGTACTGTTCGATCTTTTCCACCACGAAATCAACAATTCCGGCGAAACCATACCTGAAGCTTTTGAACTATTCACGAAGACTTGGAAGAAAAGAGATGGTTTGCCCATGGTTGACTACAGTTCTCAACAAAGTGGAAAGAGACAAGGAAAACATGCCGAGACACTTGACTTGGACCAATTCAGAAATTTCTTAGAAGTCACAAGGTCGTTCGATTATGATCTAATGCTTGAGATAAAAGACAAAGAGCAAAGCGCGCTCAAAGCCGTGAAAATCGCTTCACAAGATCATCGTTTCTCAGCGATGTTTTGAGAGCAATTCGCTATGAAATAAGTACGAGGTCCTACCATAACTAGGCCGATCTGACTTCATTTGAGCTCATCTCGATAGTTTTCACGTAACTTGGCGATCTTTGGCGCAATGACTAATCTACTGTAGGGCCGTTCGGGATGGCTTTTGAAGTAATCCTTGTGATAATCCTCACCTTTGTAGAAGGCTTCGAACGGCTCGACTTTCGTCACAATCGGTGCACCATATATTTTTGCGTTATTAAGTTCCCCAATAAGCTTCTCAATGGTTACTTTCTGTTCTTTATCATGGTAGAATAATACTGATCGATATCGAGCGCCAACGTCTGCACCTTGACGGTTCAAAGTAGTTGGATCATGCGTTGCAAAGAACACCTTGAGAATTTCTCTGAATGAGATAATGCCCGGATCAAAGGTGATGTGCACAACTTCAGCGTGTCCTGTTGTCCCAGTAGAAACCTGCTCGTAAGTCGGATTTGCCAATGAACCGCCAGAATAGCCTGGCTCAACCTTCAACACACCTTTTATCTCGCTAAAAACAGCTTCTGTACACCAGAAGCAGCCACCCCCAAGTGTTGCCACTTCTTTAGAGACCATTTTTTGTGACTCCAAGCAGTAACTGAGGTTGGTGGTTTGTTTAAGGATTTCGTGAGAGAAATGCCCAAGTAAGAGAGCAACTTTTCTCTGAGATAACAGTGCTCACTTATCAACATAAGATCAATTTCAAAGACGTCTAAATCAAGTTTGTCAATCTTGTATCTTGGTGTATCAGAATGGCAAGCTGGCGATTCCTACTCGCTATTTAGTCGCATCTCTCTTTTTTTTCGCACGCCTACAGAACATGTACGCTAGCTTTTCAAGAGGATATGAGAATCTTATTAGGACTTGAAAAGGACATTTTATGTCGCGCGCGCACTTAATGCTCTCTGTTGCTGTGGGAAAAGAAACACATGACAACGGTTAGCTTCTAAAGCTTCCTGTCCTGCGTTCAGAAGTAGTAGTCCGTAACTCCTATAGGACTACTACTTCTAAGCTAGTTTTGCACGTTGTTGTCTTTTCCCTGCAGCTTTTGACAACAACACGCAGACGCAACCGTTTGCCTCTTGTCTCAATTCATGGCTGGTCGCATTGAACCCTCCCTCTAGCGGAGATATCTCCCGATCTCCCTTTTTTCGACTCGAAATGCATTAGCCTTAAGTGAAAGATGTGCCAAGTATGGAAAACAAATGAAGTGTAGTAGACGACAAATTAAAGCAGTACTTTTTGACTTGGGAGGCACATTAGTAAAAACGGCAGAAATTCCCCACGTGATGAAGAGAATACTTGAGCATCGTGGCATAAACCGTTCCTTGAACGAGATATTCAGTGCTTGGAAAGAAGTAGAAAGAGGACTAAACTTTCGAGATCTGACCACTCTTCTTGATGAGTTTTGGATCCAGTGGAACATGCATATCTTGAGCAAACTCCAAATTAACTCAAACACTCGTGCCCTGGCAGAGTTCATTGCAACTCATTGGTGGGACTATTGCGGCGTAACTCTCTATCCAGATGCAGAAAAGATGTTGCCCCTGTTAAAAGCAAGAGGCTTCAAGCTGGGGGTCATCACAAATGGCCTACGGAGTGACGTGAACGAGATATTGCCCAAGGTGAACCTGCAGACTTTTTTTGACATCGTAGTTGTTATCGATACCTTAAGGAAGATGAAACCTGATGCGGAAGTCTTTGTTTATGCATTAGAAAGCCTACAGATCGGTGCTTCAAACACAATTTTCATTGGCGACGAAGTAGATGCTGATTATCAAGGAGCGCAAGGGGCAGGGCTGACCGCGTACTTAATTGACCGTGAGGAAAGAGTTCACGATGAAAGCCTTAACAAGATATCCAGCCTCGAAGATCTCTTCAAACTGAAGATCCTCAATTGTGTTGGCTAGTACACTGGAAAATGAAATTTCAACGATACCCATAACGGGTTAGGCAGGAGTTAATGTATTCAACTGCCCTATCTTTCGGTCTGTAGATTCCCAAGTGCCCTTCTGCAAGAATATCAAAATCCAACTTGACAAGTTTCTTCACGGATTTGACCCAATCTGAGATCTTGGAGTTGAATTCAGGCATGAAAGGTCCATGAACGTCTTGTGCAAACAGGATGTTCCCGCTCGAAGTATTGAGCAATATTGAGATGCTTCCCGGCGTATGACCGGGTGTGTGAAGCCACCTGAATGTTTTGTCGCCAACGCGAATTTTTCCGTCGGAACCGGATAGTCTAACATCTATTTTACATGGAATCAAATCCTGATGATACACAAACGCACCCGTCAGGCCACGGTCCGCCTGTTCAATGGCATTGCCATCTAACTCATGAGCAATGGTTTTGCAGCCGTAATTTTCCCGAAAAGAGGCTGCTCCTCCAACATGATCAATGTGGCAATGGGTAGCAAACAGCGTTGAAATGTTCTGTGGTTTTAGACCGAGTCTCTTGATGTTATTACTTATCTTGTTTATGTCAGAGCTCACACCAGCGTCAATCAATGCCAGCTCGCTCTTGCAGTCTACAAGATACACCATACAATCGCCAGAATTTGATATTTCGGAACTTCCGACCAAGTAAACTTTGGGCAAAATCCTCGCCGTTTGTTTCATACAGGTTTTTCCCCTGCACAAGCATCCACACATTCGGCAAAACTAATCCGCCATTAGCAACCTTTATTTGTTTCCTGGCGAGGATGAAATTGAACTTACGGAGAGACTTCAGGTATGAAAGTGAAAAGGGATCCGTGGACTGCCTTGTTTCCCTGTCCAGTTGTTCTGGTGACTTCCGTGGATTCTGAAGGGAATCATAACATAGTTACTTTGGCTTGGGCAGGAACTGTGTGTTCTGATCCGCCAATGTTGGGTTTAGGCATCAGACCTCACAGATACTCATATAAGCTAATAGAAGATTCCGGAGAGTTTGTCGTGAATCTTCCAACCGTGGACATTTTGAAGGAGGTCGACTTCTGCGGGATGGTGTCAGGTAAAGATGTGGACAAGTTCTCTGAAACGAGGCTCACACCAGAACCTGCAGAAAAAGTGAAACCACCGCTCATTCTTGAATGCCCGGTGAACATCGAATGCATTCTTAAAAGGAAGATTCCACTAGGTGTGCACCACCTGTTTCTAGGAGAAATTGTTTCGGTTCATGTGAACCAAGACATCCTTGATGAGAACGGGAAACTCGACTTCAACAAAGTAGCTCCATTTGTCTACAATCAAGGTGAATACTGGAGCCTAGATAGGAGATTAGGGGTATACGGATTCTCAAAAAAATAGAGCTCTACTGATTGCTCATGCATTGTTCAGTCTTCAGCTTCATATTCTCGTCTTCTAAGGTTTTGAATCGAAGTTACTGCAGATTTTAGAACTCACATTTTGGTTGCCGATCTATTATGCATTTACTTCTGATCGGCGCACCGGGGGAATTGCTTTATTAAGATTTTGTCAGGGTCCTCGTTAGTCTGATATGGTACCCTCAAGAATGCCAATGAATTTCTCTGCTTGTTTCATGCCTTTTTCCCAAAATTCTTCGGCCGTGATGTCAAAGCCCAGTTCAGCACTTAGCTCCTTCGGGGACTTGCTTGAGCCTGCAGCCAGAATTCTCTTCAGCTTCGGAACGAAGTCTTTGCCTTGCTCTTTGTAAAGTCTATACAAAGCGTATACGAAGAGTTGGGCGTATACGTAGGGATAGTTGTAGAAGCGGTAGTTCGCTATGTAATAGTGTGGAGACTTTGTCCACTCCCACTTCATAACATCCAACCAATCAATTGCATCACCGCTGATCTTGTCCCTTGCTGCAACCCATTGCTTGGCAATGGTCTCGCCATCTAGGAACTTGCCTTGTGTTATGGCTGAGTACAGTTCTTTTTCCATGAAAAACCGTGCAGAAACCTGGAATGCTGCTGTACCAAACTCGTCAAGGATGTGGGCGAGGATTGCCTGTTTCTCTTCTTTTGTCTTTGTTCTTGAAAGAAGGCGTTCAGCCAATAGGAGTTCACCGAAGATGCTTCCTGTCTCAGCGATGCAGCTTCCTATCTCACAGTTGCTAGGTTTCTGTGCTCTTGAATAAAGGTAAGCGTGAATGGCGTGTCCTAGTTCGTGAGCTTGAGTGAATAGGTCGCCCATTCTTTTGTTGAAGCTTTGCAATACATAGGCACTTTTTCCTGCAAGCCATGATGAACAAAACGCGCCTGATGTTTTGCCTTTCCTGATTTCACCGTCAATGTGGCGTTTTTCGAACATTTCATCAATCCATGCTCCTATTTCCTTATCGAACTCCTTGTAAGCTGCGGCTATTTCGTCCATGGATTCTTTCCAGCTATATTCCTTGTCTGGGGCTTTTGGCAGAGGAGCAAACAGATCATAATTGGCTAATTTGGGCAGATCCATTAACTTAGTCTTTATTCTGAGATATCTTTGATACAAGCTTACGTTTTTCTCGATGACTTTCATGAGGCTGTCAATAGCCTGTTTGTCAACATCATTTGCGATCAAGCTTTGTGTCAAGGAGTCTGGGTACTTGCGCAGTTTAGATATTTGCATGTGATCTTCGCATACTGCGCGAACTGCGCTTGCCCATATGATCTCGTCTTTTCCTAAATTCTCGTAGACTGTTTGATTGGCTCTTCTTCGCAAATCTCGATTTGGACTTTGATATAGACCCACCATTTTGCCGTAGGGCAGTGTTTTCATCTGTCCTTCAATTTCGATGTCAAAGGTTCTGGTGGAAAGCCAATCGCTTTGAAGCATCTCCCATGCGTTAATCCCATTTTTATCCTTGAGAATAATCACGCGCTCCTCAATCTCGGAAAGCATGTGTGGTACTCTCTTCAAGATTTTTTCAAGATAGTGTTTGTACTCTACCAATACTGACTCATTTGTTAAGGAAGGCTTTTCAGAAAGGAGCTTCCCCAGTTCAATATCTGCAAAAGCCATCGCTTGGCCAACTTGGGCATAAGCCTTGCGTGCAGCTTCGTTGAGCTGCTTGGCCACGGCATCGGTAGAATCTGCATTATACTTCAAGATGCAGTACATTACAGCTCCTTCAAATCGAAGGATAAGACCATCCTTCGCTTCTAGCATCTCAAGCAGGCTTTTCACGTCAAAGCCACTGATATTGCCGCGGTATTTTTTTCTGAATTTCTCCGCTTCAGCAACCATATATTTCAATTGCTTTTGAATCGAGCCGGGGTCGGTGCTTTCAACTAGTTGTGAAAGATCCCAAGCCATCTTTTCGTTAGTCATGATTAATCGACCTGACTTCTCTCATTCCTGCTGGTGTCTTATTAATGTAATTGACGCGTATTAATCAACAGTCTGGAGATGAAAAATGACCCCCAACTCACCAACGACGAACGACGGTTAACGGACAATCAATTGTAGGTTTCTAATTGACGGCTAAAAACTGTGTACCCGATTCAAGATATACTCAAGGTATAAGTTGGCTAATACTGGAATAGGATAAGGAGGGTAGTATCAGACACGACCAAATACAGATATTATCGAAACCGAGTAACATGCATGCATGCGCACGAGGGAAAGAAATGCAAAAATGCATTAAAGGCCGCAGTTTGAAAGCCAATGAAATCAAGTTTAGATTCATGTTCCTCGGATTCATGCTTCTATTAAGTAACCAAGTTTCAGTTTCCACCTGTTATGAGTATAAACACCAATCCTCCCCTCCTTCCCTAGCTTTCAATGGTTTAACCCGGGATTATTGGCCCACTGAAGGTTGGCAAGTCTCGACTCCTACTGCCCAAAATATGAAAAAAACACGATTAGACGAGATGTCTGCTTACATTGAGAAAGAAGGATTCGCCATTGATAGCATCCTCATAATTCGAAATGGGTACATTGTCTTTGAACAGTATCTTAGCCCAGAACATAATCAAAGCTCCCTCCATTCTATCTTTTCCTGTACCAAAAGTGTTCTTTCAGCCCTCACAGGGATTGCGATTGAGAAAGGGTATATTGAGGGTGTTGACCAAAACATTCTCGATTTTTTCCCGAATCAAATATTTGCAAATCCTGATCCCCGAAAAGAGGACATCAAGATAAAACATCTCTTAACCATGACCTCAGGGCTTGATTGGCATGAATTTGATGTCTCCTATGATGATCCAAACAATAGTTTCGCCCAACTTGTGACCAGCACGAATTGGGTTCAATATGTTCTAGATAGACCTATGGTTGCAGATCCCGGAGAGATATGGAACTACAACACTGGGGACTTTCATCTGTTAGCTGCCCTTCTACAGAATGCTACTGGTCTTCCAACTGGAGATTTTGCCATTAACTCTCTTGCTACCCCCATGGGTATCGTCGATGTCTTCTGGCAGACCGATCCCCAAGGGATCAATTTTGGTGGAAGTGGGTTAGAATTAACGCCCCGTTCAATGGCAAAGTTTGGATTTCTTTATCTGAATAATGGCACCTGGGACCGCCAACAGCTTGTACCTAAAGATTGGGTTGTCTCATCGACCTCAAGCTACTCTTCCATCGATACTACTACAGATTACTGCTACGGCTGGTGGAGAAAACCAAATCTACATACTTATTATGCATTAGGGTATGCCGGTCAGCTCATTTATGTTGTCCCGCAATATGATCTGGTGGTTGTCTTCACTTCGTTCGAAGAAACACATTGGCCGTATAACGATCTATTGGTTCAATATGTTTTTTCCTCGTTAGAAAAGGACGCTGACCCACTTTTCAGCATCGATAGATTGATGCTTGCAGTTGTGGTAGTTGTTCTTATCTTGGTGCTAGGATTTGTTATTATTCGCAGAAAACGCGCGCATCATGATCTCTTCTTAGAAAAAACCAGCAAATAATGATATGGAAGCTCTTGGTTTTTTGAGGTGGTAAACCCTGCTTCCTCGAAGAGACCTATGGCTATTTTCTTGGAAACCCTAATCGAAACCGGAGGTCCAAATCCTGTGTTCTTCTTCTTGAAATCAACTATCAACGCGGCGCCAACTTGTTTGAGCACTCTCTGCATCTCCTCAACCATTCTCTGCTTGTCAGTGAACTCGTGAAGAGTATTAATCGATAGTAGCAGGTCGACACTTTCTTTTTCAAGAGGAATCTCATCTTCCTTTGAGAGGCGAAGTTCTACATTCTTGATTTTCAGCTTTCGGATTTTTTCTTCAAGTAATTCAAGCATCTTCTTTTGAACGTCTATGCCATAGACTTTCTTGACCTTTTGAGAGAGCGGGACAGTGAAGAACCCACTGCCACAGCCCAGATCAACTGCCACAAAATGGGATTTGATTTCCGTCACTGCCAGGATTTTTTCAGGATCTTGCCAGATTTTCCTGTCTTCCATTTCTAAGATGGCGATGTTTTTAGGGTCGAAGAGGTGAGTTCTTTTCATAATCTCGGTCTATCCTTTCTGTTGCAGAATGAGGAATCATGAAGTCATCGAAATTCTTTGAATTGTCTCTTTGCAGACCACGTTTTTGACCGCGTGCACAGAAAGCTGGTGGAGATGTCACGTTTTGCCTTCATTTAGTAGTCATCCTTGCTCGGAGCATGTGGAATCTGGGGGTTTTCTAGATCACTTGATATTCGCCGCCTTCTCGCAAAAGCACAACTTTGATGGCTGATTCAGCTTCTACTCTCTCTTGGAAGTCTTCAGGTTTGGTGCTCCAACGGTGCATGGGTATCGCGATTCTGGGGTTTATTGCTATCGCAGCATCAGCAGCATCGACGTTATCCATGGTATAGGTGTCTCCACTCGGAAGCAAAGCTACATCCACAGGTCCAAGCTGTCGCATTTCCGGGATAAAGTCGGTGTCTCCAGCATGATAAATCGTCTTATCTTCAACTCTTATCAAGTAGCCAACTCCAAAGCTCTTGGGGTGAAAAGGGATTCCTGGAGACCTGAAACGCTTGAGGTTGTAGGCATCCACAGCCCTGACTTTGATGCCCTTTGCTGTCGTCTCTTCGCCAACATGAAGTGTCTTAACGTCACCGCCAATTTTAGAAACACAGTCGTCGGGAGCAATTATTGCGGTGTCCTCTTTGCGAACCTTTTTGATCTTGGAAGGGTCACAGTGGTCAGAATGCGAATGCGTCACCAGTATCAAATCTGCCTTTTCGGAAGCTTCGCTATCCTCCTCTAGATCAATATAGATGATTTTTCCCTCGGACTTAATCTGGAAGCTGGCATGAGCTAACCATTTTATGAAGACAACCATTTGCTCACCGTCTTTCTTTAGTTCAGTCGTGTATATCTATCTTGAGGATCAGTTTTGCGCGTGTTCGAGTCATGCTTCTTTTGTTGGCCAACCACAGCAGAATAAGAGAGAGAAAACTTTTCATCTGGTGGTCGTCCATATACGAACACGTCGGATAATCGCACGCCATGAAATGATTGATGTAGCATGAGCCGAAACGAACAGATTTGGATTACGCGCAACTACGAGAATTGCAGTGGATGCCGAAGATGCGAGATCGTCTGTTCGCTCCATCATGATGGAAAAATTTGGCCCGAAGCTTCAAGAATACGGGTATTCATGCTTGTCCCAGGAGTCGAGATTCCCCATTTGTGCTTTCAATGCGAGGATTACCCATGTGTTGAAGCATGCCCAGTAGATGCCCTAACCGTAAACAGTCAAACCGGGGCAGTAAACGTGGATATTTCAAAGTGCAATGTATGTGGTCTATGTATCGGAGCTTGCCCAGGAAATGTACCGCATAAACACCCAGAAGAAAACTACATTGTCATCTGCGACCTATGCGATGGAAAGCCAAAGTGCGTCAAAACATGCAAAAAAGGCAAATGGAACGCTTTAACGCTTGATCCGAGAGAAAAAAAAGTCTCTCATAAGGATCCAGCAAAAACACCACATGAACTCACATATGAAGTTGCCAAGCATCTTCTTGGAGAAGAAACGGCAAAGGAGGTTCTAAGCCGATGAGGGGCTACGCCGGAAAGTTCCTAGACATCGACCTTTCCAGCGGTAACATTGAAGAAACCAAGTTTTCGGACAGGATCCTGAGAGATTATATCGGTGGAAGAGGCTTAGCCACAAAGATATTATGGGATAGACTCGGCAGAAAATGGGAAACAATAGATCCACTCGGCCCAGAAAATATTCTGCTCGTGCTTACGGGTCCGTTGACAGGATATTTCCCTGGAACAAAGGTTTGTGTTTCGGGAAAGTCGCCTCAAAGCAATGGTGTAATAGGCTCAACGGTAGCCGGCGAGTTTGGAGTAGACTTGAAATGCGCAGGCTACGATGGTCTAATAATGACTGGGAAAGCAGAAAAGCCATGCTACGTTTTCATATGTGACAACCAGGTTGAGCTTAAAGACGCCTCACCCATCTGGGGCAAAAAAGCAAGGGCAACCATCCGTTTTCTCACTAGAAGATCAATCCAAGAAATAAAGGACGTTCGACCAAACTATGGAGAAGTAAAGGAACCTTCAATTCTCTACATTGGACCAGCCGGAGAAAACAAGACCCGAGTGGCAGCCGTCGTCGCTAAGTATGCGCACGGAGCAGGCTACGGCGGATACGGCGGAGTAATGGGAGCCAAAAACCTCAAGGCAATCGTGGCAAAGGGGTTTGGTCCACTACCTGATGTGCATGACAAACAAGGAATGTTGAATATAACTCAAGAATTTTGTAAACGTGCCTTCGAAATGGGAAGGTTTCGGCGCTGGGGAACTGGAGGAGGCGGCTACTTCTTTGGAGCCGAAACAAGTTCTGAGCCTGTCAGAAACTGGCAGAACGAATGGCATGACGAGGAAAGCTACAAGAAGGAAGAATTCGACAAGTACTGGGTCAAAAAAAGCTGGGGAGACTTCGGCTGCTCAATGACATGCCTAAAGCTTGCAGTCCTGAGAACTGGAAGATATAAGGGGGCAATATGTGACAATCCAGATTATGAGTTGGAAGCCTACTTGGGGACAAACCTTGGAATATTCAGCCCAGAAGAGAACATCCATCTATCTTGTGTTAGTAACGAGCTCGGCCTATGTGGAATTCAGGGCGGAGCGGTCATAGGACTCGCGGCAGAACTCTACGAGAGAGGCATACTGACAAAAGAGGATCTAGATGGAATAGAGCTTGAATGGGGAAATGCCGAAGCCTTCACTTCTCTCGCTGAGAACATAGCCCTTAGGCATGGAATTGGCAATATCCTAGCCGAAGGAGTCTATCGAGCAGCCCTTAAACTTGAAGAAATGAAAGATGTCGATCTGCTCAAGTATGTCGTTCACGAGAAGGGTGTAGCTATAGGAGCACATGGCCTTAGAAGTGGACAGGATTTTGCAGAAAACATTGGATATGCATGCTCCGTCCAAGCTGGAGATCATACGTCACTAGCTCATCATCCACTTGACGAAGGACGCGGCGAACTCTTCTCAATACTGCATGATTCGTCGGTCCACTGCTTCTTTGCCGCATTCGGGATCGAGGACAGAGAAATACTCAATTTCTATGAGGCAGTGACAGGATGGAAACTAACAAAAAAGCAATGGTACAAGAAAAAGGCCCTAAGAATACTGCACCTGCAAAGAGCCATGCTGCTTTTGGGCGGACCAGACGTGAAGTGGAAACCTAAATCGGATGATGATTGCCCGCCGAGGTTTTGGGAACCACTGCCGTCGGGACCTTACAAAGGGAGAACTTTGGATAGAAGAGTGTTTGAGGAGTCAAGACTTGAATATTTCAATGCTGCTGGATGGGACGAAAACGGAGTGCCAAAACCTGAAGTGTTGAGAAGACTCGGTCTTGAAGACGTGGAAACAAAGCTTAGGGGAGCAGACCTGTTAAAGTAGTACCTTAGACGGATACAAAATAGAGGGTGCTTATAGAGAGACTAGAAAGTTGTTTCACAAATTATAAATTCGAATTGGCGCTTCACTTATAATTCCTGTTAAAGGAGGAAAGAAAAACGAAGAAAAGCCTGAAGATTATGCCTCTTTTGATACTAGTGCTATTACCGATGGTCGGTCAAGCGGCTCTCATAGACGACTGTTACCATTTCAGCGACTATGAAGACAGTCCCAACGTATCAGACTACGGAGAATGGTGGTATTTCAGTTTCTCCCAAGAAGATATCCAAGGAGTAGTACAATATAGCTTATGGGATCCAGCAGGTTTGACTGAAGACTCTTACGGCCTAATGTACGTAAGCGTGTTCTGGCAAGATTCGATGATTGACATATACTTTCCTGTTCCATGGAATTACATAGCCACTTCGGAGACCAGTGCAGATTTGGTTATGGGACCTAACACGATAGAAGTTATTGATGGGGAATACCAACTCGATGGTTATGTAGAAGACGTCTACGGCGGAACTGATAATGCAGTTGCTTGGAGTCTCAGGTACGTACAAGACTCTCCCTCGCTCTGTGGATTTCGGAACATGAGAGTCTTTCCTTTAGATCCAAACGAAGAAATGAACTGGTACGTTCAAATGCCTTCGGCCACTGTTCAAGGAACAGTTATTCTCAACGGAGAACCAATATCTATTTCTGCCAGGGGTTATCATGACCATAATTGGGGAGTCTGGAAGCTATACCATGGTCTTTGGAATTGGTTTCAAACTAATGAACCAGGTTTGGCAATTGTTGGATATGACTTCTATGGATTGCTAAGAGGGAAAATCAACATCCTTTTGGATGGCGAAGAAATTACGTTTAGACACTGGCAGTATCAATTGACGAACTATGATTGGACTTTTGTGCCAGAGGCATTTGCATTCTATCCTAAGAAAACATTGATAACTGCTTGCAACTGGAAGTACAGTCTTGTTCTTGAGATTGCAGTTCAACAAACGGGTTTAGTAGCAAGAGCTTACGATGAACCACCCATAGCATGGATTGTTTTCGAATCTACCACAACGTTCGAAGGACAACTCAGGAAATTCGGTCGTGTCGTAAACGAAATCGACACCTTTGGGTTCAGAGAATACACAACTGACGTGCTGATTCCAACTATTTGATATTGTTGTGCGAACGAACTATAATGGCGATGCCCCCACAACCTCCCTTTTTTTGTGCACACTAGGGGTAAGTATGAGCGTCTACGTCCATCTGTTCGGAGAGTCTCTTGATTGTTATCTCGATGTTCTTTGGCAACTCCTCCAAATCTTTTAGAGTCCTCAGAAAACCTACCAATAGATTTGCCAATGTCTCTTGCATGAAGAGGCCTTTGAGAATCTGCTAGAGAAAAAGAGAAAATGATCATCACGGACGGGCATATCAGACAGTTAGATAGGTCGTGAAAGTGCCTGCTTATAGACATGCTTCCTACGGTCAAAAATCGATTACCAAGAAGGTTTTGTCAGCGTTCTGAGATTCTGCACGCGTCGGGCAAGTAATATATATGCTATATACGTATATATACACTTGTATGTTGCAGACAAGGAAAAGATTCGGGGAAATGACCCTTAGCGAGTTCTTGGATGATCTGAAAGAGAAAGAAGTAGAAGCTGAAACTAGAGGAAACATCAAAAGTCAAATACTGAACCATCTGGAAAGAGACGCTCTCTCATGGGATCAAATTGGCAAACTGAAAATGAAAATGATATGCGACGTCCTTCAGAAACTTCTGGAAGAAGATTTCGATCCCTCCCTTTATCTGCTCACTACTGTGTTAGGCACCTAGATCGAAACCCTCGAGCACACATTTCTGGGATCTCTAATTACTTAGTCCACTAGGCAACATCGCGAGTGTCTGCCTTTAGTCTTATTTCGTCAAACATCTCTCTCTTGGCTTTGCATATGGGACAGATATATGGTGGTTCTTCACGGAAGCACACGTAGCCACATTGTTTGCAGTACCACATCTTCATTTTAGCCTCAGAAGGCTTGTCGACAAAAGCAGCGGTTCTTTCAGCTAGTTTCTCAGTAGAAGTCTCTGCAGAAACTGCGTAGGCTCGCTCTTGTTTTTCCCGAGGTCTGCGCTCTGGAATTGGGCGTATTGGAGTTTTTCCTTCAGATACGTCCTTTCTGACATACAGCGCGCAGTAGCAGTAACCGTACTCTTCTACGTCAGCATCCCGATAATCACATGGACAGATTATGTCCCTATCGACCTCAAACGTTCCAGACGAAATTCTACATGGACAAGAAGGGTAGTCATATCGCTCTTCGTTTTGTTTAAGTCCTTCAAGAAGATTTTCGAGAAACTGGAGATCAGGATTCAAGTAATAGCCTCGGCTTCTTGCATCGCTTTCTGCCCGTTGTCTCACTTTCTGCAAGGTTGTCAAATCTCTAGAGCCTCTCTGATTCTATCTTCTTGGAAGCTAGTGATCAGAATTGTGTCGTCTACGATTATTGTGGGATAGCTGAGGCGTCCTCCACGACTCAGAATGTCTCGTCGTATTCTTTCTCGGTCCTCCATGCTGCACAGGTCAACATCAATATACTCGTATTCGATGCTATTGTCTCTTAGAAGTCTCTTCGCTCGCTTACACCATCCGCAAGTGCTGAGGGCATACATTAGAACCCGGTGCTTGTTATTTTCACCTGGAACCTTTGTTGTTCGCATTTTTCTTCCTTGACTTCACCCTTTTTGTTCAATTTAAACATTTTTGGTTCAGCATCCGAACAACACAGCTTCTTGGTGAAAACTGGGAAAGAAGACTTCAACGTCGCCCAAGGTTTGATATTACTGCGCGTGTTATCAAGTGTTTTTAAGGAGAAGCTTCGATAAACTCTGCTGTGGTGTTACAATTTACTGATCTAGTTATCTCTCTCTTGACCCTCGGAGTTTCCATGGCTGTGTTATCTTATGCGTCACGCTATGTAATACTAGCTGTCGAGAGTTTCATGCAGTTCACTGGTCTCAGTGAGACCTCCGTGGGTTTCGCTCTCCTTTCGGTCATTACATCCACGCCGGAGCTCTTAGTGGCAGTATTTGCGATTTCGGCTCGTGTTCCAGCGTTGTCGGTTGGCGATCTATTGGGCTCCAACATTTTCAACATAGGAGTAGTGGTCGGGATACTGATGTTGACAGCTGGGTTCCTCAAGGAATGCCCCGAAGGTTTGGACGAGATAGCAGACCTTCTACTGCTTTCTTCGGTTATTCCTCTGGTCCTTGTGATTGTGAAGCTGCCAACCGGGTTCATAGGTTTAGGTCTACTCTCGATTTTTGCTTTCAGTGTTTATAGAGAAACCAGAAGACCCGCGGTCAGTGCGCCGGTGTCAATGCCAGATCGTTCACGCAACAATTCTGAGAAGAACGCAAGTAAACCCTTGACCGTACTCAAGATTCTTATCGGAACTCTTGTTGTTTTAGTCGCTGCTAGATTTACAGTATCTTCGGCTTTGGAAATCACTGCTACTTTTGGTATCCCGCCAATCTTCATAGGCGCACTGGTTGTTGCATTCGGCACGTCTCTGCCCGAGTTGAGTCTGAGTATAATGGCAGTCAAGCGGGGACGTATGCGTCTGGCAAGCGCAAACGCTA
>JAPUUO010000022.1:12571-15613 GCA_026967815.1 Candidatus Bathyarchaeota archaeon | reverse complement strand
ACTGTTTGTATGGTGTCTGCTTCCTCCGGGCTTTTGTCTTCTCTTATTCGCGTAATGCGGGCGAAACGGAGTGCCATTCCACACTTGTATTTTGGGCTCTTCTGTATCTCGTTGTAGGCAACTTGAACCACAATCTTCGGAACGACCATAACGCCATGAGGTTGCTCCTCTGTTGTTAACTTTTTTAAGCGTTCAGTCATTTGAACAAATTCTTTGTCGGTAAGTCCTTTGAAGGTTTTTCCAATAACCGAGAATTTTCCCGTCTTGATGTCACGGGCTGCAAGATAGTAGTCAGATAGCCAGCTGTGTCTTCTTCCATAGCCCCATTCTGCGCCTACAATAACAAGGTCAAGAGGTTCTAACGTTTTCTTGATTTTGAACCAGCGTTTGCCTCGAATTCCCGGTGTATATGGGCTGTCCAGCTTTTTCGCCATCAATCCTTCATGTCCGGCTTCTATGGCTTCTTCCAGAAACCGCTTGGCTTCTTCAGCACTTTTTGTTATCAGTTGCTTTGTCAATTGTATGTTACCGCAGATTTCTGCTAGATTTCTTCTGCGTTCAACATAAGAGTGTTCGATTAGACTTTTGCCGTCCGAATATAGAACGTCAAACAGATGCAGCTCGATAGGGATCTGTCTCTGCATCTCCTCTATCTTATAAACCCTCCGAAACCTGCGCATAAGATGCTGAAAAAGCAGAGGACTTCGATTTTCTCCCACAGCTACAACCTCGCCTTCCAGAACTGCTTTTCTGACTTGCACTTGGCTTTTAGTCAACTTTGTTATTTCTGGCAGACTCTCTGTGACGTCGGTTAGTCGCCTACTAAAAATTCTAACTTCACCGTCATGCTTATGAATCTGGATGCGAGCTCCATCGAGTTTATATTCAAAAGCTGATTCTCCCCCATGCTCTCGCAATACTTCTTCAATGCTCTCGCAGTTTTGGGCCATCATGGGTCTAACTGGTCTAAAGACCTGAAGCTTGAGCTGGAATACGGCATCCTTCCCATGAAACTTTGCTTTTTTGGCAACTTCGGCTATATCCCCAGCTAGCATGGTTGCTGTTTGAACTGCTTCAAATGGAATGTTGAAGGCTTTTGAAACGGCAAGTTCCATTAGCCCCTCGTAGAATCCTATTCGCATTTCTCCAATTATAATTTTCACGAGGTATTTTGCTTCGATAGCCGAAGCTTGACTGAACAGCGTTTCTACCAAGCGTCCTCTTCGATCCTTCGAACCGGAACCAGCAATATCAGCAGTTGCTTCCAAGACACGTCTAACCTCAAGAATAGTCAAGGGTTTTTCAAAAAGCGTGGCTTGCTTTCGGATTCCGCCGAATTCAAACAAGATCTTTGTGGCTGCTCCAATATCACCAGTCTTCGAAAAGGCGTCTTTAAATCTTGCCCAATCCACGTTGGTCAAACGTTTGATTACGTTGCTCAAAGTTGCCCAGCTTATCTCTAACACTCGTTGATCCCATTTTGGAAAGACCCTGCCCAAAATCATGGAAACGGCAGGCTCCACTTCGTCTGCGCGCAGTTGGTTCAGGAAATCAGCAACCAAATCAATCATAACTGTGCGTTTGCTGGTTGCTTCTAATCTCTGGCAAAGCTGTGCTAACGCTTGAAACTGAGTTTGCATATAATTCCCCTTCAGAAGCAGCCTCTCTTTGCTCTTTCCCTTCTTTAATTCAGTCGCAATGAAAAGACATAAACATTTTCATATCAATAACAAGAAGAAAGCCAACCGAAAATAACCGAACTTTTTATAGCCAAAAATCCGGAAGAATGCTGAAGCTCTTCAAGGATTAGAAAATCATTCTTTTTAGCCATTCGACAACTACTGATTAACGCAAACAATTCTGATCGAGAATGAATACTTTGCTCTTGCACACCTTCTGTTGCGTGTGTTTTGCTACGAAAAAAGCCGAAATGGTCCACCTTTAACTAAATATGCCCTTTTCAGTCTTTCATGCTTGGAAGATATGTTCAATATTGCGCTAAATGCGTCTTTTCTGTCTCTCCTTAACATAAGAAGATTCATCGTACAAGCAGGGATCCTGAAGAAGGTACAGATTAGATCAAGTTACTCCATACTATCTTGACGGAGCTTAAGAAAAAATAGAGGGAGCACTGTGTTTTCTATGTTAGATTAATCCAAGTTTTTTGCCGCCTTCCTCGAAGGCTTCGACTGCTTTGTCCAGCTGTTCGTTCGTGTGTTTAGCGCTCAGCTGAGTTCGAATCCTTGCCTTGTCGCGGGAAACCATGGGGTAGACAATTGGAAGCGAAAAGATACCTCTCTTCCAGATGAAATTTGCCAGATCCTTTGCTTTCTTGCTTTCGCCACACATGACTGGCACAATTGGTGTTTCGCTGTTGCCTGTATCAAAACCAAGGTCTTTTAGAGCTTTTATGAAGTACTCGCGGTTCTCCCAGACTTTTCTTACGTGCCGTGGCTCAGACTCCAAAACATCGATCGCTGCAATGCAAGCGGCTGCTACTCCAGGAGACATCGCTCCGCTGAGCAGCCAAGTCCTAGATTTGTTGTAAGCAAAGTTTCGCAGGTCTTCGCCACCTGAAATATGCCCACCTATGACCCCGAAAGCCTTTGAGAAAGTTCCCATCTCAACATGCACCTCATCTCTGCTGAGATTAAAGTGATTAACAATGCCACGTCCGCCTTCTCCGAGTACCCCTTCGCCATGGGCATCATCCACATACACGCCTGCGCCATACTCCTTGGCGATTTTGGCAATTTCAGGCAGTGGAGCTAGATCGCCATCCATGCTGAAGACGCCATCAGTGAGGATCCAAATGTGCTCATAAGACGGCTTATGTTTTTCCGCTTCTTTCATCACACGTGCAAAATCCTCCGCATCTTTATGCTTGAAGATAGCGCGATCCGCATGGCTCAGACGCACGCCGTCAATGATGGAGCCGTGATTCAACTCGTCAGAAACGAAAAGGTCCCCTCTACCACAGAGTTGAGGAATAAGACCTTGATTCGCCATGAAACCAGTTTGATAAGTCAACGAAGCAGGAGC
>JAPUUO010000022.1:0-12471 GCA_026967815.1 Candidatus Bathyarchaeota archaeon | reverse complement strand
GAATAAGACCTTGATTCGCCATGAAACCAGTTTGATAAGTCAACGAAGCAGGAGCCTTCTTGAACTTTGCAAGCCGACGATCCAACTCCTCATGAATAATCATGTTGCCAGAGATTGAACGATCACTCCCAGCTCCAGCGCCGTACTTCTTGGTTGCTTCAATGGTAGCTTTTACAAGCTTTGGATGAGTTGACAAGTTAAGGTAGTTATTCGCGCACAGCATGATAACCTTCTTGCCGTCGACAGTGCAGACAGGTTCATTCGGGCTTTGAAGTTCCTTAAGCTCCCAGTTCAGGCTTTCATGGACTAAGCGTTGATATTCTTCGCCCAGGTATTTTGTTGGATGCCTCTTTATTGACATATTGATCACCGTATGAATAGTTTACACATTTTTTCTATTCTACTGATGTTTCTCTTAACCTTTTCACCATTTCGGCTCAAGCGAAACCTTGCCGGTTTGCTTCGACTTAATTAGATCTATGCCCTTCGCTATGTCTCGCATGGGCAAATTATGAGTTATTATCCAACTCATTTTCTCTCGAAAACGAGAATTCGCAAGTAAGCCTTTCACTTGATACCATGTTTGAAACATTCTTCTGCCAGTTATGCCGTAGACAGTCGCAGCCTTAAAGATCAACGCATCATTCAAGTTCAGTTCAACAGGTCTTTCAAAAATACCCAGAAGTGAAACGCGTCCACCTGGAGTGAGAGCTTCGAAAGCCTGTTTGACTGCAGCCGAGGCTCCTGACATCTCCAAGGCAACATCTACACCGCTGCCATTAGTTGCGTCGCGGATAATCTTAACGATGTTTTTGTCTTCTTCTCTGGCGCTAAGAACCATATCAGCACCCATCTTCTTGGCGAGTTCCATGCGAACCTTGTTGAATCCGCCTGCGGTAGCGATAATTCTGGCTGCACCTAGCTCTTTCAAAACGGCTATTGCCATTAACCCGATCGGTCCACAACCCATGACTGCAACGTTCTTTCCAGCAATGTCCGCAATGTGATCCTTAGGTAAGACAGCTTGCACAGCGTTTCCAAGAGGCTCCTGAATGGAAGCAATCGCTGGTTCCAGCTTTGGGTCATTTTTCCATGCATTTCTTTCGGGGAGTGAGAAATATTCGGCGAAAACGCCGTCGGTGTCAACACCCAGGATTCTTAAGTTTTGACAAATGTGCATCCTGTTGGTTCTACACTGGTAGCATGTGCCATCCGCGATGTGTGTTTCAGCTGAAACCATGTCTCCTTCTTGCAAGTTTGCAACGTTTCGACCCAGTTGGACAACTTCACCTGCAACCTCGTGGCCAAAAACTATCGGGAGTTTCTTTATGCGGTTTCTAGCCCATTGGTTCCAGTCCCATATGTGAATGTCGGTTCCACAGATGGAGGCTGCTTTTACTTTGACAACAACTTGATTTTCTTCAGCCTTTGGGACTTCTAAAGTTGTGATTTCCGCTTTTGGCTCCGGATGTTTCTTAACGATTGCATACATGTTAGCTTACCCTTGAATTTTGCTTTCGATGCAATTAGGTTAAGGATCAACATTATTAAATCTTAACACACGTGCAACTTTCATCTTGTGAACATTTTATATCAAGATGGATAAGCAAAAAATAGTCTTGCTACATAATATTTGGCTTGTGAGATAGTTTGCGTTTTGAATATCCAAGAGATATTCGTTTTAAGTGCAAGAGATGTGCCCTTTGTTGCGGTGACACCAAAAATAGAGATCGGTCTGTTCTCATGATGAAGATAGAGGCTTATCGCATATCAAGGAAGACTTTGATTGATCTTGATGAACTCGCTGAGAAAATCGAAGGTTTTGAACCCTATATTTACCAGATGAGAAAAACTGAAAATGGAAAGTGTTTCTTTTTGAAAGATAATTTATGCTCGATCTATCAAATTCGACCCCTAATCTGCAGATTTTATCCTTTCAAACTTCAAAACCTTGGAAATAACAAGTACGTTTTTGCCTACACGAAAGAATGCCCAGGCATTGGAAAGAAATCCCTGCTCGAAAGAGATTTCTTTGAAAAGCTTTTCAGGGAGTTCATGGAGGTAATGAGAAAAAATCACCGTGATTGGAATCGCACACACTGAAACACACACTCGTCTTTTGCTCTGTCTTTTTCATATTTATGGCGGTTTATGTCCGTGGGTGCTCACTGTTTTTATTGAACAGCTGTCTATAGACAGAATGTCAAATGCTTGAGCAGGTGAAAGCAGAGTTGAAAATGGGCTTCGTTGTCAATCCGATCGCAGGAATGGGCGGAAGAGTTGGACTCAAAGGAACAAACGGAGTTCTGGAAGAAGCCCTTGCCCGAGGAGCAAAACCCATTGCCCCAAATAAAGCAAAGGAATTTCTCGCAAAACTAAAAGAACTGCAGACTGAAGAGTCAATTGACATTCTAACATGCCCAACTCCCATGGGCGCCGAAGAAGTCAAAGCTGCAGAATTAACGGCCCAGATTTTGCCGATGTCCCTCAAGTCAGAGACCACAGCAGAAGATACCAAGCTGGCTATTCAGCTCTTGGTGAAGTCGAATGTTGATTTGATTGTCTTTGTTGGTGGAGATGGCACCGCACGGGACTTACTGGACTCAATGGAGGAAGTAAACAACGTACTGGTTCTAGGAGTCCCCTCAGGAGTCAAAATGCACAGCGGAATATTCGCCACAAGTGCACTAGACGCTGCTGAGATCGTTATAGCCTTCTTACAGAAAGCTACTCAAACAGTAGATTTTGAAATCATGGATGTGAATGAAGCTGCTTTTCGGCAAGATCAGCTTTCAGTGAAGCTTTACGGCTTTCTGAAAGGACCCTTTGTGCCAATGCGCCTTGTAGGCAGCAAACAGGTAAGCCCAGAAACGATTGATGAACATGAGAATCAGATGGCAACCGCGCGTTTTATCGTGGAAAACATGGACGCAAGCGCCACATACATTCTTGGTCCAGGTACAACAATCAAGTGTATCGCGGATTTGCTCGGCGTAGAAAAAACCGTGCTTGGAGTTGATGTCTACCGAAACAAAACCGTGATCAAAGATGTAAACGAGCAGAAAATGTTGCAAGAGATTAAGGATTGGCAAAAAGTTTGGATCATACTATCGCCAATTGGGCGGCAAGGCATGCTGCTTGGAAGAGGAAATCAACAGATAAGCCCGAAGATAATTAAGCGTGTTGGAAAGGAAAAGATCTTAGTAGCGGCTACAAGAAGCAAGATTCAGGGAATTGAAGGAAACACTCTAAGAGTGGATACGGGAACCCCAGAAATCGACAACATGCTAAGGGGTTACATAAGAGTTGTAACAGACTACAGAGAATGGAGACTAGTGCGAGTACAATAGAAACGACAACTAGATTGTGGACAAAAAATTAAAAGCCTCATGTACATAAACAAGCTAAGAGGAAGGTACGCATGAGTGAAGAATGGCATCCGCCCGCATGGATGTACCGAAACACTCGTCCTCCAAACGACAATGCCTACTTCGAGAATATGACTCGAATAATTTTTCAAGCGGGCCTAAGTTGGAAATTGATCGACAAGAAATGGCCTAGGTTCAGAAAAGCTTTCATGAACTTCCATATCGAACAGGTTGCTCAGTTCAATAATGACGATGTAGAACAGCTTATGAATAATCCTAGTATAGTTCGGAATCGCGCAAAGATTTTGGCAACAACAAATAATGCTAGACAGTTCCAAAACATAGCGAAGGGGTTTGGATCATTTCAACGGTTTATTGATAGTTTAGACAAATCTAATAACTATGCACTGGTCGTCAAAGTGTTAAACAAAAGATTCAATCGTATCGGTCCTTCTTCAGCACGCATTTTTCTATACAGTGTTGGAGAGAACATAAAACATTCAGAAGAGTAATTATGCCTGAATGAACCAAGCCCAATGAAGCCTACTCACCTATCACTTGAACTGTGATTGTCCTTTGTCTAGGATATACATCGGTTTCAACAAAGACTAAAGACTGCCAAGTGCCCAAAACAACTCGACTATCTATTACAGGTAGAGTTCGATCTGGGCAAAGAAACACTGACCTAAGATGAGAATGAGCGTTTGACGGATGCCGATAAGAGGCCTGTCGTGGAATGAAATTTTCTAATGCCTCCTTTAGATCCGCCATCAGGGCAGGTTCATATTCAGTCAGGACTAAGATGCCGGTCGCGTGGGGTGCAAACACATGAGCCAAGCCGTTCTTGACACCAGATTTCGCCACGATGTCTTGGACCTTCCCTGTGAGGTCTTCAAAGCTGATTTCACCCTGGGTGGAAAACTCGAAATTTTCGTTAAAGACTTTCATACTCTAATCCTCCAAACATAATTTGCATTAACACTTCTGAAAGAATAAAACTATTGGCAGCCCTATTTTGAAAAATGCTTTGCCTTCTTGACCGGAAAAGGATAAGCTTTTCTCCAACAGGAAATCAAGGCAACTGTTTATACTCAGATAGCATAGCTAAAAATAAACCGACAAGAAGAAGGTGTTGATGCTTTTGTATCCGCGCTGAGAACCCTTACTGGCTTTAGTGAGGGTTAGTGATGAATAAAAGGATAGCTAATACCATCATCACCGTAATCACTGCAAGTGATTACTGTTATGTAAATACGTCAATAATTCACATAGGTTTGCCTACATAAAGCAGCTCAAAATGCATAGGCTAGGCTAAAACGCTTCGAATTAAGCTTCTTTTTGGTCACTTCACAACTCCCTAGATATCTGGTGAAAACAGTGAGAATCAAAGCTGCAGTGAGCTTTCGGTGGATACAAAAGCATACACGGCGTAGATCTTTGAGATCACCTTATAAATCTAACAGGCAGCATTAGATTTGATGTTTCGATGTCGCTCAAAGTTGAAGATGTCATGATTAAGGACGTGATCGCAGTAGATGCGGTTTCCACAGTAAAAGAAGCCGTGGAAATTATGAACAAGCATGAAATCGGCTGCTTAGTTGTGATTGAACGGAACAAGCTGGTTGGCATTTTGACCGAACGTGACATACTGAAAAGAGTACTAGCTGCAACCAAGAACCCAGAAAAGACCAAGGTAGGCGAAATAATGACTACTCGTGTTCTTACAGTCTCACCCACAACTGACCTAGAAGAAGCAGCTAAACTTATGTTCGAAAACAATGTGAAAAAACTTCCAGTTGTGTCAGAAGGAAAACTTGTTGGCTTAGTCACACTTACTGATCTAGCCCGCTTCCAACCTGAAATCATTCGCTTACTCAGACGATTAATAGGTGAAAACACGCCGAAAAGAATGAAAAAAGTTCTCGACTACTATATAGTCTAAAAACCAAAAGCATAGAATATCATCACTGTAGCTCAGTAGACGAGAGTATTCTTGAATTGATCCATCAACGTACCTTATTCACTTTTTAGTGCAGCTATGTGTAAAATGTGCTCTTACATGACTTAAACGCTCAAATGTGCATAAGTGGGTCACTTGTGCAGCATCTTGGGTTTTCTGTGATTTTCAGCTAGTTTTTTGCAATGTCCATAGATTTTGGTACACTACTTTAATGAAGCTACCATAATCGGCGCTTTCGCTGCAACATTATGCTTTTATATGCATTGTGCATAATCCTAATGTAACGTGATAGATGTGAGTGAATCTAAAGAAAAACGCTTTACAAGTATAAGAGTGACCAGAGAAACCGTGGAGATGTTAAAAGAGAAAGGCCGCAAAGGCGAAACGTACGATGACATAATTCGTAAACTGCTTAAGAAAAGGAGAAGGTAAAAGCAAACTTGAAAGTTTGGATTTACTGCAAAATTTCAAGAGATTGTGAGAGAAAAAATGAAAAAAGGCTCCAGTAAAAGAGACCTCCGAAACTGGCGTCGAAGAGGATTCCGCAGCGAAACCGTGCTAGTCAAAATGTTGCAGAAAAACGGATACGAAGCTGTGAGGATACCTGTTAGCAACCCAAGCCTTACTCCATTACCGGACATCATAGCACGACGCGGTGAACACGTCTATGCGTTTGAAGTGAAAAACGTTGAATACTACGCCTATTTCCCTAAAAGACAAATCGAAAAGCTGTTTCAGTTTCTCGACAAATTAATTCCAGTTCCGAAAGAATGTAAGCATGCCGTGCTGGCTGCACATATGGGCAAGAAATGGATTTGCAAGGAGCTCCGTTGGGAAATGTGGGAAAACGGAAAACTACCTGATAAGGAGCGCATTCTAAAGAGAGACAAAGGAAACTTTAAACTAGATGTGAGAAATGGCAACTCCATGCGTGCGTCATGATGATCATATTATTGATAAGCACGTCCAGCACTGTGTTGCTTGCGAAATTCTGACACTTCCGATTCTTTGGCTTGCGTAGAAGCTGAATCCGCTTAAGACCGAAGATGTAAAAATGGTCGTCGGAGCGCAGTCAGTAGAAACCTTCACAATAAAACCTCGAATCTCCTACATTGACGAAACAGACAGATACAAGTTACATGAACCTGAACTAGTCACGATGACGGTGAAGGAACTTAGAATTGGAGGCTGGGTCAAAGGAGAAAGATGACTGGCAAACGTTCGCTGTTGTCGACCCTGCTATTCAGATTTTGTAAATACTAATAATTGGACAAAGCTGTCAAGAAAGAAAAAAATAGTTTCGCAAAAAAATTGAATACGCGTCGCCATTACTGATGGCGCAAACTTTCCACTATTTTGACTCGTCGCTTCTCCAGTTCGGCTATGATTTTATTGAAAATCTTCTCTTTGATTCCAAGCTTTTCTAGGGGGACAACACCTTTTTCTTCTATGGTTTTTTGAGCTATCAACTGGGCTAGGATTGAGGCTGGAAATGCGGTGGTTCTGGCCATTGCGGTTACTCCATGTTCTTTATCATAGCAGTCCAGGAGATGGTAAACATAGCATCTTTCTGCCCCTCTGGCTGTTCCGCTCACTTCCGCCTTCATTGCCAATACATCCCTGATCTCAGGTCTTCGGAGTTTCTTCTCCAAGAGTTTGACGGTGACTCTTCGCGGAGGCAGTTGGATGTTTTCGATCTCTATTGGATGCTCGTCAAGAAAGCCCAGAGCCTTTAGCAGCTTTATTTTCTCAACATGTCCGGGATACCTAAGCGTTTTCTCCCACATGTTTTTGACCCCCTTTGCCATATAGAGTAACGTTCTAAGTCCATCTGTATAGAAACTCTCAAGTTTACCAACGCCTAGAAACTCAACTACTTCCAGTCCTGTTAACGCTTCCACTTCCACGACTTTGCTATTCTCTACAATTTTCGCCTTTCTGGTGTACTCGTCTAGGAGGTTCTCTACGGACCAAGTTATTGTGTAACCTAAAGGGGGTACTGGCTCTTCTGGGAGGCCGCCGACCATTATGTATACATTCTCAACCTTGTCGAGTTTACTGATGGCATGACCTACAAGTAGATTGCTTAGTCCCGGTGCAACTCCGCAGTCAGGCACAATTGTCACATTAGCTTCAACGGCATCTTCGTTTAACGTTAGAGGGTCCTCGGGCATGTAGGAAACGTCCACCGCATCTACTTTCGCGTCAATGGCAGCTTTGACTGATTGATACCCAACGTTCCCTGGCAGAGTCCCGATTACAAGGTCGAACTCCTTCATAGTACGGACGAGCTCATGGTAATCATTCGCATCCAATCCAATGCTAGTCACGTTTTCTTTGCGGATAGCAATAGCCGCCTCTTTAGCTCTCTTTACGCGCCTACCAGCGATAACAACTGTTGTTGAAGGCATGCTTTCTGCCAAGTCCGCAGCCAGGACAGAACCAATGTTTCCGTATCCCAAGACCAAGATCTTCATACTGAACCCAACAAGCCACAACTAGCTACTTATTATCCATTTTAAGTTTTTGCGGACATTTAAGGTGCAACATTGCAAGCTGCATCTCTGCTCTTAATGTTTGAAAACAAGGGTTTTTTTCTTTTCTAAGCACAGAAGTTAAATGCTTGTTACTCTATGAGCAAGATGATGAGCTTGTTGTGAGTGGATCAGAGGCTGTATTACAGGTTCTTCGAGGAGTAGTTGTAAATTGTCGGGCGGGACCAAAAACTCAACGTCCAAAAGAATGTATCGTTCAGTTTGCTGATGTTAGATCATTTGGTCAGGCAACTCGGCTATTGGGCAGGAAAGTTGTATGGTCTGTAGGAAAACGCGAGATCATAGGTAAAATTGTGGCTGTTCATGGTCTCTCATTCAAGTGGTTTCCATTTCACCTTCCAGATGCAAAGTTGAGTTCTTAAAGCCTTTCAAAAGGTACGAAACTATATCATTTGAAATCGAGTAGAAAATCCATTTCCCTTGTCTTCCGCTACGTATTAGCCCAGCGTTTTCCAGAATGTTTAAATGGTGAGAAATTGTGGGTTGCGAAGTGTTAATTGCCAAGTTCAATTCACAAACACACATTTTTCTATGGGTCAAAAGCTTCAAGATTTTCAATCTTGTGGGATCTGAAAATGCTTTAAAAAGCCTAGCCTCTGCCTTTAATCTCTTCGAGGATATACTAGCTGAAAGTGCTTCAAGCTGCTTTATATATTCAGAGGCGCGTTCTGCAGGACAGACTCCGGAAGAAATCAATCTTTCAACAGCTTCTTTGCTCAACCTAACCACTCCGTTTTCAAACTTCTTGAATTTCTGTCATGTAAAGAATCAAATAGATATATTTAAATATTTCAATTTACACCATTTTCATCTTCCACGGAGAACACAGAATGGCCAAGAAAACAGTCGCTCTGGGCATTTTTGAGAAATATCTTACCTTGTGGATCGCCATTTGCATAGTCACTGGTCTCTTGTTGGGAAGGTTTCTTCCAGACTTCGGGCGATATTTAGATTCCTTGAAATACGCTCAGTTATCGATTCCAATTGGCATCTGCTTATTCTTCATGATGTACCCAACAGTCGTGGGCATAGCTTTTACTGATATTAAGAAAGCGGTGAGGAAGCCGAAACCCATGCTCTTCACCATAATTGCGAATTGGGTCATTACTCCGCCTTTAATGACACTCTACGCTAACCTATTTATTACCGATCCATTTCAAAGAGCTGGCATCATACTTCTAGGTATGTCTCCCTGTACGGCGATGGTCATGTGGTGGATCATGCTGGCCAAGGGAGACCTCGCTCAAGGGCTAATAAACACCGCTATCAACGCGCTACTGATGCTCGCCCTTTACGCCCCTCAATCTGCATTCTATCTAGGCGTAAGCGGAATACCCGTACCATGGGATCTGATCGCCATGAGCGTTATCATTTTCATAGCTCTTCCAGTATCCTTGGGAGCAGTTTCCAGAAAGTTACTGATAGGAAGAAAAGGAAAAGAGTGGTTTGGTCATACCTATCTTGGAATTGTGCGTAAAATATCTATCATCGCGTTGCTGCTCACTCTAATCGTAATGTTTTCATTTCAAGGAGAGATAATCCTCAACGATCCGCTTCTTGTGGCTTACCTCGCGGTGCCAAATCTGCTCATTTATGCTACAATGATTACAATAACGTACGGAATATCTTGGCTGTTAAACTGGGACTATGCAACATCAATAGACACCACTCTGATAGGTTCAAGCAGCCACTTCGAGGTGGCCATTGCAGTCGCAACAACCCTGTATGGTCTCAATTCAGGCGCTGCTTTAGCCACAGTGATTGGACCTCTGATGGAAGTTCCGCTGATGCTTTTCCTTGTGAGGTTTGGTCTGCGAACCAGGCAATATTTCCCCCGCAACAAGAACTTTGTAACATAGTTATTGGAGGAAAGGGCTGATGAGTAAAGAGGAAAAAGACAGTTGCGCGTGTACCCAGAAACTTTTAGATGCCTTAAGAGCGGCGAAACCGAAAAGAGATATGCTGAAAAAAGTTACGTGTCAGAAGTGCGGGAAAGTCTTTTGGACCAACATGGACGACAATCTTTGTTTTGATTGCGGAAAAAACTAGGCGGAGATGCTTCGCGTTGGAAAAAGAAAAGAGTGAAAAAAGGAAAATTGGGTTCATCTTATGTGTATGTACTGGAAAATGTCCTGGATTTTCCAAAATGGACATTTGGGACTTTATCAACATCATTCGAGCCGAATGCCCAGTTGAATATGCGTTTGTGCATCCAATGCTCTGTGACGAAGATGGAGACCGGTTTCTGGCAGAGTTTCTGAAGAAAGGCAGAAAATACATGATCACTGGTTGCGCTTCTGTGATGCAGAAGAAACTATTCCGAGATGCTTTCAAAGCTGCTGGACTTGATGTGAAGAAAGATTTGATTCCCCTGGATATCAGAGATATGAAGACCCAAGACGCGCTTGGAGTAGTAAGAAAAGCCCTAGAGGAGGCTGCATAAACTGTCTGAAGAAACCTACATGGGTGTGCCTCGCAACAAGATACAGTGGTTTCCAAAAGTAAACTATGACAAATGCAATTTATGCGACAGCGACCCTCAATGTCTAAAGTTCTGCCCTCACAAAGTATACATCGTAAAGGGACAACCAAAGAAATTGGTTGTTGAAAATCCGAATAACTGCGTGGTTTTTTGCCGTTCTTGCAGAAGAGTATGCGCCCCCAGTGCACTAAGTTTTCCAGAAAAGAAAGAAGTCTTGGCTTTGATTAAAAAGCTTAGGAACTATTAAGTGGTGGTTCTATGTCAAAATCTGGAAAAATATTTGTAATCTCATGCAGTGGAATTGGGAAGGCTTTGGGAACTGTTGGCAGAACAGCCATGTATGAAGTCGTGGAAAAGTTGCGGCCAAACGAGGCTACTACTGTTTGCCTTCCCTTGATAACAATTGGCGATGAAACAGTTCTAAAACTTGTAAGAACCAACTCTTGTATATCTGTTGACGGTTGCCCTTTTCAATGTGCGCGAAAGAACATAGAAGCCTCCAAAGGCAAGCTCGTGGCCAGCTTCATGGTCACCGACGTTTTGCGGGAAAACAGGGGTCTGAAACCAGAAGGTGTCATCGAGTTGAATCCAAAAGGGTTGAAACTTGCCAGTAGGTTAGCCGAGAAAATTGTCAGACAAATCGATGAGACAAACAAAAATAGGTGAATTAGATGGCTATAGCAAAAGACAAAGTAGGAATAGTCTCCTGCAGCGGCGAAGACTTACCTGAAGGCACCATATCCCGCATCGCGACTCGCATGGTACTGGAAAAACTGAGACCAGACGATACAGTAACTATATGCCTTCCATTGTTTCTTGCAGGAAGCGAAGACGAAAGAGCCTTTGCGAAAGTATTTCCAACAATTGCTGTCGATGGATGCGACAAAAGATGTGCAGAGGTTGGAACCAAAAAATATAGCGGTAAACCAGTTGCAACAATTGTTGTCTCAGAAATTATAAAAAAATACCCCCGTCTAAAAGCGAAATCAAGGGACAAACTCAGCGCCGAAGAAAAGGAACTTGCTCTTAAAGTAGCGAAGGAAATCGCTGCAAAAGTAGATGAAGTCTTGGGAAGAAAAAAATTGAGAGGTGTCACTGGTTGAGTGAAGAAGAAAAGGTTGCAGTCGTCGCCTGTGCAGGAATGGACAAACCATTGGGTTCAGTGGCTCGTGCTTGCGCCTTCAAGGTGGTAGAAGAATTGAAGCCAGAAGATTCTGTACTGGTTTGTATTCTCCCTCTTATTGCCGGCGTCAAACCTCATTCTGAATGGATTAAGAAATATCCGATTATTACGATTGATGGATGTGCTGAACGTTGTGCCACAAAAATGACTGCAAAAAATGGAGGGAAAATAAGAGGAAGAATATTCATTCCTCAAAGTGTCCAAAAGCATGGGTTGAAACCAAAAACGTCTGCAGACATTGGTCCTGAAGGAGAAAAACTTGCAAAGAAGATTGCTGATGAAACAGCCTTTTTGATCGACAAGATTTTGAGGAAGTGAGCGCGTGAAAAGCGAGGATTCTTATCAGCTCAGAGTGCTGAAATGGACTTTCCGAGTACCAAAGGATCTACTCTATAACGAAAATGATTGCTGGACGAGAATAGAGGGGCACAAAGCAAGAGTGGGAATTACAGATTTCCTGCAGAGCATGGCCACAGACATCATATTTGTTGAATTCAGGGATGTTGGCACAGAAATTGAACAACTGGACGAAGTGGCTTCTTTTGAATCCACAAAGACTATACTCGACTTGATATCGCCTGTTAGTGGCGTCATAGTAGAGGTTAATGAGAAATTATCAGAAAGGCCTGAGCTTGTAAACCAAGACCCGTATGAAGAAGGATGGTTCGCCCTTCTGAAACTCCAAAACTTTGAAAGTGACCGAGATAATCTTCTGGATGCTACGGGGTATTTTGAGGTGTTAAAGAAAAAGGTTGAAGCGGAAAGGAAAAAATTAGGAAAGCGAAGGTAATTGAATGAATAGAGCACGTTTTGAAGAACTGCGAATCCAAGACATATGTGTAGCAGTAGATGGAAAAATCAAACTTCTCTTAGATTTTGACGAGAAAGAGCTTGAGGATGCCATTCTCAAAAGCGGATAGATA